>NZ_JAKNJD010000014.1:0-171690 GCF_022132345.1 Butyricimonas sp. DFI.6.44 | reverse complement strand
TGTTTCGACTGTGCAAAATTTACGCTTAACATGAAAAAAAACAGATTTTCCAGTTCCGAAATTGGCAGTAAAAACCATATAAAAACAAAAAAACAGTTACATTTTTAATTTTGTAACTGCTTTATTTTCAAGTGGTCCCACTTGGGCTTGAACCAAGGACCCCCTGATTATGAGTCAGGTGCTCTAACCAGCTGAGCTATAGGACCTACACTTGCGTGTGCTAAAGTGGTTAGCTTTAACGGGTGCAAATATAGTGTTTTCTTGAAATTCGGGCAAATATTGGTGTGCTTTTTTTTAACGATTCGCGGAAGATATGGTATTTTTATCTACATTTGCGTGTAGATGAACATTTTAGTGTAATAGAAAAAATATTGTGGTGTGAAAGTTTGTTTGCTAGTGATAGGAAAGACGGATGCTGAGTTTGTGCGGGCGGGGATTGCCGAGTACGAGAAGCGGTTGAAATATTATATCCCTTACGAGATGAAGGTGATTCCGGATGTACGGAACACGAAGAATATGAGTGAGGTGCAACAGAAAGAGAGGGAAGGGGAGTTGATACGGGGACAATTGGAGGCGTCGGATTTCGTAGTTTTGTTGGATGAGCGTGGAAATGAATACACTTCTAAGGCGTTCGCGGAGTTTTTGGCACAGAAGATGCTGACAAGTATTAAGCGAATGGTATTCGTGATCGGGGGACCATACGGGTTTGCCGAAGAAGTTTATAAACGTGCGAATATGAAGATTTCATTATCCAAGATGACATTCTCACACCAGATGGTGCGGATGATTTTCACGGAGCAATTATACAGGGCAATGACAATATTGAAAGGAGAACCTTATCATCATGAGTAAGTCGGGGATTAGAAAAAGAATGAGAAAGTTTTGGCTCGTGTTAGCCTTGGCCATGGGATGTCTCTTGGTGGCTTCGTTGTGGGAAACCTCTTTGAGTGATTGGTCGGCGGATTCCCAAGTCGCTCTTTTTCAGGCTCAATTGCAAGCGGAAGAGAAGCATTTGGACGAACAGTTGCAGAAGTTGGACGAGAATACTCAGATTTCCAAAAGTAACTGGCGGATGCGGAATTCGATCCTGCTCGGCTTCAAGAATGGGCAATTGGTGTACTGGAGTGACGAACGGGTGGGGACTCCCAACCTGTACGAGCGTCTGAAGGAGGGGGGGGAGTTAGTGAAGTTGAATAATTTGTACTTTGATGTCCGAAAGCGGTTTATCGGGGACATGGAGTATTACGGGCTTTTATTTATTAAAGAGGATTATCCTTATTCCAGCAGTTACGTGAAGAATCATTTTAACCCGCGGTTCGGGAGTAATCTGGATGATGCCAGTAAAGTGACGATCAAGAATGTATGGGAAGAGGGAGGGTACACGATATATAGCCGGGACGGGAAAGCGCTGTTCAAGATCGAGAGTAACGTGGGGTACGGGGATACATTGCCGAATTATTTTTTGCTGGTACTCTATTTCGTGTTTCTCTATCTCTTGTTTTATGCTTACGAGATATCGCTGGATCGCTCCGTGAGTTTCAGGGAACAGGTGGGACACTCGTTTGGGTTCCTCTGCCTGTTGATTCTGCTGCGGGTAATCATGGTGAGGTATCAGGTGCCGTACTCGCTTTATCATTTGTCGATCTTCGCGAACAGTAAGGTGGCCGGAGGCGGTTCGTTTATTGTTTCGGTAGGGGATTTGTTCGTGACGATGTTTTGTTTGGCACATTATCTTTTTATCACGTTCAATAAGTTGCGGATAAGATATAATGAATACCGGTTGATGCGCTACCGGTGGCTTTTTCTTGCGGGCTTCGTGTTCGTGGCTTTTATCTACACGAATTTGCTTCATTTTTCAATCAAGACGTTGATAGAGAGTACGTCTATCAGTTTGAATATAGCTCGTCTGATTAATGTCGATTTTTCGTCCGTGGTAGCGTTTGTAACTTTGATTATCGCGGGTATGGGATTTATCGTGTTGATCAATAGTTCCGTCCGTTATTTTCGGAACCTTTTCACGATGAAACAAGCGTTGCTCGGGGTGACAATCGTGATCTTGTTTTGCGCGGCTCTTTGTTATTTCTTTAATTTTTCGTTGACTCCCTTGGAGTGCTTGTTTACTTTGTCACTTTACCTTTTGTTTATACTGGGGATTTACCTGATGAAGATGGATGCCCAGAAAAGTGTATTTATGCTTGCTCTCGTGGTGGTTTGCGTTTATATCATCTTTTTAGCCAAGAGTAACGAGATGGAACGCGAGTTGAAAATTCGTGCCGATTATATCGTTCAGATCGTGAAAGAAGTTGATCCCGTGTTCGAGGAGAAGTTGGTCGAGATCAACAATGAAATCATGAAAAGTACGAAGGTCGATTCACTGATCAGCGTTGGGGACGAGAAGGTGCTGGCCCGGTATATTTCGGAAGAATTACTGGACATGACGGGATTTTACTATGATTGCGAGGCTATTATATGCACGGGACGGGATACTATACTGGTAACTCCGAAACACGTGAAATACGGTTGCTATGATTATTATGACGGTATGATAGACAGTCTCGGGATAAGAGTGGATAGTACTTTATTTTATAATATTGATCTGTTTGACGGACAGAACGTGTACTTGGGGCGTTATATGTTGCCGGACGTGAAGAACGGCAGTTGCCTGTATATTCGTTTTACTTCTAAGAAAGGACACGAGGGAATAGGGTATGCGCAGATATTGTCGCGGGAGACAGATTTGGAGAATGAATTCGTGTATCCCTATTCGTATGCCAAGTACCGTAAGGGGGTGCTTGTAGATGCTGACGGAACTTTTAATTACCCGCGCTCTACCGAGCGTTTCGGGGCGTACGAGCATGCCCGCACGATTAATGTAGACGGGTATTCCCACATGATCGTTCCGATTAAAGAGGAAGGTATTTGCGTTGTCAGTCTGGCGGATGACGTGTTCGCGTTGTACTATATGAACCTGTTGTACGCTATTTTCGTGAGTGCTATACTGACGTCTTACGGGATGTTTTTCCGGTTTGACGGCGGGTGGGAAAATTTCCGTCAGGTGAGTTTGAAGTCAAGGATCAAAAGTAATATTATTTCGCTGGTTGCCGGTTTGTTCGTGCTTATGACGATTATGAGTATTGTCGGGAATGCCGCTAGTTTCGAACGTCGGCACAGTGAAGCGCTTGTTCAGGTGTCGAAGTATATCACGAGCGAGTTGGAGCGCTACAATTGCGTGGATGCGGATAAGTGTCCGGAGATCGAGACGGCGTTGAGGAGATTGGCGGATGTGCTTTGGGTAGATATTAATGTTTATAATTGGGGCGGTGAGTTGGTTGCTACTTCCCGACCGATGATTTTCGAGAAAGGGTTTGACGGGACATTGTTGAATCCCGAGGCTTACAAGAAAGTCGTGACGCAAGAGCAAATGAGTTTCGTGCAGGACGAACGGATAGCCGAGATGATTTATATGGCGGTTTATATGCCGTTGGTGCTGGAATCGGGAGAGAGATACGTGTTGAGTATTCCTTATTTTACCAAAGGGGAAGAGCTGAACAAAGATATTTTCCTGACCGTGATTGTCGCGGTGAATATCGCGATGATTGTTATGGTATTGGCTTTTATTTTATCCAGCGTGGTTGCCGAGCGGATCACGAAGCCGTTGCAGGTCGTGAACGATAAGTTGAGACGGATGCGGGTAGGGGGTAAGAACGAGAAGATTATTTATAACCAGAAAGATGAAATCGGGTTACTGGTGAAGGAGTACAACGCGATGGTGGATAAACTGGAAGCGAATGTCAAGCAATTGGCAAAGTCCGAACGCGAGAGTGCTTGGAGGGAGATGGCAAGACAGATCGCGCACGAGATTAAGAATCCGCTAACGCCGATGAAGTTGAATTTGCAATTTATGCAACGTACTTTACAGAAAGGGGATATTGAGGAAGTACGGCAGCGGTTTAAAGATATATCTTCGGTTTTGATCGAGCAGATAGACCACATGGCGTCTATCGCTTCCGCGTTCTCTGATTTTGCTAAATTACAAGTGGCGAATAATGAGTGGTTTGACCTGAGTGAGCTTGTGGATGGGTGTGCCAAGTTGTTTCACGAGAACGTGGCGAACATGACATGTGACATAGAGCCGGGTGTTTTTGTATATGGAGATCGGGATCAGGTGAACCGGGTGGTTGTGAATCTGCTGAAAAACGCGGAACAAAGTATCCCGGAAGACCGGGAAGGACACGTTCACGTGCAGTTGAAGACGGCATTGGGCAAGATTATTTTGTTCGTGCGGGATAACGGTTGTGGTATTCCGGAAGGTATCCGGGATAAGATTTCCGAACCGAATTTCACGACCAAATCAGGTGGTACCGGACTCGGACTGGCAATGTCGTACAAGATTATAGAGAGTATGGGTGGAACGATCTCTTTCGAGAGCGAAGAGAACGAGGGTACAACTTTCTACGTGACATTAAGACATGATAAGGGGGAGTCGGAGGGGTAGTTTTTCAATCTAAAATCTAAAATTTAAAATCTAAAATAGCTTTGGCTTTTTGGGCTACTGCTTGGGGGGTGATGTCGACCATACATTTTTGCCAGACGGGTTGTTTGCATTTTCCTCTACCGTCTTTCGTGCAGGGACGACAGGGAAGGCTTACTTCCATGACTTCGGCTTCTTTTCCGGTGGGGAAACCGAATGCGGTGGGACCCATCAAGGCTATGGAGGGCGTGTGGAACAGATCGGCGGCATGCAGGAAGCCGGTATCGCCACTGATGACAAGGTGAGATTGCTTCACTAGGTAACAGGATTCCAACAGAGAGGTTTGTCCGGAGAGGTTGTTCACTCGTTCGGGGGCGATGGCTTTGATTGTTTCACAGAATGTGTCTGTCGGTCCGGCGAGAATGATAAATCGGTATTCCGGCATAAGTTGGATAACTTGCTGCCAATGGCTGACGGGCCAGCGTTTCATTTCCCAGTTGGCCGAGGGAACTAGGGTAATGGTCTTCGGGGTAAAGGTGCGGGCAAAGCGTTCTTTGTATTCTTCGGGGAAGCACCAGTCGGAATAATCCGATTCGAAATTCGTGATACCCCATTTCGCAAGAGGTTTCCGGTAAGAAACGATACCCCGGAAGGGGTTGTCGAATTTGTTGATACCCAGTTTGAAAAGCAAGAAACGTTTCCACCGTTCTTTGCCGCGTAGCGTGTAGTGCCGTCCTCTCGGGAACAAAGAGTAAAAGGGAGGTAATAACACGGCTTTCAATATGTTCGAGCGGATATTACTGTGTGCGTCATAAATGTAATCGAATTTCTCGGCTTTCAGTTCTTTTGCCATGCGAAGTAAACCTTTCAACCCCGTTTTCTTGTCAAATCCCCAAACCCGGTCGATGCGTTTGTCCATATTGAGAAAAGAGCCCATGTCTTTACGGGCAATCCAGTGTATTTCCGCATCCGGGAAGTGATTTTTGATCCCGTTTACTACGTTCATGCATTGGATGATATCTCCGATGGAACTGAATCTAATAATGAGAAATTTAGCCATGTCGATAACAATTTTGCAACAAAAGTAATAAAAATGTAGTTTACCTATTGTAAAAAGAAGTATTTTCGTGTTCGAATCATAAAAGTATAGTCCATGAAAAAACATATCCCAAACTTGATCACGTGTCTGAATGTTACTTCCGGAGCGTTGGCTATTTATATGGCGTTTAACGGTAATTTGCTAATTGCTGCATGGCTGGTGATTCTTGCCATGGTGTTTGATTTTTTTGACGGTTTTGCCGCACGTCTTCTGCACGTGAAATCGGATATGGGGAAAGAGCTTGATTCTTTGGCGGATATGGTGAGCTTCGGGGTGATGCCGGCGGTAATGGCGTATTTCTTGATTCGGGAAACATTTTGTTCTTCTGAACCGGGAGAAACATATTATTGGGTGGAACGGGTGCTATCGGTAGTTCCTTTGTTGGTGCCTGCTTTTTCGGCTTATCGTCTGGCTAAATTCAATCTCGATACCCGGCAGACACATTCGTTTATCGGGTTGCCGACTCCCTCGAACGCGTTGTTTTGGGTGATGTTGGTGTTTTGTTTGTATTACCGGCCGGAGTTTTTTATGATGGCATGGGGTAATGCTTGGCTTTTGGCAGTTTGTTCTCTCGTTTTTGCTATTCTTCTAATTAGTGAAGTGCCGATGTTTTCTTTAAAACTGACAAACTTTTCTTGGAAAGAAAATAGTCTGTTGTACTGTTTTCTCGGCATGGTCTTGATTGGTTTTGCGATATGGAACGTGAAGGCATTAACTTATATGATTCCCGTGTATATACTGATTTCTTGTTATAATTTCAAGAAAAAGATGAATTGGGTGTTCTGGAGCATATTACTTGTGATTCTCGGGTTGCTCGGGATTAAGGCGTTGTATATGATTGTCCCGGCTTGCTTGATCGTTATTATTGTGCGCTTGACTTCCCGGTCAAATCAATAACGGGATCGTAATCCACGAAATCACAGTCGGGAGAAATCTTTGCCGTTTCCTCCGTTTGAATCAATTTACTTTTCATGGATGCGGGTTGCATATTACTCAAGTTGGCAGCTGTGTCCCCTTGGAATATATCCTGTTGCGAGAGTACCACGATTCCCGCGATCATGGCTGCCGATAGTCCGAATTTGAACAGACGGGTAACTAGGTTTCCGGATTCGGTATTTATGTATTCTCCGTTTGTCTTCTTAACTTTTTTGCCGTTTGCCACGAGGGGCATTGCTTCCATTCCCATGACGTCGGGCAGGAAGTTGTGGTTGGCTGATTCGAAGAGAATATTGAAACGGCGGTCTACACTGAGCGTCCCTATTTTGCCGAAGTTTACTTTTTGCTTTTGGTTCAATCGTACTTTTACCTCTTCGCGGAATAGAGCGAGGCGGCGTTGTGCTTTCTCGTAATCGATCTGTTCCTTGCGGGCGATCCAATTGATCAAAAGTCCGTCATTCTGTTTCAAGTGTTTGTTGAACACGACCTTTTTGGCAGGGGGGATGATCATCCCTGTCTTGTCGTTGATCGTTGCTCCGGTATAGTTGCAGATGAAGCCTCCTAGCCCGGGAACTATCACGCAATCATGTAGATATAACAATTCTTCTATGTGTTCAACGTATTTATTCATACGGCAAAGGTAAGAAAAAACGCAAGGTTGTCAAACTCATTTTAGGCATTTCGGATTATTATTATTTACTTTGTTCTGTCTATTACAGACACACAGATTGTTATAAATTGAGAAAAAATTATTGGTGTATGAAAATTTTTGTGACAGGAGGTACGGGGTATATCGGGTCCCACACGGTGGTGGAACTTCAACAGAGTGGTTATGACGTGATTATAGCCGATAATCTAGTGAATTCAAGTATTGACGTGTTGGATGGGATCGAGAAGATCACGGGTATTCGTCCTGAATTCGAGGAGATTGATCTTACCGATCGGGTGGCAACGAGAGATTTTTTTATTCGCCATTCGGATGTCAAGGCGGTGATTCATTTTGCCGCGTTGAAAGCGGTGGGCGAATCCGTGCATAAGCCGTTGGAGTATTATTTCAATAACTTGAATTCATTGATGAACGTGCTCGATGCTATGCGTGAGTTTCAAGTGCCGAATCTGGTATTCTCTTCTTCTTGCACGGTATACGGGCAAGCGGATGTACTTCCCGTGACGGAAAAGACTCCCCGCCACGAGGCCGAATCGCCTTACGGGAACACCAAGGTGATGAGTGAAGATATTATCCGTGACTTGATGAAGGTGGAACCGAAGATGAACGCGTTGGCTTTGCGCTATTTCAACCCGATAGGGGCGCATCCGACTGCCTTAATCGGGGAGTTGCCCAATGGCGTGCCGAATAATCTGATTCCTTACTTGACACAGACCGCTATCGGTATTCGGGAGCAGTTGAGCGTGTTCGGTGATGATTATAATACACCCGACGGGTCACCTTTACGTGATTATATCGACGTGGTAGATTTGGCAAAAGCACATGTGGTGGCTATTCGCCGTTTGCTCGAGGGTAAGAATAAGGCAAATTACGAGTTTTTCAATATCGGGACGGGAAAAGGACTTTCCGTGTTGGAGATCATCCATGCTTTTGAGCGGGCAACCGGGGTAAAGGTGAATTACAAAATCGTGGGACGTCGTGCCGGTGATATCGAGAAGGTGTGGGCTGATACGACTTTAGCGAATAAAGAGTTGGGATGGAAGGCCGCGACACCGATCGAGGACACGATGAGGAACGTGTGGAAATGGCAGCAATCGTTAAAGCAATAAAAAAGGGGTTTTTAAAACCCCTTTTTTATTGCTTTATTCTACAGTTACCGATTTTGCAAGGTTGCGCGGCATATCCACGTTACAGCCTCTCATCACGGCAATGTGATAGGAGATAAGTTGTAATGGAATCACGTTCAGCAGCGGGGAAAGGAATTCCAGTGTTTCGGGAATTTCGATCACGTGTTCCGCTAGTTTTGTGACTTGCGTGTCGTTATCGTTTACCAGAGCGATCACGTGTCCTTTGCGGGACTGTACTTCTTTGATGTTGGAAACGATTTTATCGTAGTAATTGTCGTTTGTGGCAATGGCGAACACGGGCATATTCTCGTCAATCAAGGCGATGGGACCGTGTTTCATCTCCGCTGCCGGGTATCCTTCGGCATGGATATAGGAAATTTCTTTCAACTTCAACGCTCCTTCGAGAGCCACGGGGAATTGACAACCTCTTCCCAGATAAATGGCATTCGTGGAGTCCTTGTAGATAGCGGAAATTTCTTTGATTATGTTGTCCTTTTCCAGTATAGCTTTGACTTTATCCGGTAGGTTATAGAGTTCGTTGATATATTTTTTATATATATCGTCTGCCAGTGTCCCTTTACGGTGACCTATTTGCAAAGCCATCATGGCAAGTACGGATATTTGGGCGGTAAACGCTTTCGTGGAGGCGACACCGATTTCCGGTCCTGCGTGGGTGTATACTCCGGCATCCGTTTCGCGTGCGATGCTTGAACCGACCACGTTGCAAATGCCTATAACCGTGGCCCCGTGTGTTTTGGCATACTTGATAGCTGCCAATGTGTCGGCTGTTTCTCCACTTTGGGAGATGGCTATCACGATATCGTTTTCATTCACTATCGGGTTGCGATAACGGAATTCCGAAGCGTATTCCACTTCTACCGGGATACGGGTAAATTCTTCCAGCATGTACTCGCCGACCAGTCCGGCATGCCATGACGTTCCGCAACCGATAATGATAATCCGGTGTGCGTTTACCATCTTCGGGATGATTTCAGAGATACCACCAAGGTAAATCTCGGAGGCATCCACGTTCACCCGTCCCCGGATAGTGTCATAGATAGAATTTACTTGTTCGAAAATCTCCTTCAACATGAAGTGCGGGAAACCGCCTTTTTCTATTTTCTCGATGTCGATATCCACGTGTTGGATGCTTAAAGAGACCGGGGTATTCTTGATCGTTTTCAAGATCATCTCGTCTCTTTTCAGGATAGCGACATCATCGTCGTTCAGGTAAATCACGTTTTTCGTGTATTCCACGATAGGCGTGGCGTCGGATGCCACGAAATACTCGCCTTGTCCCACTCCGATTACCAGAGGACTGCCTTTGCGTGCCACCACGAGTTGATCCGCTTCCGCTTTGCACAAAACAACCAGCCCGTAGGCACCGATTACTTTGGTCAGAGCCAGACGAACCGCGTTTTCTGCATTTATCTGACCTTTCAAGTATATGTACTCGATGAGGTTTGCCAATACTTCCGTGTCGGTTTCGCTTTTGAACGCGTAGCCTCTTGCCTGTAATTTTTCTTTCAACAGGGAATGATTCTCGATAATACCGTTATGCACGATAGAGAAAAGACCGTTCATGGAAGTATGCGGGTGAGCGTTCGCGTCATTCGGCTCCCCGTGGGTAGCCCAGCGCGTATGCCCCATCCCGATCGTGGCACTCGTGTCTTCGAGTTCCATGTGTTGTTCGAGGTCGAGCACTCTTCCCTTGCATTTGTAAACTCTGATGTCATCGTTGTGAATCAACGCGATCCCGGCAGAATCGTATCCCCGGTATTCCAGGCGTTTCAGACCATTGATTAAGATTGGACAGGCTTCTTTGGGCCCGATGTATCCCACAATACCACACATAATGTTTGTCGTGTTTTATATATTTGTTAATAATAAAACAAGCGGCTAACAACCATTGCCGCTTGTTTCTATGTTTATTCGATTATTTTGTCAAAAAAGTCGGAATATGCATCAATATAGCATTGCTCCCCGGGGTACTCCAAGGTCGGTTTCTTCAATTCGCTGGCGAAAGTACGAAGTTCGTCATCCACGTCCTTGTGATTAAAGATGATGCCATCTGCGTATTGGAATGCCAATTTGTTGATATTCGTGTGTGTCGGATCTTTTATAAGGGCCACGTCTTTGCGTGCAACTCCTTCCGTCATAGCTTTCTCCTCGAATTTGCTATCCAATTTTCCCTCGAATTTATCGTTGTAAGTGGAGAATACCACTTTTGTTTTGGAGAATACCGGGTCATCATGGTACTCTTTTTTGAGGTAAAGCGGAATCAATGCGGTAAACCATCCCTGACAATAGATCAAGTCCGGTGCCCATCTTAGCTTGCGTACCGTTTCGAAAACACCCCGCGCGAAAAATATCGAACGTTCGTCGTTATCGGGAAAAAATGTTCCGTCTTCATCGGCGATCGTGTGTTTGCGTTGAAAATAATCTTCGTTGTCAATGAAATACACCTGCATTCTTGCAGATTGTATGGATGCAACCTTGATAATCAAAGGATGGTCAGTGTCATTGATAATCAAATTCATCCCGGATAACCGGATGACCTCGTGCAATTGATTGCGTCTTTCATTGATACAGCCGTAACGCGGCATGAACGTTCTGATTTCTTTACCTTTTTCTTGAATCCCCTGAGGTAAATATCTTCCGATATTAGCCATTTCGGAATCAGGAAGATAAGGTACAATCTCTTGAGATATAAATAAAACTCTTTTTTTAGCCATAACTACTACTTTTCCCAAAAACCTTACAAAGATAGGCAATTCCGATTAGAATTCAAAACTTCGAGGTAATAAACTCAGGGCAAAAGCGTTTTGACGCTTTCGCCCTTTTAGTCAAAGGTTCATAAAGTCCATAAGGTTCATAAAGTCCGTGGACCCTGCGGGCGCTTAGTCTACGGCAGCCAAGCTGCCGATGAACACAGTCCGAAGGACTCCCGTGACCTTATAGACTTTATGAACTTTAAGAGCCGAAGGCTCGACTTTATAAACTAGGCAAAATGCTAAAATGACTCCTTTCAATGATTTTCATGCAAAATATTTTGCTTTTATCTTAGATTTATATAACATTGCGGAACTCTTTTTAGCCTGTAAATTAGGGGAAGACTTGACTATGGCTTGGCATAATGAATTCGGAAAGTTGGGAGAAGATAAGGTGTATCTTTATCTGTTAGATCTGGGATATACTGTTTTGGAACGAAATTGGCGAATCGGACGTCGGGAATTGGATTTCGTGTGTTTGGACGGAGAGATGCTTGTCGTGGTCGAGGTGAAAACCCGGACGAGCGAAGAGGTGGATATTTTCGAGTTGCTGGATTACAAGAAAAAGAAAAGTCTGCAAGTTGCCGGGGCTGCTTATCTCACGAAAAAGAATATACATCGGGAAATACGTTTCGACCTCGTGGTTGTCACGGGTTCCAATATGCGTATCGAGTACGTGCGTGAAGCTATTGATTTGTTTTAGAAAGAACCGGGTGGCTTCTGTCGTGTGTGTGGTGTGGTAGGAATATGAATGCCACCCGGCATAAGAAAAGTGTCAATAGGGATACTAGAGGTATATCAAAAATTGTGCTAGAAATCGACAATCATTGGATAAATCTTGATAATTTAGGGAATTAATTCAAAATTTACAAAACCGAAAGGAAAAGCTGACACCTAGGGTTTGTAAGGGTGACAACGTCCATAAGGTTGCGGGAATGCTTTTTTTACGGACACTTCTCTTGTAAAGCTGTCCGGAAATGATTACTTTTGAAGAGTTAAATCTAAAAAAAGAGAGTATGGCAACAGTAAAAGCAAAATATTTAGGAGGTCTACGCGTGGAATGCACGCATTTACAGAGTGGTACGACGATTATCACGGATGCTCCGACGGATAATAACGGTAAGGGGGAGGCTTTTTCTCCGACCGATTTGTGTTCTACTTCTTTGGCAGCCTGTGCCATGACAATCATGGGAATTTATGCCCAAAATAACGGAATCGATCTGACAGGAACTGACATCGAGATTACCAAGAAGATGGCTGCAGAGCCTCGCCGTATAGCGGAGATTGATGTAATCTTTAATTTCCCGGCGAACGGGTATACCGAGAAAGAGAAAAAGATTCTGGAGCGTGTGGCGCATACTTGTCCCGTACATTTGAGTCTGCATCCCGATGTGAAACAAAACATCGTGTTTAATTGGCAGTAATGGTAACCGGGGCTACCGGGTTATTGGGTAGCCATTTGTTGTGTCATCTGGCTCGTTCGGGCGAGACAATCATAGCATTAAAAAGAAAAGAGAGTCGTGTCGAGGAGACAATGGCTCTCTTTTCTCGTTATTTCTCGTCCCTGGAAGAAGCTGTTTCTCGTGTAACATGGGTAGAGGGGGACGTGTTGGATGGGGAATCCATCTCCCCGAGCATGGAGAAAGTCCACACGGTGTACCACTGCGCGGCGATGGTTTCTTTTAACGGGAGCGATAGGGATACCCTGTTGCAGACGAATATCCGGGGAACAGAGAATATATGTTCCCTTTGCCTGCAACATCGCGTGCGGCTCTGTTTCGTGAGTTCTATTGCCGCCTTGGGGGATGCTCCTGACGAGAGAGTCATTATTGACGAGGTTACACCCGAAATCCCCGGCTCTGTTCATTCGCTTTATTCGGGCAGTAAGGGAGCGTCCGAGCAGATCGTGTGGGATTACGTGCGGAAAGGGATGGAGGCTGTCATTGTCAACCCGGCGATTATTCTGGGTACCGGACTTCGGGGACGTAGTAGTGCCAAATTGTTCGAGCAAGCCCGGAAAGGAATGCCTTTTTACACCGGTGGGGTGAACGGTTACGTGGACGTGAGGGATGTTTGCGAGGCAATGATTCGCTTGGTAAATATTTCTTCCATCCGGGGAGAGCGGTTCGTGCTTTGCGGTGGAAATTATTCTTACAAGGAGTTGTTTACCGTGATAGCCCGTGCTGCGGGGAAACGACCGCCATATATACGGATGGCGCCTTGGATGACTTCTTTAGCTTGGCGTTTGCTCGCTTTCTTTTCCTTGTTTACAGGAAAGAAACCGGCTTTTACACGTGAAACTGCCCGTTCCTCTCAAAATAAATCCCGTTATTCCAGTGCCAAATTGTTGAAAACGTTACCTGATTTTCGTTTTCATACCTTGGAGGAAACGGCTCGATTCTTTATTCATTTGTGAATATTGTTTTTCTCTTGGATACTCCTTTATAGTGAGTGATTTAACTGTTTGATGTTATATTTCCTGTTCTATTTTGTTAATGTTTGACAGAAATAATGTATTTTTGGAGTCAGAGAGTGAGGCAGATGAGAGTTGATTTAACCTTTTAAAATGACGTTCGTGGATATAGTGAATGTAAAGCAACCGAAAGTCTTTGAAAGTGTATTCCATAGGTATTACGCTTCACTTTGCTATTTTGCCAATAAATTTGTGCATGATGAGGAGGCGGCACGGGATATCGTGCAAGAGGTTTTCCTTCGTTTTTGGGAATCCCAAGGCAAGTTCGCGAACGAAACGGCTCTGAAGTCTTATCTGTATCTTTGCGTTCAGAATGCTGCTATTAATTATTTGGATAAGTTACATACCCGTGAGAAAGCCAACCGGAGTATGGAATGGAAAATTCTTGACGAAGAGGATGTTTTCTGTTTTCAGGTAGAAACCGATGTATTCGAGGAGGTTTTCGCGGCGATAGAAGAATTGCCGCTTGAATGCCGCCGTATCTTCAAAATGAGTTACATGGAAATGCTTGATATTAAGACTATTTGCGAGCAACTGGACGTGGCGGAATCGACAGTGAAGACACAGCGGCAGCGTGCCAAAAAATATCTTCGGGAGCGTTTACAGCATCTTTATCCCGTAGTGATTTTCATGTTTTTCTGATCAATTGATGACTGTCGTTTTAAAGTATTCCTATGGTGAACCCAAGATAATCCTACCGTAATCCTATCCCTACTTCGAAGCAATGCGGAATCTTCGCCGTTGCTTGACTAGCTGGAGATGGTGATGCACTGGCGAATATTCGAAACAGCTTCGAAGGAGAGGTAGGATTATCTTGGGATTACCTTGGGTTCACGGTAGGATGTTCCCGTTGTGTAATTTACGCTGCGCAAATTACGCAACGGGAAATTGGATAGATAAATTTTAAAAAATAATTCGTTTTTCTTGTCATCCTTTTTGGACTTTGGCTGTTTTAATAGTAAAGATTAAACGATCGTTTTTTTATATCCTTTTTTTATGTCCATTTTCATTTTTCCTTTTTATTAAACTGTTGCATCTTTCTCTCGTCAATGTTTTAACTATTAGATGTTTAAAAGAAACCGATCTTTCCCTCTTCTGTAACACAAATTCAAACATCATTAAACGATCGTTAAAAGATATAATCGAAAAGAGGTGGTTCGTTTGATTTTAGCTTATTTTCGGAAGGAGGCGAGTACTAAAGAAGCGAAAGAGTTGGAGGAATGGGTAAACGAGAGCGAGAAGAATAGAGCCTTGTTTGAACGATTGCAAAATTCTGATTATGTGCAGAATGAAATACGCGGATACCAAAGGTTTAATTCCGTGGAGGATTGGAAAAAACTTACTCCGCGATTGACTGAATCTCGCAAAAGCGCGTATCGTTCGATATGGAGGTATGCGGCTTCCGTGATTATTTTATTCAGTTTGGGGGTAACTGCATGGTATTTAATGAAGGATCGGGAGGAACCGGTACAATATGTACAGGAAATAGAATATGGACGTTCGAAAGCAATTTTATTCTTGGAATCGGGGAAAGCGATAGAGTTGGAATCGGGGCGGGATACCCTATATGAAAAGGTGGAGGGGGAGAATTTCGTGAATGACGGAAGAAAGTTGGTTTACACGGAAGTTCCGGCGGAGAAGGCTGTCGAATGGCACACGTTACAGGTTCCGAGAGGTGGCGAGTTCGTGTTGAATTTAGCTGACGGGACGGTTGTTACTTTGAATGCCGATTCTAAGATTCGTTATCCGGCACAGTTCTCGGGAAAAGATCGTCAGGTATTGTTGGAAGGAGAGGCCTTTTTCGACGTGGCTAAAGATAGTTTGCGACCGTTTATCGTGAAGACAAACGGGATGGATGTCCGGGTGTTGGGGACGTGTTTTAACATGAAAGCGTACCCGGACGAGAATCAGCAGACGACACTGGTGAGAGGGGCTGTGGAGGTATCATTGAATCAGCAACAAGTGGTGCTGAGTCCGGGAGAACAAGTGACTTGTGTCGAGCATGAATTGAAGGTCGAACAAGTGGATATTCATCCTTATATAGCTTGGAAAAATGAGCGATTCGTGTTCGAGAACGAATCTTTGGAAGACGTGTTGAAGAAATTGGAACGTTGGTATAATATAGATGTCTTTATCCAGAATGCCGCCTTGCGGGAGATGCGTTTCACGGGTAATCTGCCCAAGTACGAGAAGATAGATAAGGTATTGGAATTGCTGGCATTGACGACACGGGTGAAGTTTGAATTGAATAAGCGGGTTTTGATAGTTCAATTGGAATGATGCATAAAAATAGGGTTCTGCTCTAACAGAACCCCACTCTTGAGATAACTGCCATTGGGGAATGGCAAATTATTAACTATTAATCAGTACAAATCTATGGAAAAAATTCGAGATTTTGACATAGGATGGGAGTCTAATGTCATTTGTAAAATGTTAAGAATTATGAGAGTCTTTATTTGCATTTTTGTTCTGGGTTTATCCACGGTTTCGGCGAATACTTTTTCGCAAGTGCGATTGAGTATAGACGTAAAGGATGCTACTCTTAAAGAAATTTTTAAAGAGATCACGAAGAGCACAGGTTACGAGTTCGTGTATAGCAACAATGAGGTGGAGCAGGTGGGAAAGGTGACAATGAACGCGAAGGATAAAGATTTACAGGAAGTCTTGGCGGAGTGTTTGAAAGGAACGCAACTCTGGTATATGATCGAGGATCAGATTGTGGTGATTTCGCCGAAATTGGTAGATCTGTCTCAAACGAAGAAGGAGAACAAATCCACGGTGGTGAGTGGTAAAGTGATAGATCGAGAGGAAAAACCTATTCCGGGAGCGACTGTCTTGATAAAAGGGACAACAACAGGAGTGGTTACTAATGTTGATGGTGTGTTTTTTATTTTGATTCCTGATACTACGGCGCACGTGGAATTTGTTTTTTCATTTGTTGGGATGAAATCCAAGACAATCGCTTATAAGGACCGACCGAAAAAAGGCGATTGGGTAATTATCATGGAGGAAGATTTGTTGGAAATGGACGAGGTTGTGATTACCGGTTATCAAAATATGAAAAAGTCGCAGATTGCAGGTGCTGTGAGTGTTATCGATGCTGCAAAAGTGAGGATAGGGGGCGTCCCAAGTATCGAGAGTATGTTACAAGGACAGATTACAGGTATGAATGTGATTATTAACTCGGGAGATCCGGGGGCTTCTGCCAAGATACGAATTCGCGGCACGTCGTCCATTTTGGGGAACCGGGCCCCGTTATGGGTATTGGATGGAGTTATTTTGACCGAGGATGATATGGGCGAAGTTAACATGACTGATTTGAATGGTGATGATGCTGCTTATCTTGTAGGTAATGCGATATCAGGTATTAATCCGAACGATATTGATAAAATTACGGTATTGAAAGATGCTTCAGCAACAGCTATTTATGGAGTACAAGCTGCTAACGGGGTTATAGTTGTCACAACCAAACAAGGACAGGCAGGACCTCCAAAAATTTCTTATTCGGGGAGTTATGCTATTAATCAACGTATGTCTTATGCTGATTTGGAGAGAATGAATGCAAGTGAAAGGTTACAACTTTCAAAGGAGATTATTGAAGATAATTCAGCTTATTCTTCTATGCCCGTGGAATATGGCTATGAGGGACTTTATATGAAATGGATAAGTCGTGAGATTACGTATGAGGAGTTCACGAATGGTGTACAAAAATTGGCCGACATGAATACCGACTGGTATGATATTCTATTCCGTAATTCGTTTACACATGCTCATTCACTTAGTTTGAGCGGGGGAAGTGATGGAACACGTTATTATACTTCTTTCGGGTATGACGACACGCAAAGTACTGCAATAAAAAATTACAGTCGACGTTTTACCGCAACGGCAAAGGTTAATTCATGGTTATTGAAGGAAAAACTTTATTTGAGTTTTCAGGCAAATGTTTCAACTAAGAATACTCTTGGATTCCATTCTTCTGTAAACCCGAATACTTATGCTTATAATACCTCTCGGGCAATCCCGTGTTACAATGAAGACGGGTCTTTATATTATTATGATACGTATAATCGGTATTACCGGGATTGGGGAAATTATATTTATTATAATATTCTCAACGAGATGGATGAAACGGGACAATCCGGACGTGTGAATCAGCTTTCTTCGCAACTTAATTTGGAGTGGAATATATGGAGAGGTCTGAAATATAAGTTGCAACTGTCCTATCAGAATAGTCATTCGATGAAAAAGAGTTGGGCAACAGAAAGCTCATATTATGTATCTGATTTGCGCGGGTATAATTTAGATTTTTATAATACTTACGTGGCAGCAGAAGGGGATAAAACAAAGGCTGAAATTAAAGATGGTTCTTCGATTCCTACAGGAGGTATTTATACTAAAAATACGTCACAATCAGATACCTATACGGTACAGAATACGTTGGAATTTAATTACGTGCTAAAGGAGGAGCACGTGGTGAATTTAATGGCGGTATCAGAAATTCGTCAGGTAAAAACGGATGGATTGTCCGGAACGTATTATGGGTGGCAACCGGATCGGGGAGAAACATTTAATCCTGCAATAACAACAGCCTATACAACGCTGCTTGCAGGAGGTTCTCTTAATCCGTCATTGACAAAATCGACTCAGAATTATGTATCATGGATCTTTACCGGATCTTATTCATATAAGGATAAGTTTGTGGTGAATGGGAATATACGTATGGATGGCTCCAATCAGTTTGGTTCTAACCCGAAATATCGATTTTTACCTATTTGGTCAGTGTCGGGTAAATATACTTTGAGCAATGAAAATTTCCTGAGGGATAATAATATTATTTCCTATTTAGCAGTGCGGGCATCCTACGGAATACAAGGGAATGTTGATAGCGGTACATCTCCGGATTTGGTGATAAAGTTAGGGTCACAGAATGCTACAACAGAGCATAATGAATCAACAATTGCTTATTTGCCCAATCCGGATTTGCGTTGGGAAAAAACGACATCGTATAACATCGGATTGGATTTGTCTTTGTTGGATAATCGGGTTTCTGTTGTTGCTGACGTCTATAAGAAACAGGGAACGGATATGATTATGACTAAGAATGTGTCTCAATCTAATGGAATTCAAACTGTTAAAATTAATGCAGGGAAGGTCGATAATAGAGGTGTTGAAATAGGGACAACTATTATTCCATTGAGAACCAAAGATTGGGATATTGCGATAGGGATTAATTATTCTTATAATCGGAATAAACTTATTGATGCGAATGAAAGTTTGGTCACAAATGAAGATAAATTAGCCGGTAATGCTTTAGTGGTTGGAGAGGCGTTGGGAACGCTTTATTCGTATGATTTTGCAGGGTTGAATCACGAGACTGGTTATCCGGTATTCCGTGATATGTATGGAAATACAACTTTTACGAATATAGATGGGGAAGAAAATCAAAATTATTCTCTTTGGTCAGATGAAGTAAATCTTGTGAAATCCGGAGTTATGACAGCCCCTAATCAAGGAGGTATTAACCTGAGTGTCGGGTGGAAAGGATTACGTTTAAGCGGTAGTTTTACTTATCAATTTGGTGGAGTGAACAGACTCTCTGATATTTATGGAAGTAATAGAAATTATGTGTTTAATCCGATGTCGAATGTGTCAAAAGAATATGCTAAGCGTTGGCGAGAATCTGGTGATGAAGCTAAAACCGATGTTCCTGTTCTTTATAATAGCAGAGTGTATAACAAGCTGAAGAATAGATATATATTGACAGGAAAGACAGAGGTGAACGGAACAACGATGTATGATAAATCAACTGTTCGTGTGGCAAAGACTGATTTCTTGAAAATGAGAAGTTTGTCATTGAATTATTTGGTTCCTCGGAAGTTTGTTTCCAAGTGGCGTATCACGGATTGCACGATAGGATTGCAAGCAACAAATTTATTTACTTGGGCAGATAAACGATGGGAAGGTTCCGATCCCGAGGCAGCTTTTGCCACAACACCGTTGACAAGAGCCTATACTTTAAATTTGAACATAACATTCTAAAATTCTGTCATATGAAAACAATATATAAATTATTAAGTGTTGTGATTCTGGCTGGAGTAGTATTCGGTTGTGATGATTTTCTGGAACGTTCAGCTCAAAATTTGATTGTTCCGGAAACCGTGGAGCATTATACGGAACTGTTACAGGGAGATGGCTATTTTAAAGATTTGTACAGTAAAACCTGTTGGGTTCAATTGATGACGGATGATGCTGAATTTCAAGAATGTTATTCACGTTTTGTAGATTACTCGTATACTTCCGATAATGTAACTCATTACGGGGATCTCTATACTTGGCAGTCAGAGGTTGAAAATGATTATTTTTCAGATGAAGCCTATCTTTATCTTTTCAAACAAGTGAAAGTGGCTAATCTTTGTCTTGAAGGAGGCGTTGATGCAGAAGGAGATAAGGATAAGCGTGAAATATTGTTAGGGCAATCTTATTTTACGCGTGCCATGGCATATTTCTATTTAGCTAATTTGTATGCACAAGCATATAATGAAGCTAGCACGGATGATTTGTGTGTGCCTTTGGTGTTAAAGTCTGAGATTATTGTCAATTCACCCGCTCGTGCAACCGTGTCTCAGGTTTGGGAAAGTATGGCTTCGGATATAGAGAACGCTATCGTAAATCTGAAGGATAAAGCAACAGGGGATTATTACACGATAGGGTACGATGCGGCTCTTGCTCTTGCTACCCGTATTTATTTGTTCATGGAAGATTGGGACAATGTTATAAAGTATGGAGAGGAGTTGCTGGAACGTAAGTCCGGTTTGATGGATATTACGAGTGAAACGAAATCTACGAATTCAAGAACTGGTGCTGATAAAAACGTGATTAATTTTATTCAGAAAAGTAATCCGGAGATTATCTGGAGTTATAATACAACTCCATCCTATTCCAGTAGTGGCAGGACGTTTTATAGCCTTTTTAGCAAATATGGCGTGTATTATTCCGGGTATTGGATAGCTGTGTCTTCTCAAACCAATTATGACGGACAAAAAACATTGGTAGAAATGTATGATACCGATGAAGCGGCGAAGACAGGGGATAGACGTTTACTTTATTGGTTTATATTACCTTCGAAAATGTCTTCATCCAGCTATGCAGACAGTTATAATACTTATAGAACATTGAAATATGATTGTGATGACGAGAAGGCTTTACAGCAATGCTTGCGGACCGGAGAGGTTTATGTTTCGTTGGCTGAAGCTTATGCACGTCGGAATGAAGCGGGAGATAACGCGAAAGCTGTCGGGTATCTGAATTCTTTGCGGGAAAAACGAATTAATCCTTATACGACTTTAACTTTGGCCGATTTTACCTCTAATGATGCTCTTGTTCAATTCTGTTGGGATGAACGTCGTCGGGAGTTGTGTTTTGAAGAATGTCATCGCTGGTGGGATATGCGAAGACAAGGACAGAAGCAGGTTACTCATCGTTATAATTATGCGGGGACAAGTGGTAATACATTTGTAACGTTTACTTTGCAAGAGAAAGATCCCGCTTTTATTTTGAACTTCCCGATAGCGGAACGTAATCAATCTCCTAATTTGGTACCTAATTCTCGTCCTGCGCGAAATGAAAATTAATGGAAATTTAAATAGGAAAGAGATGAAAACATTTAAATATATATTGGTTTTGTGTATAATGGTGACGGCAATGGCTTGTGACCGCGGTGATGATGCAGATTTTGATGTACAGCTTCCTGATGGACCGTCGTTTGATGAGTCTACGGTTCATGGAAAGCGGATGAAAGAGTTTTTTGACAAATTTGGAGTGTGGTGTCAATACAATGTTCCTGCAAATGACCTGTTTTATGCATGGACTACAAGTGAAAATTATTCTTCAAGTTCTTTAGATTACGAATATGAAGAGGCGAATCCGGATTATATTGTAAAAGCTCTGGATTTCTTGGAAAATGAAGTAATGGCGAATATGCCTAATAGCATTCTTGGCGAATATATGGGATTGTATATTGCTTTTGAGGGACGTGTATTTCATTCTTGTGAATTGGAGGATTATTTGAACTATACTTCAAAAGAAGAGTATCCTGATTTGGAAGAAACATTTGAAGAGGTTGCTTATGGATGGAATGGTAGTCGCTATTTGCTGCTGGCTCCGGTAGGTCCCGAGTTTGATAAAATTGATAAGGAGTCCATAAAACGTGGATGGACTGCATTGATTTTTTATGAGGCATTAAAAAATCTGCCGAATCCGGATGCTTTTGAAAGTAATAATAAGACTGCATGGGACAATTGGCTCGGGTATTTTTATTACGATTATATAGTCGGGGAGCATGAAGATGGTTGGGATGAAGGAAATATATTCTTCTCTTATGATCCTTATTCAAGTGGACTCGTGAGTGCTGGAGCAATAAAAGTTGCGACTTTATATGACGGCTTTGATGATGAGGATAATGAAACGGGGTATTATGTTTATATTTCCAAATGGTATGGTATTCCTACATGCTTGAATGCTTTTGCTGATTATGTTGCATATATCATGTATGCGTCTGCAGAAGAAAAAGCAGAGATTC
This sequence comes from Butyricimonas sp. DFI.6.44, assembly GCF_022132345.1. Lineage (NCBI taxonomy): Bacteria > Pseudomonadati > Bacteroidota > Bacteroidia > Bacteroidales > Odoribacteraceae > Butyricimonas > Butyricimonas sp. DFI.6.44. Next base: position 149,568 of record NZ_JAKNJD010000014.1, on the reverse strand, counting down.
GTGCCAAGAGTTCAAACATTATCGTGAATGAAGGTCTTGTTAAGGAGTATTGTAAAAAGTATTTGAATTGGGATATTCCTGAATTAGGAGAGTAATTATTGATTTAATTTGAAAATCATAGAAACGTGAAAAAATTATTTATTTTATGCGTGAGCCTGTTTATAACAGGCCTCACGTTCTCTCAGACTGTTTTCATGGAGAATGAGTCGTGGGATGCAGTAAAGGATAAGGCGGCAAAAGAGAAAAGAATGATTTTTATGGATTGTTACACTTCTTGGTGTGGACCATGTAAAGGTTTGGCTCAAAATGTTTTCCCACAGAAAAAGGTTGGTGATTTCTTGAACTCTCATTTCGTGTGTTGTAAGTATGACATGGAAAAAGGGGAGGGAATCATGTTGTACAAAAAATACAAGAGTGATATTCCGGGATTCCCTACTATGCTGGTGATTAATCCTGCGGATGAAAGTATCGTTCACAAAGTGGTCGGTTACACGGAGCCGGATGCACTTATTGTGGCTTTGCAAGACGGATTGGATGGTAAGACATTGACTGTATTTCAAAAACGTTATGATGCAGGGGAACGTTCTTTGGAATTGATGCAAGATTATTGTAAGGCACTTGATGTTGCTTACGATCAGGATACAAAAGAGAGAGTTATAAGAGAGTATATTGAATCCATGCCGTTGGATTCGTTAAAAAGTAAAGAGTTGTTTGATATGTACCTGCCTTACCTGAAAGATGCCTATTCTCCACAGTACGAGTATGTAGTCAAACATTTAGATGATTATCAGTATAAGCTTAAAATGAACAGGTATGATATTGAAACTCGTTTGCAAAGGACGATGTCTGATGCTGTTCGGGAAATTGTGAATATAACTCTTAATAATACGTGTGCGGATACCTTAGCCATGATGCGAGAGAAGGAAAAGGTGTTGAAAAAGTTATTGCAGAGTGCTAGCGTGAAGGGATTTAATGAGTTGTATGCGAAGCTTGCAGTCAATGATATCCGGATGAAAGGAGATATTGTGGCACTGGATGCTATGCTTGAAGCGGATAAAACCTTGCGTGCAACAAGAGATGAATACTCCTTTCGTCCAGATATGTATAAATATATAATAGAATTTGCAAATAATAAGACACAAAAGGAGGTTATCAGGAAATATCTGGCAATTATTCAAGAAAGACAGAGTATGGATGATGAAAAAAGTAATGGAAAAATTACCCTTTTCACGTCGAATAACTATGATATTTTGGCCATAGGATATTATCGTTTGGGGGATAAAAAGAGAAGTGAAGAGTGCGCAAAGGAATTTGACGAACGCTATAAAATAAAACTTGTGGATATGAAAGAGATGTTCAAAGATGAAAAGGTAAAAGCACAAATTGATCAGGAATATATACAGACTGTTAATGAACTTTATGCGAAAATAGGTTTGGAGCAGAAATAATAAAATCGAGAAAGTATGTAAATGTAATTGTATGAGAATAAAATTATTTTTAATCCTGTTATTGACAGGATGGGGGTATGTTTTGTGTGCCCAAGAAGAGAAACAGGAAGGAATTGTGTTCATGGAGAATGAACCTTGGAGTGAAGTTTTGCGGCAGGCAAAAGAGCGGAATCGGTTGATTTTCATGGATTGCTATACCGTGTGGTGTGGTCCTTGTAAAGGATTGTCGAAAGATGTATTCCCACAGAAGCAGGTGGGTGATTTCTTTAACGCTCACTTCGTGAATGCGAAGTATGATATGGAGAAAGGGGACGGAAAAATGTTGCGGGAGAAATACAAGGAGTACATTATCGGTTTCCCGACTCTGTTGCTAATCGATCAGAATGGTGAGGTAATTCATCAGATGGCGGGATACCAGAAGGCGGAAGATCTGATAGCAGGGATGAAAGCCGGATTGGAAGGGAAGGCATTGCCCGCCTTACAAAAGAAGTACGAGGCGGGAGCCCGGGATTTCGAAACGGTACGGGATTACGTGGCAGCATTGAACGGGGCTTTTAAAAAAGAGATTATTCCTGTGATTGCTTCTGAATTCATGAAGACAATACCGCTCGAGAAGTTAATGGATAAGGAGGTTTGGGGACTCGTGGGAGCGTATATTACTGATCCTTATACGGAGGCTTATCAGTTTGTTTTCAAACAGATTGAGAAGTTTCAATATCGGGTTGGAGTGAATCGTTATGATCTGGAACGCCAATTGGGGAACGGAATGGCAGATGCAGTGAAAGAGATTATTCAAATAACGACGAAAACAACAAATGCGGATACATTGAAGATGATGGCAGATAAAGAAGAGGTTCTGCGGGAAATGTTGGAACAGAACACGGTGAAGCGTTTTCCGACTTATTTGTGCAAACTGGCAATTAACGAGCTGCGTCTGACGGGGAAGGTGGATGTGATGTTTCGTATGATGGTGTTCGCGGACGAGTTGAATATATTAAATTACGAGAATGATTTTCGAGGCGGTACTTATTTGTATATCACGGAGCACGTGAAAGACAAGAAAGTATTGAACGGGATATTGAAGATTATGACTGCTGACCAAGAGAAAGCAAATCAAACGAAAAGTGATCTCGTGCGGAGTAATTATTATGACGTGATTGCGGCAGTTTACACGAAACTCGGGCAAAAGGATAAAGCTGCCGAAGCGAAGAAAAATTATGAGCAGTTGGAGGAGAAAAAGATGGTAGAGATGAAAAAGATTTTTGGAGTAAAGGATGAGAAATGATGTTTTATTAAAAATAGATATTATGATAAAAAATGTATGTTATTGGTTGTGTGCTGTTCTCTTGTTAGCGGTAGGATGCAGCAAGGAGAGGACTTACACGATTTCCGGGACATGGGAAAATGGTGACGGTAGGGTTGCCTATCTGAAAAAGGAGATTGGTGATAAACAATTTCAAGTATTGGATTCGGCTGTCGTGAAAGACGGCAAGTTCGAGATGAAGGGGATAATTCTTGAAATTGATATGCGAAAATTGGTGATCGGCAAGGACGAACAGGATATTTTGTTGGACGAGATCCCTATTCAAGTGATGGCAACTCAAATGACCAATAAACAGGGAGAGAAAATCGAGTCGTGGAAAGTCGGGATTAAAGGGAGTCGCGAGCAGGAGATTATACAGAAAGGGAAGAGTCTTTCCATGGGAAAAAGTTTAATGGGTTTGGCCGGTATGTTTGCCATGGTAAACGTGAAGGATGATTCCGTGAAGCTGGACTCCGTATATAAAGCCACGCAGATGATGAAAAAGGCTATGGACGAGCAAATCAAGAATTTCGTGGATTCCAATAATAATAGTTTGGCGATTACTTATTTGATCGGTGATTTTATTGCCAAGGAATACCCGTTCGAGGACGTGGAACATTATTATAGCAATTTGACCCCGGAGGTGAAAACTTCTTACCCGGGACAGTTGTTGAAAGACCGGATGATGAGTCTTCAATCCATTAACGTGGGTGGTTTTGCCCCGGATATTGATTTGACCGCTCCGGACGGGAAGCCAATCAAGCTCTCGTCGTTGAGAGGGAAGTACGTGTTGTTGGATTTCTGGGCTTCGTGGTGCGGACCTTGTTTGGCAGAAGTGCCGAACGTGAAAGCGATTTATGATATGTATAGGGACAAAGGATTCGAGGTGTACGGGGTGTCGCTGGATGATAAGAAAGATGCTTGGGAGAAAGCGATTGACAAACACGGTCTGAATTGGGTGCATGTTTCTTCGTTGAAAGGGTGGGAGTGTCCCGTGGCGAAACGTTATAACGTGACGGGTATTCCGAAAATATTCCTTTTGGACAAGGAAGGGCGTATCGTAGCCACGGATTTGAGGGGAGGGGCTTTGAAAGAGAAAGTAGCGTCGTTTTTTGAATAGCAAAGGATAGTACACGAAAAAAATAATGGATTCTCTTGTCAACTGATTTTGACTTTTGTGTCTATTAATAAATGAAGTTATATAATAGATGACTAATTTAATAAGTTTAGTATGAGAAAATGGATGTTTGTATTGTTGGCAGTAATGATTGCCATGCCGTTGTCGTCGGATTTGTATGCGGCAAGTAAAGAGAAAAAGAAGAAAGGTGCGACCGCGGCAGCGTTGCCTGCTCCCAAGAAAGTAAGTGCTTATGATAAGTTGCTGAAAGGAAAAAATGTAGTTACGTCGAAGAGTGATTTTATTACCTTGCATAAGGTGGGTAACAAGTTGTATTTTGAGATTCCGTTGAAGTACATGGAACGTGAGATTTTGCTTGCTTCCACGGTGACGAACGTGACCTCTCCGGAGTTTTGCGATATAGGCTACAAGGCAAATAGTCCGTTACATTTGAAATTCACGAAACGGGATAGTTCTATATTCTTGCGTTACGTGAGTTCGTCTGCGACTACCGATAATTTGCAGAAGGCGATGAGTAGCGTGTACGGCGCTCCGATCCTGTACTCGTATGACGTGAAGGCGTATAATGCCGACAGTTCGGCCGTGGTAATCGATATGTCGACGCTGTTCACCACGAACGTGAAGGATTTGGGATTTTTCGCTGATGCCATGATGGGCGGTATGGTAAAGATTTCCTCTTCTTTCAAGAAGGAGGCGTCTTATTTGGACGAGATCAAGGCTTTCGATGATAACTTGAGCGTGAAGACGGTGATGTCGTACGGGGTGTCATTGAGCGTGATGGGAATGATGAAGCTGATGGATGATTATCCTTTCACGGCAACGGTTACGCGTTCTATCCTGCTTTTGCCGGAAGACAAGATGCGTCCCCGTATTTCGGATTCCCGCGTGGGTATATTCAATAGTAATAAACTCCGGCTTTCTATCACGAAAGAGGATGCCATCGGAAGTTATTCCGTGGCTCATCGCTGGAGAATAGAACCGAAAGATGTGGAGGCTTACAAGAGAGGCGAACTGGTGGAACCCGTGAAACCGATCGTGTTCTACGTGGATGATGCTTTCCCGGAATTGTGGAAAGAGCCGATTCGTCAAGCCGTGACGACTTGGAATATTGCGTTCGAGAAGATCGGTTTCAAGAACGTGATGGTGGCGAAAGATTTCCCGAAGGATGATCCTGATTTTGACCCGGATAACTTGAAGTATTCTTGTATCCGCTACGTGCCAAATTCCACGGCTAATGCTATGGGACCGTCATGGACAGACCCGACAACGGGAGAGATTATCAATGCCTCGGTGTTGGTTTACGGGAATATCATTCAATTGATTAATAACTGGCGTTTCGTGCAGACGGCACAGCTTGATCCTTCCGTGAGAACGAAAAAGTTGCCGGATGACGTGGTGCAAGCATCATTAATTTACGTGGTGGCTCACGAAGTAGGACACTGTTTGGGATTCATGCATAATATGGCTTCTTCCGCTGCTTTCCCGGTAGATTCTTTACGTTCCGCCACGTTTACTCAAAAATACGGGACTACACCTTGTATCATGGATTATGCCCGTTTCAATTATGTAGCTCAACCGGGTGACAAGGGTGTGAAATTGACTCCCCCGAATTTGGGTGTGTATGACGAGTTTCTAATCAAATGGAATTACCGGTATGTGCCTGATGCACGGGATGAGTGGGATGAACAGGCAATCGTGGAGAAATGGGTGGACGAGAAAGCGGGCGATCCGATCTATCGTTACGGGAGACAGCAAATTCAGGTGCGTTATGATCCGAGTGCTATAGAGGAGGACTTGGGTGACGATCCGGTAAAGGCAAGTGATTACGGGGTGAAGAATCTGAAGTATATTCTTTCAAATTTGAAGGGATGGATCAATGATGATGCGGATTATTCTCATCGTCAGACTTTATACGGTCAGATTATGAATCAATATTACCGTTACTTGCGCAACGTGATGTATAATGTCGGTGGTATTTATTTGACGGAAGTGAAAGAAGGTACCCCGGGTAAACGTTACGAGGCAGTGCCGAAAGCTCGTCAGAAGGCTTCTTTGGCTTGGGTGTTGAAGCAATTCAAGGATTCCGATTGGTTGAATAATACGGAATTGAAGCAACATTTCCCGTTGCACGTGGATGGAAGTGCTATCGTGCGTGATCGAGTGGCGAAAGATTTGAGAGGTTTGACGAGTAACGTGATTCTTTCTTCTCACGTGGCAAATTCACCGTACACGGTCAATGAATTTATGACGGATCTTTACAACGGGACGTGGAATAACCTGTTGCAGGGGAGGTCGTTGACGCAAGGAGATAAGATTTTGCAACAAGCTATGGTGGATATGTTCTGCGAGTCATTGAGTGACGGTGCCGGTAAGAAATCCGCTTCTCCTTTCGGGTTCGCTCCTTCGGTGGACGAGATTGTTGCCTACGGCTTGGACGAGAGCGGTTTGATTGGTCGTTTCGCAGATCAATTCCGTACAGTGGATGAAGAATACGGGAGAGGTTATGTTGCCTCGCGTATGATCGAGAATCAGTTCGGAACGCCGGGTTACGGTTGGCAAAGAGCCGTGAATGTATCTGCTATTGATGATTCGAAGGCTTATATGCAGGATATGGCAATTAAGTCCCGTAATTTGTTGAAGAGCAAGATCGGTGGAACGTCAGGTAGCGCAAAAGTGCATTATCAATCGCTTTTAATTAAGTTGAATAATGCGTTAAAGGATAAGTTATAGGAATTGTTTTTCTCATTTTAGTTGAAGAAGATGTCCAAAAAGTACTCGTCTGCTGCGTTCTTGCTTTCCAAAGATTCGATCACGTGCTTTAGTACGCTCCCTCATCTTTGTAAATCAGAGCCTTGCATCTGAGTATTTTTTGAACACTTCTAAAGAATACAAATAGAGGCTGCCACCAAGATAGCCTCTTTTTTTATGTGTATATTCATTGAAAATGAACCTTTTGCCGCTAAGAACGTATTTTTTACAGAAAAAATATAACTTACATTACCCCCTTTTGGTAGATTTAAGTGTATTAGGAGTATAAAATCACACTATGATGAGTAAAGTAACTGACAAGTCGTTTAAAATATCATTTTCTATCGCCCGTGTAATCAGCGGGGAAGCCACTGTCGCGGAGCGAAGAACGGTAGATGAATGGCTTGCGGTTTCGGAGGAGAACAAGCGGTTGTTTGAACGATTGCAGGATGAGAAAGAATTAGTACGTAAGATTGAATTGTATCGGACGATTGATAAACGTATGGCTTTTAAGGAGTTTTTGCGAGAAAAGGAGAGAATGGAAAAAGTTCGCCGACAACGCCGGATAAACAGAATTTTCCGGTATGCAGCCATATTGCTTATTCCTTTGTTGGTTGGGGGTATATATATGCTGCAACAGAGCTTTTCCGGTGATGAGGTTATGCAGGTGGCATCGGCTATTGCCCACGGGGACAAGAGAGCCGTGTTGCGTTTGTCGGATGGTAGCGCGATAGAGTTGGGAAAAGACAACGTGGTATTAAGTGAGCGGAATGGTACGATGATATCCAACCGGAATAGCGGGGAATTGGTGTATCAAGGTACGACCGGGGGAGAGGATGCAAAAGTCATTTATAATACATTGGAAATTCCGGCTAACGGGGAGTTTTTCATGCAGTTGGCGGATGGTTCCAAGGTATGGTTAGGGGCTTGCTCCAAGCTTAAATATCCGGTGGCGTTTAATGGAAAAACGAGAGAGATTTATCTGGAAGGAGAAGCATTCTTCGAGGTGGCGAAGAATCCGGATAAACCGTTTATCGTGAAAACTAAAGGTTTTGCGGTGAGGGCATTAGGAACCTCGTTTAACGTGATGAGTTACATGGATGAAACTTTCGCCCATACCACGTTGAAGACCGGAAAGGTGGAGGTGACAACACGGGAGCAGGAAAAGGTGGTTCTAACCCCGGGACAACAGGCGTATTACTCGGAACATGGAGTAAACGTGAGAGAGGTGGACGTGGAGGTTTATATAGCATGGATGGGGAATACGTTCAAGTTTGACAAAGAGAATATAGATGTGATCCTGCGAAAGATAGCTCGTTGGTATAATGTACATATATTTTATATGAACGAGAATTTGAAGAACTATCATTTTAAAGGAACACTTCCCAAGTACACGGATATACATGATGTGCTTGAATTATTGGAACAGACAACAAATATAAAATTTGAGATAAAGGGAAATACTGTAATAGTGATGCAAGATTTGACAAGATCGAATCACTAGTGTGCCAAAGGTATTTTTCCAGCTTGTCAGGTGTGAGTTTATAAGATTTGCAAAGGTATTGTTATGTGCATCGGGTAAATAATTTGCTCGTTGTGAGGATATTGTATGTATTATTTTAAAATTAATGATGATTATTATGAGACGAACTTTTTTGTTTTTTGTTACTTGTCTTGTTGTGCTTTCCGCGGCAGAACCGCTTAGCGCCGGAACGAGGAAGAAGAAAAAGGTAGAGGAGAAAAAGGTAACCCCTTACGAGAAACTGTTCCAAGGCAAGAAGGTGGAAACAGTGAAAGGGATGGTTACATTGCACAAGATGGACGGGAAGGTCTATTTTGAATTTCCATTAAACTTGATGGGGCGGGATATGTTGTTGGGTTCCACCGTTTCGGAGATTAGTGATAACGGGAATGTATTGGTGGGACAGAAGGTGAAACAACCCTTACATATAAAGTTTACACTTCGCGATAGTACGGTGGAATTGCGGGAAGTGACCAATAGAGCTCGTCGTCAAATATTCACGGATTACGAGGAAGAAGGTGTTCTTGCTGCCTTGGCACAGGGAGTGGGATGTCCGGTGATGCAGGGATTTAAAGTGAAAGCGTATAATGCGGATAGTACTGCCGTCGTGTTTGAGATGACTGATTTTCTGGTGAGTGACAACAAGCGGCTTGATCCTTTTGATCCGAACGGGAAGAAGACTATGTACGGGGCATGCGCCCGTCGGGCTTCTTTTAAAAAGAACCTGTCGTATGTCGATCAGTTGAAATCGTTCGAGGACAATATGTCGATTACCTCTTGCCTGAGTTACACGCAGGATTTGTTGTACATGGGAATCGTGATGATTGCTTATCAAGAACCCGTGCGGATAAAAGTGAACCGTTCTTTTGTTCTTTTGCCGGAAGAACCTGTTATGCATGCCCGTATGGCGGATCCCCGGATTGGTTATTTCACTTCATCTAAAGAGAAATTGACTCGGTACGCGGATGAGGTGCAGATACTGACTTATGCCAATAAATGGGATATTCGTCCGAAAGACGTGGAGGCGTATAAAAGAGGGGAGTTGGTGGAACCGGTGAAACCGATCGTGTTCTACGTGGATGACAAATTCCCGGAAGCATGGAAAAAACCGGTAAGAGAGGGCGTGTTGGAATGGAACAAAGCGTTCGAGAAGATCGGTTTTAAAAACGTGATGGTAGCGAAAGATTTCCCGAAAGATGATCCTGAGTTTGATCCTGCCAACTTAAAATATAACTGTGTTTATTACGCGCCTATCGGTATCGCCAATGCTATGGGGCCTTCTTGGGTAGATCCCCGGAATAGTGAGATTATTCAAGCTTCGGTGTTCATTTATCATGATGTGATCCAGTTGGTGAATGATATGCGTTTCGTGCAGACTTCGCAAGTGGATCCCCGTGTACGCACGACAAAATTACCGGAAGATGTGTTGGAAGAGAGTATGCGTTATATTGTGGCGCACGAGGTTGGGCACTGCCTCGGTTTGATGCACAATATGGCTTCGTCGGCTTCAATTCCGGTAGAGAAATATCGTGATAAAGAGTTTATGGAGAAATACGGGACGACGCCTTCCATCATGGACTATGCCCGGTTTAATTATATCGCTCAGCCTGAAGACAAAGGGGTGAAATTAACTCCTCCCCGTTTGGGTGTATATGATTTCTACGCGATAGACTGGGGATACCGTTTCTTCCCGGATGCCAAGAGTACGGAAGAGGAAGTTCCTCACTTGAACAAAATTATCGAGGATAAGATTGGTGACCCGATGTATCGTTACGGGAAACAACAAATTTATTACGGGGTATTTGACCCGACTTCCTTGACGGAAGATTTGGGTGACGATGCCGTGAAAGCCGGGGAATACGGTATCAAGAACTTGAAATATATCATGAGTCATTTGAACGAGTGGCTGGATGGACAGGATGCGGATTATAGTTATCGATTCCATATTTATCAGGCAATAGCTTCTCAATATATGCGTTATTTGTATAACGTGAATATGAATATCGGGGGATTCTATATCAATGAGCATATGGTCGGTGATCCTTACGCCACGTCTGCCATTGTCTCGAAAGAGATGCAGAAACGTTCGGCACAGTTCCTGTTTGAACAATTGAAAGACATGGATTGGATTGATAACATCGACGTGGTGAAGAATTTGCCGCTGGACGGATCGACAGCCCGGTTGATGCTGAAAAATCTTGCCGGTTCGCTATTGAACACGAAACGTTTGTCGCTGGCAGTTTATCGGGATAAAGATGCTTATTCGCCGGAAGAATATCTGACGGATTTATACGAGAGTATCTGGGCTTCCGCGATAAAGGGAACGAATCCCACGGAATGTGAGCGTATCCTGCAAACCGAAGTGTTGAAGAATTTAATTAAAGGGGCAGATCCTCTCACTCCCAGAGGTGAAGTGGATGAATTGCTTGCGGCCGAGATGAATCGGGATGTACATGCTTTGTCACCTCGTGCGGATTTACCCGTGTATCAACAAATGGAATTGTTTGATCATTTGAGAGATATGCCGGTTGTTTCAGGTAATTTCCAAGGCGATATGTTGGATTACTATCATTCATTGAATCAGATGAATGAATTGAACGAGCGTGCCGGGTTTGACTATATTTATTATGTATTCAACACGTCGACGAATAACAATAACTATTTGTATTATCAATTATTGACAAAAGTGAAAGCCGTGATGGAAAAAAGGAAAAATAGTGGCTCGTATGAAACTCGTGCGCACTATACTTATTTGCTTTCTATCGTGGAGGATTTTATGAAGTCAAAATAAATAGGGTGATTAATACTTTAAGTGTTTGAAGATGAGAATAAAAATATACAGGTTATTCATCTGCATCATGGGACTCTTGTTTCTTGTGACCGGAGAGGTTGCCGCGAAAGGGAAAAAGAAACAAGAGGTGAAGGCGGATGCACCTGCTCCCCAGAAGCGTTCCGTGAAGTACGATCGCCTCTTCCGGGGGAAGAAGGTGGAAACTAAAAAGGGATTGCTGACGATTCATAAGATCGGGGCGAAGTTATACTTCGAGTTGCCCATGAATCTTTTGAACCGGGAGTTCCTGCTCGGAACGACGGTGAGCGAGATCAGTAATAACGGGAACGTGTTGGTCGGGCAGAAAGCATCGGAGCCGTTGCATGTGAAATTCAATATTATTGACAGCACGCTGTATATGCAGGAGGTGACGAATGGCACTCGTCCCAACGTGTATGCTGACGAGGTCGGAATGCAACAGGCTGTGGCTAAAAGTACGATTATCCCGTTGATGCAAGCCTTTAAAATTGCCGCTTATAATCGGGACACTACCACGGTGGTTTTCGATGTGACTGAAATGTTTTTGGGTGATAACAAGCGAATGGATCCTTTCGACCCGTATGGAAAGACTGCGGCATTCGGTTTGTTGACCAGACAGGCGACATTGAATAAGTCATTGTCATACTTGGACTCTTTTAAAGCATTCGAAGATAATATCTCGATTTGTTCGGTGTTGACTTATCACGAGGTACTTACCCGTAAGAATACGGGGTATCGGCATGCTGAACAGGTAACCATGAAGGTCAATCGTTCCATGATTTTGTTGCCGGAAAAGGAGGATATGATGCGTTGGCGGTTGGCGGATCCCAGAGTAGGGTATTTCGTTTCATCCCGAGTACACATGGGGATGGATGTAGATCGGAGTACTCGAACTTATTTTATGCATCGTTGGAATCTGGAACCTTCGGACATGGAGAAATTCAAGCGGGGAGAACTTGTTGAACCGGTGAAACCGATCGTGTTTTACGTGGATAATACTTTCCCCGCTTCATGGAAGAATGCTATCCATGAAGGCATACGGACATGGAACAAGGCATTCGAGCGTATCGGTTTTAAGAATGCCGTTCAATCGAAGGATTTCCCGAAAGATGATGCGGAATTCGACCCGGATAACCTGAAATACTCTTGCGTGCGTTATGCACCGATTGGGGTTGAGAATGCCATGGGCCCTTCTTGGGTAGACCCTCGCACGGGTGAGATTATGAACGCTTCGGTATTTGTATATCATGACATCGTGAAATTGGTGAACGAGATGCGTTTCGTGCAGACGGCACAACTGGACGAGCGTGTACGTACCCCTAAATTGTCGGATGAAGTGATGCACGAGAGCCTGCGTTATATTATTGCTCACGAGGTCGGGCATTGTCTTGGATTGATGCATAATATGGCAGCTTCGGCAGCCTTTCCCGCTGATTCGTTGAGGAGTGCGGTATTTACCCGGAAATACGGGACTACGCCTTCTATCATGGATTATGCCCGTTATAATTATATCGCGCAACCGGGAGATAAAGGAGTCGGTTTGACTCCGCCGGATTTGGGTGTGTATGATTATTACGCTATTGAAGTGGGATATCGTCCGGTACCGGAGGCGAAGAACGCGGAGGAAGAACTTCGTGTGGTACAATCTTGGATTGCGGCTAAATCCGGAGATCCGATGTATCGTTACGGCAAGCAGCAGGTGTACGACGAATATGACCCGAGTGCGTTGACCGAAGATTTAAGCGACGATGCCGTGAAAGCCGGGACTTACGGTATCAAGAATTTGCAGTATATCTTGAAAAACATGAATGGTTGGTTGGACGCGGAAGACCGGGATTATACCTACCGGATAGATATGTACCGGGGAATTGCCAATCAGTTTGCCGGATACTTGAAAAATGCTTTGTTGAATGTCGGGGGGTATTACTTGAACGAGAGTTTTGTCGGGGACGGGCGTACCGCTTTCAGCGTGTTGCCCAAGGAGAAGCAGAAACGTGCCGCGATATTCGTGATGGAGCAATTGCGCACGTTGGATTGGATTGATGCCCCGGAAGTGACTAAAAACCTGACAGTGGGAACGCCGAAGTCAGAAATTCTGGTGAAAAAGTTTGCCAAGGAACTGGTGAACACGAAACGGGTATCCTTGGGCTACTACCGGGACCCGAAGAGTTATTCCCCCAAAGAATACCTTGATGATATATATGCGCATGTGTGGGCATCGACAATAAAGGGCAGGAATCTCACGAAGGCCGAACGTACTTTACAGTATGAGGTCGTGTGTGCTATATTGAAACGGATACAGATTCCGAATCATCGGTTAGGAGATGGCAAGAAGAGAAGGCAGACTCAAGTGGAAACACTGGCGAAAGAGATAAACCCCGTGTTGCCGGTACAAGGATTCGGTTTCCAATATTACGTGACGAACTTGTCTAATGATAATCAGGCGCATTTATGGCATGGGCTGTTGATTCGGGTACAGAAATTAATGGAGTCCCGACTGAACGGCGGTTCACGGGAAACCCGGAGTCATTACGGCTTCCTTTTGGAAAAGATTGAGGATGTGCGTAACTGGAAATGAGCGAGATATTAATTGATAAATAAGAAAATAAAAATATAAACAGATGAAAAGAAGTTTTGTTTTATTCACGGTTCTTCTTGTACTGGTGGCTTTTGCGGATATTCATGCTGCCGGTAGAAAGGATAAAAAGAAAAAGGACACGGAGAAGGTGGAGAAATTGAGCAAGTACGACAAACTTTTTAAAGGTAAAAAAGTCGATACCAAGAAAGGTTTTATGACGTTACATTTGGTGAACGGTAAAATCTATTTCGAGTTGCCGGTTTCTTTGTTGGGCAGAGAGTTCCTGTTGGGCTCGAAGATCGTGGAGACTTCCGATGTGGGGAGCGGTACCGTGGGATTGATGGGAACCCGCCCGAAACATTTTGCTTTCTCGTTGCAGGACAGTACCCTGATGATGTGTGAAATTAGTCGTAATGGGCAACTTCCTTTATATTCGGATTCGAGTGAAGAGGGAGTGCAGGAGGCTATCCGTATGAATAGTATTCATCCGCTTATCAATTCATTCCCCGTGTTGGCGTATAATGCCGATAGTACGGCTATCGTGTTTGATATGACGGATTTTCTTGTGGGGCATGATGAAGAAATGACACCTTTCAGTAGCGGGAAACGTACGCAGGAGTACGGTCGTGCCGGGATAGCCCCTGAATTTAAAAAGGATTTGTCATACGTGGTGAGCACAAAGGCTTTCGAGGATAACGTGTCTGTTGTTTCCTGTCTGGGATATTGGTTTGATTTGGTTATGGGCGGACAATACGTGATTTCGAAGAGCGAACCCTTAACGGCTAAAGTGAATCGTACCTTCATGCTGTTGCCGGAGCATCCGACAATGCGTCCCCGTTTGGCAGACCCAAGGGTAGGTATCTCAACTTCTGCTTGTGAGAATATGACAACCAAGGTCGATCGCTCCGTTGAAAGACATTACATGGAGCGTTGGGATATTCAACCCGCGGATGTGGAAGCCTATCGACAAGGGAAATTGACAGAACCGGTGAAACCGATTGTATTCTATCTGGATCCTAATTTCCCTAAAGCGTGGCGTGCGCACGTGGCGCAAGGTGTTTTGGATTGGAATAAGGCTTTCGAGGCTATCGGTTTCAAAAATGCCATTCAGGTAAAAGATTACCCGACAAATGATCCCGAGTTCGATCCGGATAATATGAAATATAACACGATTCGCTACGTGCCGACGGGTGTAGTGACGATGATGAAAGACGCTTCTTGGGTAGATCCTCGTAATGGCGAGATTCGTAACGCTTCTCTATTCTTGTTTCATGACTTGTTGAAATGGAATAACATTCAACGTTTCGTGCAGACCTCGCAAGTTGACGAGGGAGCCCGCCACTTGAAATTGTCGGATGAGTTGCAGGGAGAATCTATTCGGGCTGCCGTGCGTCACGAGATTGGACACACGTTAGGATTGATTAATAATATGGCAGGTTCGGCTGCTATCCCGACGGATTCTTTGCGTTCGGCTTCCTATACTCAAAAGTACGGGATTACGGCTTCCGTGATGGATAATATCGGCTTTAATTACGTGGCTCAACCGGAGGATAAAGGGGTAGCTTTAGTACCTCAACTGGGAACGTATGACTATTATGTTATAAAAGTGGCATACCAACCTGTATTTGATGTGAATACGCCGGAAGAGGAGAATAAGGTGGTTGCCGGGTGGATTGCCGAGAAAGCCGGTGATCCGATGTATCGTTTCGCTCCCGAACAATATCTGTTGACGACCTTCGACCCCAGCGGATTATCGTACGATTTGGGTGACGATGCCATTAAAGCCAGTGCTTACGGGCTCAAGAACTTGAAATATATCATGGAGCACATGAACGAATGGATGGATGAGGAAGACCGAGATTATAATTACCGGAATGACATGTATCGCTTTATAGTGGCACAGGTAAAGGGATATTTGTTCAACGTGTACCGGAATATCGGTTCTTTCTACTTGAATGAAGCGTTCGTGGGAGATCCGAATCCGACGCTTACAGTCGTGCCGAAAGAGGTGCAACGGGCTTCTTTGAAATTCGTGATCGAGCAGTTGAAAGATTTAAGGTGGTTGGATCAGGAAGAGGTAATCAAAAATCTAAGTTTTAACGGTTCTCAAGCGATGAAAATTTTGAAATCTTATGTCGTGAAGGAAAAAAACGTGATTACCGATTTATATCAGACCAAACGCATATCTTTGACTTATCATCGTGCTCCTAACTCATATAGTCCGAAAGAGTATATCGAGGATTTATATGAACTTGTATTCGAACCCACGAAACGGGGAAGGGCGTTGACGGATGAGGAGCGGGTGATGCAAGCGGAATTCATTTCAAACGTGCGTAATGATGTCGATATTAACGGTCGGGTAAGATGGTTCGGGCAATATTATGCAACAGAGGCAGATGTAAACGCCGGTTTGGATGAAGAATTAGAAGAAGAATCCGCGCAAGGACCGGAACATCAAGTTTTCGGACATCGTTGGGTGGTGGAAAACATTGCGGCAGATAACCAGAAACATTTGTGGTACTCCGTGTACGATAAGATAAAAGAGTTGCTTAAAAAGCAACGCTATACGGGTGATGCCCGGACACGAGCTCATTATGATTATTTGTTATTCCTGATGACTCGCTCGTGGAAGGACATGCCTAAGATCTAAATATGTAGTCCGGGTGACCGGACTACTTGAGTCAGAATTATTACTAACAAAATCCGTAGGATATGAATTTCAGATTTGGGAAAAAAATGAGAGAAAATTTTTTACACTCGGGTATTCTGAAGGGAGTCTTGTTACTCTGCTTCATGTGCGTACTCAAGGTAACTCCTGCCGCGGCGCAGAAGTTATCGTTGACCTTCCAGAATGCAACCATGGAACAGGTGCTGGAGGAGTTGAAAAGTAAAACATCTTATGATGTGCTGTACAATTTTGAAGAAATCGCCAAGATTCCTTCCGTGACGAAAGTATTTAAAGACGCTTCCGTGGAGGAGATTCTGCAGTATTGTTTGAAAAACACGAACTATACTTACAACATCGTGAACAACATCATCGTGATTAAGTTGAAAGAAGCGAATGACAAAAAGGACGTGAAAGTAAAAGAACGCACCGTCCGGGGAGTCGTGATGGATGAGCGGGGCGAACCGCTACCCGGTGCGACAGTCATGCTCAAGGGAACGAAGATGGGGGTCGCAACCGATGCGAACGGAGCATTTAAAGTCACTTTTGTCCCGATGGACAGTACCGTTTTTGTTGTTTCCTTTGTCGGTATGGTCACGAAAGAAGTGGTGGTCAGCAATGATACCAAGAATGATGATAAACCTTTATCTATCCGTTTGGTGGAAGAAAAAATGGAGATGGAAGAGGTGGTGATCACGGGATATGGTAACATCAATAAGAAAAGTTTCACGGGAAATGCGATAAAAGTGGAACGGGATGAGTTGCTGAAAGTATCTAAAAATAATGTTTTAGCAGCCTTACAGACATTCGATCCGTCTTTTCGTATACAAGAAAACACGGAGTGGGGGTCAGACCCGAATGCCGTGCCGGAGTTGTACATTCGCGGTCGTTCCGGTATTGGAGTAAAGGAATTGGATGCAGATGCTTTGTCAAAGTCTAATTTGAAGAATAACCCGAACTTGCCGCTTTTCATCATGGACGGATTTGAAGTTTCGGTTACCAAATTGTATGACTTGGACATGAACCGAATCGAGAATATCACTTTGTTAAAGGATGCAGCTGCAACAGCGATGTATGGTTCCCGTGCGGCAAATGGTGTGGTTGTGATTACCACCGTTGCCCCGACCCCTGGAAAGCTTTCCGTTTCATACAGTATGACCGGAACGGTAACTATGCCTGATCTTACTGATTATAACTTGATGAATGCTAAAGAGAAATTGGAAACGGAAGTTGCTGCCGGAATTTATCATGACGATAAACCGTTAAATCAATATACTTTAGACCGGGAGTACAATTGGAAATTGGATAATGTGGTACGTGGAGTGAATACTTATTGGTTGTCTAAACCGTTGCGTACGGCTTTTAATCATAAGCATAGTTTGTATGTAGATGGAGGTACTGATGATATTCGTTTCGGCGTGGATTTAGGGTACAATAATGAGGATGGGGTTATGAAAGATTCTTATCGTGACCGTATTAGCATGGGATTGTATTTGGATTATCGTCTTAAGTCTTTCCAAGTAAAGAATTATGTGTCTTATGGAGTAACCCGTTCAGCAGATTCTCCTTATGGAAAATTTTCAGATTACACGAAACAGTTGCCTTATAGTGAATACAAAAATGGAGATGGGACTTACAAGCGGGAATTGGAGGCATGGCATCTCTCTTTCGATAATGTAAATCCTTTATACGAGGCGAGTTTGAATAGTTTTAATCGTACGGAAAGCCATGAATTGATTAATAATTTGAGTGCTAATTGGTATATTAATGATTATTTGCAATTAAAAGGTCAGTTTACCGTAACCAAGTCAACAAGTAAAGGACGGAATTTTATCGATCCGAATTCTAAAAGAAATGCGGATGAATTGGATCTCGATAATTCGGTATCGGGACAATTGACGGTATCCACTTCCGAGAGTTTGGGATGGGATATGAACGTTATACTGGCTTACAATCGTTCGATAGAGAAACACAACGTGAACTTCTCGTTGGGTATTAATGCGACATCTACTACCGGGGAGAATGTATCTACTGTATATCGCGGTTTCCCTTCCGGCGATTTTAGTTCTGCCGGTTATGCTCAAGATGTTTACGAAAAACCTTCAAACGGGGACGAGAAGAGCCGTTTGTTCGGGTTCTTGGGAATGGTGAATTACAGTTATAATAATATCTATTTGTTCGACGCTTCTGTGCGTGTGGACGGTTCTTCTAAATTCGGAACAGATAATAAAACCGGAGTGTTCTGGTCGTTGGGTGGAGGTATTGCCTTGCATAATTACGATTTTATAAAGAATGCCGGTTTTATCGACGAGTTGAAATTGCGCGGAACTTACGGGGCGACCGGTAAGGTGAATTTCGAGCCGTTTGCTGCTAAAACCGTGTATAATGTGGATGGCGAGGAATGGTACGAAACGGGAATGGGAGCCTCTATGATTGCAATGGGAAATAAAAAACTCGGTTGGGAAACAACGTATTCCACGGATTTAGGGGTGGATTTCGGTTTTTTGAATAGGTTGTTTTACGTGACAGCTTCTTGGTATAACAAGAAAACGGTGGATTTGGTAAATGATGTAACCATCCCGAGTTCAACCGGTTTTACCACGTATAAAGATAACGTGGGAGAGATGCAGAATCGCGGTTTTGAAGTGAGTGTGCGCAGTAATATAATTAATGACCGAGATATGAGCTTTTCTATTTTCGCGAATTTGGCGCACAATGAAAACAAATTATTGAAGATATCCAGTTCATTGAGAGATTACAATGACCGTGTGGATGAAATGTACAAGGAATTGAAGATATATGATAGTGAGTCTGCTAAACCGTATAAAAAATATGAGGAAGGGGCTTCAACTACGGCAATTTCTGTTGTGAAATCACATGGAATTGATCCGGCTACCGGAAACGAGATATTAGAAAAGCGGGATGGAACGTTGACCACGGTATGGGATTCAGCCGACCAGATCAGTTACGGGGATACAGAACCGGATATTCAAGGTTCTTTCGGTTTCAATTTCAGGTATAAACAATTGTCATTGTATGCAACCTTCATGTACGAGTACGGGGGACAACGTTATAATCAGACTTTGGTAGACAAGGTAGAGAATGCCGATGTGTATAATGATAATGTTGATAAACGGGTACTTACCCAAAGATGGAAACAACCGGGTGATAAAGCTAAATTCAAAAAACTGGAAAATGGAAAAGAGTCGATAGTGCGTACCCGTCCAAGCACTCGTTTTGTTGAAGATTACAATTTATTGTCGTTAAATTCTTTGACTATTAGTTACGACCTTCCGCAACAATGGTTGAAGAAAGCGGGATTGGGTATGGTGCGTTTCGAGTTGGGGGCTAATGATTTGGCTCGTTTCTGTACTGTAAAACAAGAGCGGGGATTGAGTTATCCGTACGCGAGAACTGTGAATTTTTCATTGAAAGCGACTTTTTAAAAAATTAGAAATATGAGAAAGATTAAAATACTATATATCATTTTACCTTTGTTGCTTGGAGCTTGTAGCAATTGGCTGGAAGTACAGCCGAGCAATGAAGTGGACGAGGAAACTCTTTTCAATTCCGGGAGTGGATATAGAACAGCTTTGAACGGTATATATAAAGATATGTCTTCCACATCTTTGTGGGGACAGGAATTGACTTGGGGATTTGCTGATGTTCTTGCCCAGTATTACCCTAGTTATAATTTAGGGAGTAGTTCTCATGTTTATAATCGGGCTGTACGATATTTGTACGATGATAAGAATTTGGAATCTTTGATTCAGAATATTTGGTCTGTCGGGTATAACGTGATTGCTAATTGCAATAATTTGGTTCAGAATATCAGTAAGGAGGATACGGTGAAGTTCGAGGAAAAACGTCTTGAACGGGATATGATTCATGGAGAGGCCCTTGCTTGTCGTGGGTTTATGCACTTCGAGTTATTGCGCTATTTTGCCCCCTCGCTGAGTGAGGCCGGAGATAAAGTGTATATGCCTTATTTCGATGAATTTCCTTCTTTGATGGCGTCTTATTTATCCGTGCCGGGCATGATTGAGAAAATCGAGCGGGATTTGCTGGATGCTCGCGATATATTAGCTACGACTGATACGTTGAAAGAGATGCTTTATTTGTTACCAACTACGTGTCGTTATGAAGGACAGCAAGGTCCGTCAGATATGTTCTTTAATTACCGGGGTTTTCGGATGAACTACACGGCAGTGACGGCTGCTTTGGCTCGTTTGTATTTTTATGCAAATCGATTAGAGGAAGCCG
The DNA here is from genome assembly GCF_022132345.1 of Butyricimonas sp. DFI.6.44. Taxonomy (NCBI): domain Bacteria; kingdom Pseudomonadati; phylum Bacteroidota; class Bacteroidia; order Bacteroidales; family Odoribacteraceae; genus Butyricimonas; species Butyricimonas sp. DFI.6.44. The sequence continues at coordinate 129,094 of NZ_JAKNJD010000014.1, read as the reverse complement.
CGAAAATGGCAACCGAAGTGATCGATTTCGTGGATGATAGGGGAGAGAAGATTTTTTCGTTTACTTCCAAAGAAACATTCAGTAATAAGACGAAAATGTATGATGAACTGATTTTTGCGCTTTCGCAACGTAAGTTGACGGAAAACTTTGAAAACTATGATGAATCGGATGATAATGCATGCAACTTGGCTGTGGATTATTGGGATTGGGAAGAATGGAAATCGGAAGATGCCGGGGATAAAAGGTTAGCCGAGGACGGTGGATTGGTTCGTGTGGTGGAAGCGTGGGAGTATGTATTTACTCGTAAGTATTATGATGCAACAGGTATGAACGAGATAAATAAACGGATGCTGCCCGTGATACGTTTAAGCGAAATGTATTATATACGGGGAGAATATTACGCGAGTCTGGGTGATTTTGGTAAGGCTGTCGCTGAATTGGAGGTCGTGAGAAATGCGAGAGGGTGTACCCCGGGGCGAATCAGTGCTTCTAGTTTAGATGAATTTCATGACTTGATATTGAATGACGTGAAGAAAGAGTTTTGGGGAGAAGGGCAACTTTTTCATTTTTATAAGAAATATAACGTGAAACCCAATAAGAACACCAATTTCGTGTTACCGTTGCCGCGGAATGAATCAGGTATTTAATGATTAAATATGTAAAAATATGAATAGGTGGTTTATAATCAGTATATTTTTGACGATATTATTGGCGTCATGTGAAAAGGACCAGATTGGTCGTTATGATTTGGAGCATTACGTGTATTTTACCATGTCCGAGGAGCAAGACACTCTTTTGTCATTTGCCAATTATCCCGGGGCGGATACACATGATTTGTATTTTGAAGTGAATTTGATGGGGAATCTGCTCGCTTCTCCACGTGCGTTTAAGTTAGCTGTGGTTGATTCGTTAACCACTGCAACCTCAGACTTGTACGAGTTTGATTCGGAACCTTATTTTGGAGCCGGTCAAGATAAGGATACGATAAAGGTTACGGTGAAAAAGAATGCGATGTTGAAAGAAAAAGATGCTACGCTTGTCGTGGCGGTCGTTGCCAATGAGAATTTTGAGCCGGGATTTGTTGGGCAACGATATATCACGATTCATTTTAATGATAAAGATATTGCACCTCTCTGGTGGGATAGTACTTTTGAAATTTATTTCGGTCCCTGGTCTAGAGTGAAGTTGGATGCTTTGCTCGCGTGTACCGGGATACATGACTTTTCGGGTGTAGAGGAGCCGGCATTGCGAAAATATGCTATTCAGTTGAAAAAGTATATTAAGGATGAGGGTATTACGGATAATGGAGAAGAGATTATCATTCCGGTGAATTAATTTGACGGTCTAAAGAGTATGAATATGAGAAATATAATATGGTTATTTGCATTGTTGTTCGCGTGCGCTGCATGTTATGATGACAAGGGGAATTATGATTATTCCGAAACAAATGGAATTACGATAGATTTGGGAAATACCCAGTATTCGGCGGTTGCCGGTGAAACGATAAATATTAAACCGGTACTGACTTTTGCGCAAGATAGTAATGAAACCGGACTGGAGTTTGAATGGCGCTTGGGCAATAAAGTGCTTTCCAATGAGCGTAATCTGTCTTATTACGTGGATACGATTTTGAAAGAGGATTGTTATTTACGGGTGTTGGATACGAAAACCGATATTACTTATTTGGCTCGAACTAATTTTGTATTAACAGAAAAGCATAATACCACGGGATGGATGATTTTGTCGGAAAAAGATGGCGAGTCGTATTTGACTTATATAAGAGAGAATATCGATGCTACAGCTCCGAGTGGATATTCTTACGTGGAGTACCCGGATGTTTATCAACAAGAGAATCATCTGAAATTGGGTGGCAAACCGGTAGGATTATTGGAACATTTTTATTATCGTTCATCTTCTTCTAATATTTGGGTACTATTGGATGGGGCTGAATCTGTTGATTTGAGCGGACTTTCATTCAAACGGGATATAACGTTGCAAGAGAGTTTTTTGGATGAACAATTACCTGCCAATTTCACGCCGCTTGAAATGGCTGAAATGAGGTGGATTTCTGCGGTGATTAATAAAAATGACCATAAAGTGTACACTCGCTTGAAGCTTTCTGATAAATCTTTTTTTACGGGGGCTTTTCTAGACAGTCCATTACAATACAATGGTGAAGATCTCTATGTAACGGATTTTGTGATTGCCCCCTTTATGGGACCCGGCTATACGTTGATGGTGGAAGGGAAGAAAGGTCAACAACGTTATCTGGCTTTGATTGATAAGGATAAAAGTAATGCGGGTAAAGTGTTGCCGTTGTCGATTAGCGGTGGATACCCGAATGAATTTTCACATTTGGATAATTTGGGCGATATGGAAGTGGTCTACACGGGATACAGTCGTGTCGAAACAAATAGTAGTGGTAAAAATATGTATCATTCCATATTGAGAAATGCAGAAGGAGCTTATTATTATCAAGAATTTACTATAGAGAAGATGACAGGAACTAGTTCTGTTATTGCAACACCGATAAAGCAAGTGCCTTTAATATTGGGTGATATTTTGGATGAGAATACATTGTTTTATATACCTCCCTATATAGAAAATACTTACATGTTAATTGCTCATGGAGCCGATTTATATATTATCGAACGAGCTAATATTGGTGCTGGAAATATGCAATCTTTTGTGATACTCTACAAACATTTCGATGCCGATATTACGGCTTTGGATGCAGAGTCAGCTCGAAGTTATCGTGTCGGTGTAGGGCTTGCTAACGGAAAATTTTATGTGTTGGACACGAAAATGGACAAAGGAATGCCGGAAGAAAGTAAACGTGTGATTTATGAATCCGATACAAATGTTGGTAGAATAGTGGATATTCGTTATAAAATGAAGACTGGTAATGCTTGGCAGAGTTAGATTTTAGTGAATGAACAATGTTTGATAACAATAGCGACTTTAATAATTAACAGAAATAGGAGTTTATAGTTATTTTAGAATGGGTTATTTCAGTGATGATTTGATATTTACTGGGATAACCCTTTCCTATTTTTAAAATATATTTTATTTGGATTATATTTAAATACTATGATACAATTCGAGCAACATCATAAAAAGCATGAATGCCGGGTAATCCTTACGGGAAAGAAGATATTCGGTAAGTTTCTTTTTGCTGCTTTTCTTGTAGGACTTCACGGTTTCGACCGAGAGTTGCAGGCGTTCGGCAATATCGGCATTACTCAGCCCTTCGAGTGATAACAGCATGACTTCCTTGCTTTGTGGCGAGAGGTTGTCCAGCGCGGAGAGGAGTAACGAATAGACATCTTCCTCGATTGTTTTCTGCTCGAAAAATTCATCACTAAGATATAGTTCTTCCTGCAAAAATTCTTGTTTGATCTTCTCGTGACGCAGGTGATTGAGGCATTTGTTGCGAAGGGAGTTGTACAGGTATGATTTAAGATGCAACAGGTTCTCGAATTTTGTTTTTACGTCCAGTAAGGCTATAAAGACTTCTTGAACCAGATCGCGGGCAACATCTTGATTGGAAACATAATGATCGGCAAACAACACGAGAGGCGTATAATATTCATTATACAAGTGTTCGTATGCTTCATTTCGGTTTGACGAAAGCATTTTTAATAGTTCCTTTTCATCCATGTACAATATCTTCAAATCCAGAGTATAATATAATGCAAATATAAAATATTCAACTCAATTTTACACGTGTTCTATCTTAAAAGTATTAAAGAGTTGATGTTACACTTGTTCTATTCTCGGGAGGGGGCTTTTTTTCTCCTGATAATTTATTAAATTCGCGACAAATCTAATTAGACATATATGAGTGATAATTCCCTATTAGAAAAATTAGAGGTATTTTATATCCGATTCCGCGAGATCGGGCAGTTGATTACAGACCCCGAGGTGATTCAGGATATGAATCGTTTCGTGAAACTGAATAAGGAGTATCGGGAGCTGGAGCAGATCGTGGAGGCGGGTGACGAGTTGAAGAGTGCGGTGAAATCTTATGACGAGGCACAAGAGATATTGAACACGGAGAACGACAAGGAGTTGCGGGAGATGGCGGAGATGGAGATCGAAGAACTGGAAGCGAAGATACCGGAACTGGAAACTAAGATTAAAATGTTGTTGGTGCCTGCCGACCCGGAGGATTCGAAAAATGTTATTCTGGAAATCCGTGCCGGAACGGGTGGTGACGAGGCGAGCCTCTTTGCCGGTGATTTGTTTCGTATGTACACGAAGTATTGCGAGTCAAAGCGTTGGAAGATCGAGATCACGAATTACAGTGAGGGTACTTCTGGCGGTTACAAGGAGATCGTGGCGAATATATCGGGCGACGGGGTGTACGGGATCATGAAATACGAATCGGGTGTTCACCGCGTGCAACGGGTTCCGGCAACGGAAACACAGGGACGCGTGCATACCTCGGCGGCTACCGTGGCAGTATTGCCGGAAGCGGAAGAGGTGGACGTGGTGCTGAACCCGGCTGATATACGGAAAGATACCTATTGTTCTTCCGGTCCCGGCGGACAGTCCGTGAACACGACCTATTCGGCTATCCGTTTGACACATATCCCCACGGGTATCGTGGTGACTTGTCAGGACGAGAAGTCGCAGTTGAAAAACTTGGCGAAGGCTATGACCGAGTTACGTTCGCGTATTTATGCTATCGAACACCAGAAGTATATGGACGAGATTGCCACGAAACGGAAAACGATGGTATCCACGGGTGACCGTTCGGCAAAGATCCGCACGTATAATTACCCGCAAGGACGGGTGACCGATCACCGGATCAATTTGACCTTGTACAATCTGGCGGCAGTGATGGACGGTGAGATCGGCGAGATTATCGAGAAATTGCAGATAGAGGAGAACACGGAGAAACTGAAAGAGAGCGGATTCTAGGAAGTGAAAAGATAAAAATTAAAAGCTGAAAGTTTTATGACCTATAACGAACTGTTTGAGCAGGTAAAGAAGAAGAAATCTTTTTTGTGTGTCGGTTTGGATTCCGATATCAAGAAGATTCCGCAACATTTGATGGATGCCGAAGATCCGGTGTTCGAGTTCAACAAGGCAATCGTGGATGCCACGGCGGACGTGGCAATTGCTTACAAGCCGAATATCGCTTTTTACGAGAGTCGGGGTGTCGAGGGATGGATCTCATTAGAAAAGACCGTGAAATACATTAAATCCAAGTACCCGGAGATATTCACGATCGCTGATGCCAAGCGGGGAGATATCGGGAACACTTCCGAGATGTACGCTCGTGCTTTTCTCGAAACACTGGAGTTCGATTCTATCACGGTGGCTCCTTACATGGGGGAGGATTCCGTTACGCCTTTCTTGAAATACGAGGGGAAATGGGTGATATTGTTAGCGTTGACCTCAAACAAAGGTGCTTTTGATTTCCAATTCTTCGAGGAAAACGGTGAGAAGTTGTATGAAAGAGTATTGCATAAATCCCAAGAATGGGGTAACGATCGGAATATGATGTACGTGGTTGGTGCCACGAAAGCGGAGATGCTGTCGGGCATCCGCGACATCGTGCCGAATCACTTCTTGCTGGTGCCGGGTGTCGGTGCTCAAGGCGGTAGTCTTGAAGAAGTGGCAAAATACGGGATGAACGCCCACTGTGGTCTGATCGTGAATTCTTCCCGCGGAATTATCTTCGCGGATAAAACCGAGAACTTCGCTACCCGTGCCCGCGAGGAAGCCGTGAAGTTGCAACAACAAATGGCTGAATTGTTGGCAGCGAGAGGGATTATTTGATCTGATGTTATCATATAAAGAACAAGAGGAGAGGGTGTTTTGACATTCCTCCTTTTTTTATACCCAATTCGAGGAGAGATTCTCAAGAGTTCGGCTCGCGATTATTAAATAAAGTCGAGTTAAAGCCGATAGGAGTCGTCTTTGAACCTGTCCGGAAGCCAAGGTATTCCCCGTGTTTTTCTCGAAAAGGGGAGAAATTCTTCCTAAACGTGTTTGTAATCGAGTGATTGGCTGATTTGTCGTAGTACAAAATCCGCCCGTTCTGCGGGTGTCACTTTGGGGACAAGGGTGAGGTTGTAGCCGATGGATTGGTAGGTGGCAGCCATCGTGTGGTAGGTGTCGATGGCTTCTTGATAGGTTTGTTTGCGTTCGGAGTCGGTATGGTATATTTCGGCCCAAGGCGGGAGAATAAATACGCGGGTATTGTAGCGATAGTCGGCGCAGGCTCGCGGGAGTTCGGGAAAGAGTGGTTGATTGGTGAGATGAGCGTAGGCGAGGGTATCGGGGATACCCCGGTCGAAGAAGAGGATTTCGTTGCGGTACGCGTTCTCTCGATAGGAGTCAACGGAACGGGAGAGCATCAGCCGGGTATACGCAGGTATATTGCCCCAAGGAAGAGCATTCCCGTTTTGTGCCGATTGTTCCCGGATGATCTCCCGGGCGACTTCGGGAATACAAGGAAAACCCCGTTGTTGCAGTTGTTCTAGTAGGGTAGTCTTGCCTACACCGGGACCACCGGTGATGATGATGAAATTCGGTTTATACATCACGTTTATAAAGTTAGTGCGGTATGGATAAATTCTGCCAGCCCGTTGTTCGTGTCGCTGGTGACATTGTTGAACTTGCCCCGTAGCGGTTCGGGGGCGTTGGCGACGATGAACGGGTGCCCGCAACGTTCGAGAAAGTCGATATCGTTGTAGTCGTTCCCCAGCCCGGCACACTCGTCATAGCGAATATCAAGTTGGTCGAGCAGAATTTGGCAGGAGGAACCTTTGTTCACGTCCCGGGCGAATATTTCCGTCCATATCGCTTGATTGTCGATCGGGGAGGTGGAGCGGATTACCGAGTATCCGGATAGTTTCTCTTGAATCTCCCCGTGGAGTTGCAATTGTTTGGAGTCGAGTATCACGAGAAATTGCGTGGCTCCGCCGCGTATGTCCCGTGTGCTTTGAATGGAAGTACCTAGTCCGGGGTAGTTTTCTACGCGTCGGCGGAAGTCCTCGTGCAAGGGAGAGGTGTTGCGGTACAGGAAGTGGTGATTGTCGGGAATCGGTTGTTGTATGGTGAAATTGATGTCGTATTCCCACAACATGGTGGCGATATCCAGTGTTTCTTCCGGGGATAGTTCCCGGGTACAGAGAAGGCGTTGGTCGTTCCAATGCATGATGCCTGCGCCCGAGGAGAATACCATGTAATCAATGGGAAGTCCTTCCGGCAAAGCGTTACGAAACGAAAATACGGAACGTCCCGTTGCCAGAACGCGGGTGATTCCCGCGCATCCGGCTTCTTCCAATGCTTTTTTGTTTTCTTCGCTGAGCGAATTCCAACCGCGCGGGAGCGTGGTTCCGTCCAGATCGATAATGATAGCCCTTATCATATTTTAGATTTAATGATTTATGATTTTAGATTTCTCCCCGCTTGCCGGCGCTCTTTCCCTTCAAGAGAAGTTTCGCTTCTGTCATTTTCAATTTTCAACTTTCAATTTTCAATTGTTACAAGTTCATACTTGTAGTAAGGCAGAGGTTCGTTGAGGTAGTGTAGCACTTTCTCTTGGTTCATGCCGTCCAGCGGGTTGTGGTTGTACCCGAAGGTGGATTTGATACCCATGTTGATGAAATGGACGGCTCGGTCGAGGGCTTCCGGGAGGCTGTCACCGTTGAGCATGCAGCCCGTGATGACACTGGCGAAAGCGTCGCCCGTTCCGGGATAGGAAGCCGGGACGTAGTCGCACAGCACGCGCCACGTGCGTCCGTCCAGTTTGTTGTACGCGAGAGTGGCGACGTTGCACGTGTTGCTTCCGGGGGCGGAAGTGATGATCACGTGTTCGGGGCCGAGTTCGCTGAGTTGGTTACACCATTTGACAGCCTCTTCCACGGATATTTCTTCGCGGGGATTGCGTCCCAGCAGGAACGCGGCTTCCGTGAGGTTGGGGGTGATTACTTTGGCCTTCGAGCAGAGTTGTCGCATGCCCTCGATCATATCGGGTGTCATGCTGGAATATAATGTCCCGTGATCTCCCAACACGGGATCGACCAGTATAAAATTATTATTGTCTTTGAAATAGTCGAAGAAGTCGCTGACGATTCCCATTTGTTTCACGGAAGCGAGGTAGCCCGTGTAAATCGCGTCGAAATGAAGGTTCAGTTCTTTCCAGTGTTCGATGAATGTTTCCATGTAATCGGTCAGATCGAGGGAACGAAAGTCCTTGTACTCGCTATGGGCGGACAGTATGGCCGTCGGCAACGGGCATACCTGATAACCCATGTGCGTGAGAATGGGGATGGCCACGGTCAAGGATGCCCTTCCATAGCCGGACAGGTCGTGTATTGCGGCAATTTTCTTCATGTCATTTCATTATCTTGAGTCTTCAAAGATAATAAAAAATCAATGAACGGGCATATAGGGGAGGGTAAACCAGAACGTGGAACCTTGTCCGACGGTGGAGTCCACCCCGATTTTGCCGCCTAATTTAGTGATAATGGTTTCACTGATTGCCAGTCCGAGTCCCGTGCCTTGCGAGAACGTGTTCAATTTGGTGAAACGGTCAAACACTTTCTTCAGTTTTTCGGGTGCGATACCGCAACCGGTGTCCTTCACGTAAAAGCAGAGAGTTTGCGGATCGATTAGTTTGTACCCGGCACGAATGCTGCCGTTTGTCGTGAACTTGAGCGCGTTCGTGATGAAATTGTGGAGCACTTGTGCTACCCGGTTTCTTTCCGTCCGGATGATACATTCCGGAAGACGTTCTTCAACGAGGAATTTGACGGGAGTATCCGTGTCCATTTTCAACCGGGTACTTTGTTCTATTTCATCGAGCAATATATTTATGTCCACCTCAGTGTACACGAATTCAAGAGTTCCGGCCTCGATTTTCGAAAGGTCGAGGATGTCGTTGATCAGTTGTAACAACAGGTTGTTATTGTTGTTTATGATGTTGAGATATTCTTGTTTTTCCTTTTCATCCGTGGTGTACGCCAGAATCTCGGAGAACCCGACAATGGAGTTGAGCGGGGTACGTATTTCGTGACTCATGTTGGCGAGGAATGCCGACTTTAGACGATTGCTCTCTTCGGCTTGTTCCTTGGCGTCCCGGAGGTTTTGTTCCATGCGTTTTTGTTCAGTAATCACGACGCTTGAACCGATGATGGTTTTCGGTCGGCCGTTCACGTCATACTCGTACACGGCCCCTTGTTTGTTTATCCATTCGTATTCCCGGTCGTTGTACCAATGCACGAGGTATTCCTCGTGAAATTCTTCCCGTTCCCCGGAGAGCAGTTCTTCGAAGACGGAACGCATATGATCCCGGAAGTCCGGGTGTATGGAATTGATATATTTTTCGACTTTACAATAGTATTTGCCGTCAATAGCTTCTTTGGTGTCCTCGTGGTGGTATATAGAATAGTCGCACGAGAAAGTTTGAGAGGGTACGTCGCAGTCCCACGGTAGCACGTGTGCCAGACTGAGGACAGAGGAAAGGGTGGAGTTCGTGATTTCCAGTTTTTCTTTGGCGTCACGTAGTGATTCCTCCAGTTTTTTGTGGTCGTTGATCGAACAGGAAGTCCCGATGAGACGGGGAGATTGTTTGTTCGATGCAGGTTTTTCCAGTTGAGCTTGAATTTCGATCCATTGGTATATTCCTTTTTTCCGGTAATCGGCCCGGAAGATGATGATGATTTGTTGTACTTCCTGCCGGATGATGCTTTGAAATCCTGTTTTTACTCGCTCGATGTCTTCCGGGTGAACCGCCTCGAAAAAGGCTTCGAGGGGAATTTCCGTGTCCCATTTTAATGTTTCGCTGTATATGCCCTTTAGTTGCAGGGAATCCATGATAAATTTCTTCGCTTCAATGTCATACATCCAGAGAAGATGCTTGGAGATATGCAGGGCGAGGGACAATTTTTGAGTGATGGACTCTATCTCTTCCCGTTGTGCCTGCAATTCGGTAATGTCAAAGGAACTGCAAACCAGCCAATTGTTGTCTTCATGAGTGAAGATATTCTTGGTGATCATGAGCGTGTGTTCCTTGCCGTCAGCCATGATGAATTTCTCGATTCCTTGGTATGAGCCTTTTTCCGCGAATAGTTTCCTGTCAAATTCCTGCAATGTTTTTGCTTGTTCTTTATTCATGAAAATGTCTTCGGTCTGCCCGAGGATTTGTCGCGCCGTGGCTCCGAACATTTCTGATTTTTTACTCCAGAATATATAGCGCCCCGTGTTCATGTCTTTGATTGAAGTGGGGATAGCTGTATTTTCCAACACTTGACCGAGGAAAAATTGAAGTTTCTCGGATTCTATGCGATGGAGCGTGTATTCCGTGATGTCACGCAAGAACGCGATTACTTTATTGCCGGGGAGAACTGCCGTGCAGGTTTCGAAATAATAGGGCTGACCTTGCGTGGGCAGGCAAACATCAAAACGCAGGGAGGTGTTTGACACGAGCGTCTTCGTTATTTGTTGGCAGAAATAATCCCGTTCCGAGGGTGAAGTTATCAGTTCATGTAACTGTTTGCCGATCATTTCTTCCGCGGGAAGGGGTAATTGCTCCCGGATGGGGTTGATAATATCCATGATATGATGCGTTTCATCGAAGATGAGCATCATGTCCGGGAAAGCTGCTATAATGGCTTTCAGTATATCTTCGGAACCTTGATTTTCAAGGGAAGTAGTACCGTGTAACATATTGTTGATTTTAGTAGGACCTCACTATATAGCTGTTATAACGGAACAAAGTTAATGTTTTTATTCATGTATCGGGTAAATTATCGGTATTTGATGTTGAATTTTAAATTTTGGACATTGGAAGCTTCTCCGGCTTTGTCTTTTATTTGTGTTATTTTTGTTTTTGGTTACTAAATTTAATCCTATTTTCATGTGGTGTCGAGTGCGGGTGTAAATTGCTGGTAAAAAGTTTATTACATGTTTTTTACGCGTTTCCCCTCTCGTAACCCGCGCCAGTAAAGGGCTGAGCGGGCTCATAACCTGCTCAAAACCTGCTTAAAACCTACTCATAACCTGCTATAGCAGGTTATGAACAGGTTATAAATAGGGTATATTTAGTTAATCAATGTTGTGCTCCCCTTGACGTGTTCCTGCTTTTTTGTTTTGTCATCTTGGGTGAAGCGAAGAATGTTATATGAAATTCACGAGAGAGGGGAGCATTTAGGGGGTGTTCTTTCTTGAAAATGTATTTTATTCGAGTTTTGGTATAAAAAATAGGGGGGTGTATGCTAAATGATGGATATTTTGTATATTTGCCCCGATAAAAATAGGGTTCATTCTAAAAATACAAATTTATGGCAAAATTCAGATTCTTAGCTTTACAGGAAATCACCCGTCGTAAACCCGTGGAACGCGGGGAATTACCCCGGTGTTCTGCTGTTTTTGGCGAAAGCGTGTTTTCGATGGACAAGATGAGGCATTATCTTTCGATCGAGGCTTACAAGAAGTTGGAGAGGGCGATGGTGGAGGGAAGTGTCATTGATCGGGGATTGGCGGATCAAGTGGCTTCGGCGATGAAGGCATGGGCGGTAGAAAGAGGGGTTACTCATTACACGCATTGGTTTCATCCCTTGAATGGCGCGACGGCGGAGAAACACGATTCTTTTATTGATTTGTTGCCGGACGGTGACGTGATCGAGTGCTTTGACGGGCGATTACTGGTGCAGCAGGAACCCGATGCATCCAGTTTCCCGAACGGGGGGATTCGCAACACGTTCGAGGCGCGCGGTTACACGGCGTGGGACCCGGCTTCTCCGGCTTTTATTAACAATCGCACGTTGTGTATCCCGACCGTGTTCGTGGCGTACACGGGGGAGGCGCTTGATTTCAAGACTCCCTTGTTGAAGGCGTTGGCGTTGATTGACCGGGCGGCGGTGGATATTTGCCAGTATTTCGACAAGGACGTGAAGCGGGTTTTAGCCACGTTGGGCTGGGAACAGGAATACTTTTTGGTAGACGAGGCTTTGTACAATGCCCGTCCCGATTTGAAGTTGTGCGGGCGGACGTTGATGGGACATTCCTCGGCGAAGGATCAGCAGTTGGAAGACCAGTATTTCGGCTCTATCCCGGCACGGGTGACCGCTTTTATGGATGAGCTGGAACACGAGTGTCATTGTCTTGGCATCCCGATTAAAACACGTCATAACGAGGTGGCACCGAATCAGTTCGAGTGTGCCCCGATCTTCGAGGAGGCGAATCTGGCGGTGGATCACAATCAGTTGCTGATGTCCACGATGAAGCGGGTGGCACGGCGTCATAATTTCCGCGTGCTTTTGCACGAGAAGCCGTACAAGGGGGTGAACGGTTCCGGGAAGCATAATAATTGGTCGTTGATGACCGACACGGGGGTGAATTTGTTATCCCCGGGCAAGAACCCGAAATCGAATATGCAGTTTTTGGTTTTCTTGGTGTCGACGATCAGGGCGGTATACGAGCATGGCGATTTGTTGAAAGCCTCTATCGTTTCGTTGGGTAATGAAGCCCGCTTGGGTGGGGACGAGGCTCCTCCCGTGATTATGTCTGTTTTCCTCGGTAATTATCTTTCCGGGGTGTTGGACGAGTTGGTGGAGAAAGTGAGCGACCGGAAAATGAGCCCGGACGAGAAGACGGAATTGAAGTTGAACGTGGGCAAGATCCCGGAAATCATGCTGGATAACACGGATCGTAATCGTACTTCTCCTTTTGCCTTTACCGGGAATCGGTTTGAATTTCGGGCGGTGGGGTCTTCTGCCAATTGCGGGGGACCGATGATCGCGCTGAACGCGGCGGTGGCTGAACAGTTGATTCATTTCAAACAAGAGACGGATGCCTTGATAGACAAGGGGGTGAAGAAGGATGAAGCGATATTTCAAGTGCTGCGTAAATATATTATCGAGTCGAAACTCGTGCGTTTCGAGGGGAACGGGTACAGCAAGGAATGGAAAGAGGAAGCGGAGCGTCGCGGCCTGTCGACGGAGGTCGATTGCGTGCCCGCGTTGAAGGCTTATTGCTCGGGGAAGGCAAAACGATTGCTGGTGGACAGCGGTATCCTGAGTGAACGGGAGTTGAAGGCGCGGTTCGAGATCAAGAACGAGATATACTTGAAGAAGTTGCAGATCGAATCGCGGGTATTGGGTGATTTGGTTTTAAATCACGTGATCCCGACGGCTATTTCGTACCAGAATACGTTGTTGACGAACGTGACCTCTTTGAAGGCCATTTTGCCGGATTACGAGCAGGTGGCTGATGTGCAGATTGACGAGATTCGCACGATTTCCCATCATATCCGGGAGATCCAGAAGATGGTGTCGGATATGACCGAGGCGCGTAAACAAGCTAACACGATCTCCGACGAGGTGAAGCGTGCCGAGGAGTACACGATAAACGTGCGTCCCTACTTGGAAAAAATCCGTTATCACGTGGATAAGTTGGAGTTGCTTGTAGATGATGAGATTTGGCCGTTGCCGAAATACCGGGAATTGCTGTTCTCTCGTTGAGAATGAGTTTATAAGGTTTGTAAAGTTTGTAAGGTTCATAAAGTAACTTTACAAACTTTATGAACCTTACAAACTTTATAAACTTATTTCTTCTTTTCCTGTAAATTCAGTACTTTCCCGTCGGGAAGAGTGAGTTTTGCCTCGGTTCCTTTGCCGATGAGGCTTACGTTATCTTTCTCGTAACGGTAACCGGAAGCCATTACTTGTTGCGGTAACTCGTAAGTTTGATCGTCGAGGGTAACCACGGCAAGTTCTTCGTTCGGGTAAAAGGTTACATTTACTTGGTAGAGCATTTTGGTTTTGCCGTCACCTCCTTGAAATACGGCGTTGATGACGCTATTCGGGGTTTCCGTGTAAAGGGTTTGCGCCCGTTGCTCGATAATCCATTGTCCGTTTACTTGGCGTACGTTGTAAGTGTCGTCATCTTCCACGTTCCACGCGTATCCGCCATTCGGGAGGCCGCGTCTGTCAAGGACGGGGTGATTCTCCACGTTCGGGAGGAATACTTCCACTTGCGCGGAGTCAGCCGAGAACACGATAAAAGCGGAAGTTGCGGCTTCCGGATCATTCACCGGATTCATGCGAACGCCCGATTCAAACAAACGGATGCAGTCTTTTTTCACTTCAGACCAAGTGAAGCCGGCAGCAGCGTTGCACCCGTGATTGTCGTTGGCCACGCCTACTTTGGGATCGGCTTTCGTGAATACCAGAGTCATTTTTTTATCCTTGTTGGTGAACTTCAGTTCTCCGTTTTCCACGGAATAAGAGGTCATGGCGGCGAGAGCCTTCACGAATTGATCCTCGAACTTCAAGTCGGGGCAGGCCATCATGGTCATACCTCCCGGTTCCAGTTTGATGGTGTTGCCCTCGGTAGAATATCTCCCGAAGAAACGGTTACACCCGGCGAAACCGTACATGGTATTGGTGTCCGTGAGGATGATGGTTGGAACTCTTTGAGAAAGGGCTACTTTCTCGTTGTTGCTTGTCATTTCTTTCAGTTGCCACTCGTTGGCGGTCAACGCCGCCTTGTTGCCCGTGTTGCTTTTGCATCCCGCGAAGGCGAGAACCGTGGCGATCATCATTAAAATTGTTGTTCTTCTCATGTGTGTGTTATTTTTACGCGAATATACGTAGAGAAAATATAAAAGTTTAGGGATAACGGGAAAAGATTTGAAGGGGGGCAAAAGTCATATTCTTCTTAAGACTCCTCCGTCGGCTACGCCGCCACCTCCTCTATAAACAGAGGAGGAGCTGGCTTTTGACATCCTCTTAAGCGATTCTTTGTTTTGCTCTTTCACACCCCGGGTATGATGGTTATCACATTTTAAGCAATTCTTCGATATGCGTGCGGTCGTTCCATAATTGGGGTATTTTATTTTGTCCGCCGAGTTTGCCTTTTTCTTTTAGCCAGTCGATGAAAAGGTTCGGACGGGCGACGTGAAGAATAAGGCGTTGGAGTGACAGGAGGCGCTTGGCCTCGTAGTCGGAGTTCACGCGTTGGAGTTCTTTGTCAAGCATGTCGGCGAAAGTTTCCGGGTCGGAGGGAGGGGTTCCGAATTCGATGATCCACTCGTGGGCACCTTTTTTGTTCTCGTTCATGAAGACCGGGGCTGCGGTGAAATGGAGTACGGTGGCTCCGGTTTGTTCGCAAGCCCGGTTTAAAGCCGCGATAGCGTTGTCGATGATTAATTCTTCCCCGAAAGCGTTGATAAACAGTTTTGTGCGTCCGGTAATCTTGAACTTGTAGGGACGGGTGGAGGTGAACTGAACGGTGTCGCCGATCATGTAGCGCCACAGTCCGCCGTTGGTGGAAATGACGATGGCGTAGTTGACGCCGGTTTCTACTTCTTCCAGCAGGAGCGCTTTCGGGCGGGATTTGCCCAGTTCGCTCATGGGTACGAACTCGTAATACACGCCGTAGTCGAGCATGAGTAGCATCGACGGGTCGGAGGGATCGTCTTGTAGTCCGAAAAAGCCCTCTGAGGCGTTGTATGTTTCGAGATATTTCATCTTCGGGTCGGGCAACAGGCGTTTGTACTGTTCCCGGTAGGGGGTGAAATTGATACCGCCGTGTATGAATAGTTCGAGGTTAGGCCATACCTCGTGGAGGTTGTCTTTGCCCGTGCGTTCGAGAATACGGTTGATGAGCGTGAGAAACCACGAGGGTACGCCCGCCAGACTGCGCACGTCTTCCTTGATGGTGGTTTCGCATATTTTTTCTATTTTCTCTTCCCAGTCGCCCATGAGCATGATGGATTGGTCGGGTGTCTTCATCATGTTTGCCCAGAAAGGCGTGTTCGAGATCAGGATGGCGGAGAGATCTCCGTAGCGGCAGTTGTTGTTTGTTTTGGAAATCTCACTGCTACCGCCGAGAGCGAGAGTCTTCCCGTTGAATGCTTGAGCGTCGGGATAGAGGTTGTTGAAGATGGCTATCACGTCTTTGCCGCCCCGGAAGTGACATTCTTCCAGTGAAGTTTTACTCACGGGTATGAATTTACTTTTGGCGGCGGTCGTCCCGGACGATTTGGCAAACCACGTGATGGGTTCCGGCCACAAGAGGTTTTGTTCCCCGTTCATCAGACGCTCGGAATAGGGAGCCAGTTCCTCGTAATGGATGATGGGTAACCGTTCCCGGTATTGTTCGGCAGTGAGGATGGAGGCAAAATCGTACTTCTGCCCGTATTCGGTGGTCGCGGCAGCGCGGAGTAATTCATCCAGCGTGTCACGTTGTACCTGCACGGGATTCGTTTTGAAGTACTCTATTTGCGTCAGTCGCTTGGACGAGAACATGGATATGATGGAGTTGATGATTGGCATATTGTAGATTTTAGATTTCTTGATTTATGATTTTGGATTAGATGCTCCTTTCCCGTTGATTAACGCGGTTTTTAATCGTGAATCGTGATTCATAAATCGTAAATTAGTTGAAATCGAGGGTTAGCTGGGGATCAAGCAGGGTGAAGCTGCGACGATGAAACGGGGTGATACCGTGTGTCGCGATGCCTTCCCGGTGTTTCTTGGTGGGGTAGCCCTTGTTACTTGCCCAGTCGTACACGGGGTAGCGTTCGTGCAATTGTTGCATGTACTCGTCCCGGTGAGTCTTCGCAAGTATCGAGGCGGCAGCGATTGCCATGTATTTGCCGTCACCTTTGATTATGCAATGATGTTCGATGCCCCCGTAAGGTTTGAAACGGTTGCCGTCCACGAGAATGTGCTGGGGGGTGACGCTCAATTGAGCCAATGCCCGGTGCATTCCCTCGATGGACGCGTTGAGGATGTTTATTTTGTCTATTTCCTCGTTGTCCACGGCGGCGACTGCCCACGCGAGAGCTTCCCGCTCGATGATTATTCTTAATTCGTTCCGTTTTTTTTCGGAGAGTTGTTTCGAGTCATTGAGCATTTCGTTGGAAAAGTTTTCCGGCAGAATGACTGCCGCGGCGAAGACGGGACCCGCCAGACAACCTCTTCCAGCCTCGTCACAACCGGCTTCTATTTTGTCCGAATAGTATTTTAATGTCAGCATACAGTAATCTAAAAGTTTAAGGCTACAAGTAGCGTTCGGGCAAATATACAAATAAAGTTCATAAGTCGGTTTATAAAGTTGAGCTTTCGGCTCCTAAAGTTTATAAAGTTCATAAAGTAACGGGCATCCTTCGGATAAGGTTTGCTGGCAGCTATGCTGCCGTGGACAAAGCGCCCGCTAGGGTCCATAAACCTTATGAACTTTATAGACTTTACAAACTTTTAACAAACAGGGCGAAAAGCGTTTTGACGCATTCGCCCTGTTGCAAATGACAATTTGCAAACTTTTCCTATATTCGCGGGTAAATAAGGTTAAATCAGGAAAGATGTTCACGAAAGAGGAAGCGAAAGAGATTCGGGTGAAATTCTGGGAAGGCTTCAAGCGTTATTGCAAGCGGAAGCATATTTACCGGAAGTGGGTACTGACGGGGGTGAAAATCCCGTCGGTGCAACTGAAGTTTTATGTCGATCGGGAAAAGGCTTTGGTGTTGTTTCAGATTGACCACAGGAACGAGTTGCGTCGGTTCGAGGTGTACGAGTGTATATTGTCATATCAAACTCTGTTTCGGGCGGAATGCGGCGAAGAGTTGAAATGGGAAGAGGAGTACACCGGAATCGAGGGACAGAAGGTGAGTGCTATTTATTTCGAGTTGCCGGGGGTGAATCTTTACCGGACGGAAGATCACGAACGGATATACGCTTTCTTCGCGGAGAAGATGCCCTTGCTGGAAGATCTTTATTACGAGTACCGGGATTTGATTAACGAGAGGTTGAAGGATTCGAGATTTTAGATTTACGATTGAAGGATTTAAGAAATAATATGACAATGAAAATCAACAAGAGTGGGGCGGTGCTTTCCCGTATAGTACAGTTGGGCGAGACGCTGAAAGAGCTTTCCCGGAAGAACGGGAAGGAGTATTTACCGTTGAACAGGGGTGTGAATCAAGTGGTAAATATCGACTTGACGGAAGTCGTGAAAGGTATTGATTTCAATTCGCCGGAAATACAGGTGTACCCGCATGGTGCCGGGCGACCGGAGTTGCGGGCGGCGATAAACGATGAGTTTTTCATGGGGAAGTCTTCCCCGGATAATATATTGATTACGGCGGGCGGAATGCATGCGCTCGATCTGGTGGCGCAGACGGTAAATATCGGACGGTTGTATCTGCCGACTTATTACTGGGGGTGTTATTTCAAGATGTTGAAGATTCGCGGTATCGAGAGTGTGGGGTATGATAATCAGTCCGATTTGACGGGGATGATTGACGAGTTACGGGGAAATGCCGTGTTGATTAGTGATCCGAGTAATCCGCTTGGCGATAAGCACGACGACGGGGAGCAATTGGCTATTATCAGCGCGTTGAACGATGCCGGGGTGGTTGTGTTTCACGATTGCCCGTACCGCCGCCTGTACATGGATGCTACCGATGATTATTATACGAGGTTGATAAACATGGAGAACGTGATTATCACGGAGAGTTTCAGCAAGTCCGTGGGGTTGAGCGGGCAGCGGTTGGGTTTCGTACATACTTGCAACAAGGAGTTGCACGACGAATTGGAAGTGCGCGTGATGTATAACACGAACGGGATTAACGGTTTCGCTCAGGAACTAGTGTTGCGTTTGTTGACAACACCGGAGGGACGTGCCGCCGTGACGGCTTTCAAGGAACGCACGACACGTGATATCGCCTTGAATATCGATTATTTGCGGGAGCGGGGTTTTCTTGCTGAAGAATTTTATCATGGAACGAGCCCGCGGGGTATTTTCGTTATCGTGAATCGTGGTGAACAGGAGTTAATGGATCATTACATCGGGGCGGTGGGACTTGATTTCTTCACGAAGACAAAACAGGAGTACGCGAAAGGCTTTGCCCGGATTTGCGTGTCCGTGCCGCACGAGAAGCTCGTGAAGTACTTTAATGAAATTCAGTGATGCCAGCCGCACGGGGTGGTAATTTGCGTGTACGCCCCGTGCGGCTGGAATCACTGAATCGTCAATCATAAATCACTAAATCAATTCAGTCTTCTTTCGTCAGCGTGAACTCCTTGTCGGCAAAGAGTTCCGCAAGTCCCGATATCTGTTTCAAACGTAGAAGTTCATCTTTATCCATACCGATGTTACGGAGAATCCAACTGTCGGACATGCCGGCTTTCGTGAGTTCTGTCACGATTTCGGTCATCAGTTCTATGCTGTGGGTGCCGCGGGCGCGATTGTGGCGGATGGTCGATGCCATACGGTTGGAAATATCCTTGTCGATAACCACGACGGGGAGCATACCGTGTTCGCGCTCGTAGATGCGTTGCGAGGTTTTCATGACCTTGTAGCGATGGTAGCCGTCCACCAGCTCGTAGATGTCTTTTTCCGGGATGTAATAGCATACAACGGGCATAGTATAGCCATCTTCCCAGATGGAGAGTTCCAACAGGCTCATTTCCGGCGGGGCAACTACGTTCGGGTTGTACGAGTTGGCGACGACTTTGTCGATGGGTACGGGTATTACCTTGTAAACGGGGCTGTTAAAGTTTTCCATAGCTGTCCATTAATGCTTTATATTTATTCATGACGCGTTTGCGACGGTCGTTCTCGGTTTTATTCATGGCGAATCCCATGTACTTGCAGGCGTGGTCGTTCTTCAAGATACAGATGCACATCCTTTTGAACGTGGGAAGTTCTTTGAACTCGGGGATATTCACGTCATCTTGATATTCCATGCGCACGGGTTTCTTGTCGGTCTTGTAGTTCGTGCTTTCGGCGACCGTGATGGGGATATCCATCCGACGTAATTTGGCGATGGTTTCTTCTGCAAGGCATCCTCCCTTCTTACGCCAGAATTCCATGCTCGTGGAGAGTTTGTTCAAGTAATTCCGGCGGGTATCTTCCGGCAGGGTACAGAGCAGGAATTTCATGTATTCAGCCCATGTCATGCCTTCGGGGAGGGTGATGGATTGCCACCCCATGGCGGTGGTGCCGCCGTATATGCCGGTGAAATTCACCCCGTTCACGCGGCTGACCATTTTGCCCCACGTGTCGGGATCGATTGCCCGGTAGAGTTTCAAACTGGGTAATGCCTGCGAGATGAACGGGCTTGCCACGCGCTGGCGTTCGAGCGGAACCCCGGCTTGGTAGTATAAGTCGTAAAGGTGGTTGTAGTCCCAGCCGTGCTTGCCGTTCGCCGTCCATATATCCGTGGTTTGCCAGTCGAATATGGGGTAAGCATTGTAAATGCCTTTACTGATCCGGTGAGTCCATTTCAAGTGCTTGTAACTGTGGTAATTTCTGGCTCCATGTATTGCCTGCCAGCGGTGGTAGCTTTCCTGCGTGCGGATACCGATCAGACAACAAACGCGCTCGACTCCTTTTTGTCGATATATCCATTCCGCGAATTTGTTCTGGTAGTCATAATCCCACATGTCTTCCGTGTAGAAATCAAAGTCTTCTTTCCGGTAACAGTTTTGTGGCATTTCCCTCACCCAAAGGTGTCGTAAATCATCTTCCCACGGGCGCCAGAAACGCTGGTGCATGGAGGTACAGGTGGATACCTTGAAGGGAATGCATACCCGGTAAACTTCCAGTAAATCGGGATTGTCAGCCAAAGCCCGGTCCACGTAACGAATGGTTTCTTGGTATTGTACCTCGTAGTCCATGTGAAATACCCCGAGTTTTCGCTTCAACCTGTGTTGACGGATATAATCGATACACAGGTTTAATAGAACTCCGCTATCCTTCCCACCGGAGAAGGAAACGTAGACATAATCGAAGTCGGAGAATATCCGCTCCAATCGTGCCTGTACCGCGTCATATACACTTCTGGCTTTTCTCATTTCGGTTCGTGTATCATCTTTACATACAGTTTCCATTCTTTCTTGACGGTAAATCCACACGCGCGGAATGTATCCGCGTGGGGAGTGTGGGAAATCACGTACAAGGGTTTTTCCCCGGAAAATTCGTCGATCGCTTTCCGGGCAAACATGGATAACAACGTGGTATTTTCACCGGACACGTAATAGTTGTCGATGCATACGCACGAGTCTTTCACTTCGACGGGCATAAAGCCGCGTACTTTTTCCTCTTCCAATGCCACGAACCACACGTGGTGGTCGGAGGTTTTGAAAGGATAATTGTTGTTCTGGCGGAGCACGGGAGGGCTCATCACCAGTGGAGCCACGAGTTGATACAACCGGGTTGACGTTCCATGTAATTTTTCTATATTCATTGCCGAACTCTTTCTGGCAAATTTAATAAAGATTGGCAATGATTCAAAATGATGGTAAAAAAACCTTTCAATGAAATATTTACCGGGTATTTGACGAGTGCCGGAGAGGTCTGGGTGTGTGCGGTATTCTTTTTTGAAAGTGAATTTGACTTCTTCTATGCTGTGCGGCTATGTGTTCATTTGTTTTAAAGGTAAAATAATAGTGTCCGTTTTCAGCGTAAATTTGTTCATTTTGATAAGGTGTGAAATATCTCGTATCTTTATATACATGCTCCATAATATTCGTGAAAATAAAATTCACCGACCGTGAATGATGCCTGTGGTTTTCCAAGTCGCGTGATAAAAAATAAACCGGGAAGTTATTGTGTTGTGCAATAAACTTCCCGATCAGTGTATAGTTCAAATTAAAGTATCCTTAAAAATGGTGGAAGACCCTAGCAATCTTCCACCGCACTCTCTGTCTTTGCTTTACACCAACTCAGCATCACGCCGATTTTTGAAAATTCTAGTTTGTCTGAAAGTGGATATTCATTTCACTTCATGCTTTTAACAGTTTGAGTCAAAACTATGACATATCCCAAAAGTAACGGGAATAAGCGGCAATTTCCGTGTAAAGTCAATGTAACAAAGAACGCCCTTTTGACGAAATAGCGTCAATATTGGATAACAAAGAAATAAATAATTTTTGTTATTCGCAACAATAAGCATATAAAATTGTCAATATTCGGCATTTTTTTTAGCGAGGGGTATTATTTATCTTAACGTGTAATTGTGGTGGTTGATAGTTTAATATTTGATATATCGGTATTTAGGTGAAATTGGAAGTGTCCGTTTATTGGTTGTGTTACACGAGTATATTTGATAATATTAAGAATTTTCGTTGAATAGTTTGGTGCAATATTGGATTATTGTATTTGTTTTTAATATTGCCGGCTTTATTGATACCGTAATTCTTGATAGCCGGTATTGTAATTTTACATTCCATGTGCTGGAATCTGTATTTTAAATTTTAAGATAAGATTCGTCTTTAGAGAGGGAAAGTCCGTGATCGGGTGAAATTTATTATAACTAAATTATTTGCCCTACGTTTATATGAGGTATTCTAACTAAACTAAATACGATATATGGCAGATGCAGTAGGAGTCTCCAAGAAAGGAGAGAAGAAGAAAATTATATTCTTGATTATTTTTATTATCGTGGCCATTGTTGCTGTTGTTCTATGGTGGCTGAATTACAGGAAGTATATTAGCACGGATGACGCGAATCTCGACACGTACCGGATCGGTGTTTCGTCACAGGTGATGGGGCAGGTGACCCGCTTGTACGTGATGGAGGGGGATACCGTGCGGCAAGGAGATCTGCTGCTGACTCTTGACGATAGCGTTGCTTTGGCTCGCGTAAGTCAAGCAGAAGCGCAAAGAGAACAGCAATTGGCTCAACTTGCCTCGCGGCGGGTGAGCCTCGTGACGGCTCGTAAAGAGTTGGATATTGCCCGGTTGACCGAACAGTTGAACCTCGAGAATTATCAACGGGCGAAGGCGCAGTACGAGCGTAACGTGATTCCGCTCGAGAAATATCAAGACGTGGAACAGGCATGGAAAGCTTCGAAATTGCAGACAGAGATAGCTCGTGACCGTTTCCCCGCGGTTGAGGCGGAATTGAAAGCCGCGGAGGCCGCGATACGTGCCGTGGAGGCGACGATTGCCTCGGCACGTGCGGAGTTGGGATACTATCGGGTGTTGGCTCCCGCTGACGGAATCGTCGGCAAGAGGTGGGTGTTGCCGGGGGATATGCTCGAGGCGGGACAGACGGCGTTTACCTTGAACCGGGGAACGGATATCTGGGTGGCGGTTTATCTTGAAGAGACGAAGTTTAAAGAGATATACTTGGGACAAAAAGCCCAATTCACGCTGGACGCTTACGACAAACTGACTTTCGAGGGGCGGGTGTATTATATCGGGGATAACACGGCGTCGGAGTTAGCTCTCGTGCCGCCGAATAACGCTTCCGGTAATTTCACGAAAGTGACGCAGCGTATTCCTCTGAAGATTTCTATTGACAAGGTGGAGGGGGACGACGGGCAGAAAGCCCGGGTCAAACTGGTATCGGGAATGTCGGCAACCGTTAAAATCGTGAAGGAATGAGCGAAACTGCTGTTGCCGGGGGAGGAAGTTATAAATGGCTCGTGTTGCTTAACGTGATGCTTACCACCTTTATGGCGGTACTCGATTCGACGGTGGTCAATACGGGACTGCCCGTGATTATGGGTACGCTCGGGGCTTCGATGAATAGTGCCGAGTGGATTCTCACGGGGTATATGCTCTCCATGGCAACGATACTTCCGGCGGCGGGGTGGTTGTCTGACCGTTTCGGGTACAAGCGCATCTTTGTTTTCTCGTTGGTGGTCTTTACCGTCGGTTCGTTCATGTGCGGGAATTCCACGGCTATCGGGGAACTCGTGTTCTGGCGTATTATCCAAGGCGTGGGAGGCGGGTTGCTGATGCCCGTGGGGATGGCGGTCGTGACGACCGTTTTTCCCGTTGAGCAACGGGGGATGGCACTCGGTTTTTGGGCGATAGCTTCGGCGGCGTCCGTTTCGTTCGGGCCGCTTATCGGGGGATATCTCGTGGATAACCTGAACTGGAATTATATCTTTTTCGTGAATATACCTATCGGGATATTCAGTATTATATACACGCTGATCGTGCAACGGGAGTACAAGACGGGAGTGAGCAAAAAATTTGATATTCCCGGGTTTATCACTTCGGCGATCTTTCTGCCGGTATTCCTGTACGGGTTGTCGGAGGTGACGTCGAGCACGAACACGAAAGGGTGGTCCAGTCCCCTCGTGTTGGGGTGTATGTGGGTGGCGGTCGTGAGTTTCGTGTTGTTTCTTTACACGGAACTGACCGTGAAGAATCCCATGATTAACTTGAAGATATTCAAGGATCATAATTTCTCGTTGGCGAACTTGATCGTGTTTATTTTCGGTATCGGGATGTTTGGGAGTACTTTCTTGATACCCTTGTACATGCAGGATTCACTGGGGTATTCGGCTTACCAGACCGGGTTATTCTTTTTGCCCGTGGGATTCCTGCAGGCGGTGGCGTCGCCCATGGCGGGAAATATGACGCGGTGGGTGAATCCCAAGATTGTGATTATGACCGGGCTGATACTCCTGTGTAGCAGTTTCTACATGAACTACTCGTTTTCCTTTCTCACGGACAAATGGTATATTATGGTGAGTCTTTATTTGCGGGGTGTCGGGTTGGGTATCCTCTATCCCCCTTTGCTGAACGTGTCATTCCGGCAAATCGGTAACCGGCAGATGGCACAGGCATCGAGTGTCACGAATATCGTGCGGCAAATCGGGGGAAGTTTCGGCGTGGCGATGTTCAGTCACTTGTTGACTCAACGACAGACTTATCACACGGAACGCTATCACGAGGCGATAGCTTACACGGGGCAGACCTATTCGAATACGGTTGACGGGTTAGCCCGTTTTTTTGCCTCTAACGGGGGATTAGGACATTCCGAGTCGGTCAGTTACGCGAAAGAATATATTCTCGAACACGTGGATATGGAGGCGTATATCAGCGGGATCAACGATGTATTCTACGTGGCATTCGTGATCACGATACTTGCGATTATTCCCATGTTCTTTTTGAAAACAAAATGAATGATTATATGAGACGTATATTATCTGTTATTGTAATGTTGTCGGCTGTTTTTCAGGCAGGTGCTAAAAACGGTTACCAGCCCCATCTTGACCGCTTGAAGATGAATTATATCGCGGGTGTCACTCTGTGCGTTTCCATTTACGATGGCGGTAACCGCCGGAGTGAAAAAATCATCGGTCAGTCCCGCACGGCTCAAGCCGATGCGGCTATCCGTCTGTTGGAAAAACAAGTGGAAAACGAGATAGTCGCCTGTTATAACGACCTTCATTCCAGCAGAACGAAAATAGAATTGCTTGCACTCCAAGTAAAGGTGGCGGAGGAAACCTATCGCTAAGCGGAAGTGAACTATCGGGAAGGTGCGATCACGAATCTCGAATTGCTAACCAGTTCTACCAATGTTACGAATACCAAACTGCAATTGGAACAGGAAAAAATCAATTACACGCTCATGTACTACCAGTTGATGGTGGCTATCGGGAGGACGATAATCTATCCATAATCCAGAATAATACCGTCTGGTATGCCTTGTCCTGTTCGGACATGAGCGCGTTTATTTTTAAGTCTGTATTTTTTTGCAGTTCGTTGTACGGGACTAAGTCAAAGAAATTTCTGCTAATATCTTCACTCATTTTTTGTATTAGCAGTGGAAGGATGATGTCACCCATTTTTATCAAGGTTTTATATTCTTCAACTTCTTTGGAAGCATCAGAGCGGCTGCTTAATTTTACTCTGTGATTTGTATCGCAAGCATGTTTCCAGTCTTTATATCGTTTTTCAAAGCGTTGACGAGTGGAGTCCGGGATTTCAGAAACCGCTTCCTCTATAACTTTTTTGTCCTTGGCGGTAAATGTCCATTTGTTTTCACCAAAAGTTAATAGAGAAAGTAAAACCAGAATAGATGTAATAGCTGTTTTCATAGTTGTATGTTTTTTTTATACGTTAAAGCAGTTGAACGAGTAAACCGTTTTATGACGATACACCTCGCCCGGCTTGAGTAATGTCGCGGGGAACGAGGGATGATGAGGACTGTCGGGGAACATTTGTGTTTCTAGGGCAATGCCCGAATAAGCCCCGTAATGTTTACCGTTTTTACCGTTTGGCACGTTGATGTGTTTGCCGGTATATACTTGCAGTCCGGGGTAGTCGGATAGAATGGTGAGCGTGATCCCGTTCTTCGGGTGGGACAATTCAGCCATGAGTTGCGGTACACCGAGGTCCCCGTACACGTAGCAATCGTCCAACCCGTCTTCCTGTAAGGCAAGGAAAAGCGGTTTGTTGAAATTGAAAGCGTACTTGTTTTCTGCAGGGAGGATATTGCCCGTGGGAATCAAATCGGGAGTTGTTTCGAGATAGCGTTGGGAATACAGGTGCAACTCGTGATTTCCTATATTCTCGTCATCCGGTTTGAGGTTGAAGTAAGGATGTTGCGTGAGGTTCACGTGGGTGGCTTTGTCGCAGGTTGCCTCGTGAATGACCCGAAACACGTTTTGTTCTATCGAGTACCGTACGGTGACATCCAATGTCCCGGGAAAACCGCCCTCTCCGTCTTGATCGGTAAGGCGAAGGATCAAGTGTTCGTCATCCGGTTGCTCGACATCCCAAATTCGCTTGTCAAATCCTGCCGAACCGCTATGCAGGCAATTCCCGTTGTCGTTTTTATCTAAAGAGAATGTTTGCCCGTTTATTTCAAAAGCGGCATCTTTTATCCGGTTGCCATAGCGTCCGATAAGTGCGCCGAAATACGGGTAATTATTCAGGTATGCGGACTCGGCGTATTGTTCGACAGTATCGAACCCGAGTACGACGTCCGTCTGCTTCCATTTGCAATCACGGACAAATAGATTTTTGATGATTCCGCCGAGGTTACAGACATGAATCTCAAGGCACTCGTTTTTCAAGATATATTCTTTCAGTTTCATGGTTCGTGATTTTTATCGAGTCATAAAAGTAAGCAATAGACGACGATTTTCATTCATGTACCGTCAAAATTTTAAAGAAAATACTTTAACTTTGTAAACAATGGTCGTGCAAAAGCTGTCAAAGCTCTTGTTACGTATCGTTTTAAACTCTAAATTTTAAATTCTACACCATGGATACAAGCGTGTTGGAACAGGGATTTCAAGAGATATACGGGGGAAAGGCGGAACATCTTTATTTTGCCCCCGGACGGGTGAATCTGATCGGAGAACATATTGATTATAACGGGGGACGGGTGTTTCCTTGTGCCTTGAGTTTCGGGACTTATTTATCGGTTGCCCGTCGGGGTGATCGTAAAAGCGGTTTTGCCAGTATGAATCTGCCGTATCAGGGCGTGCTGGATGAAAGTGCTTTCACGGGTAAACCGAACGAGTGGGTGAAATATCCCTTGGGCGTCATGAAAGAATTTGCGAACCGGGGATTCAACCCGTGGGGTTTCGATATATTGTATTTCGGGGATATTCCCGGTGGTGCGGGGCTATCTTCTTCCGCCTCGATGGAGGTGGTGACGGCGTATATGCTGAATGATCTGCTGGGAGCGAATTTAGACACGGTCGAGCTGGTAAAAATGTCCCAGCACGCGGAAAACGATTTCGTGGGGATGAATTGCGGGATTATGGACCAGTTTGCCGTGGGAATGGGAAAGAAGGAACATGCCATCGCGCTGGATTGTGCCACGTTGGATTACGATTTGATACCCTTGAATATTAACGGTTACAAATTAGTGATCACCAACTCGAACAAGAATCACGATTTGGAGACTTCCAAGTATAACGAACGGAGAAGCGAGTGCGAACAAGCATTGGCGGCTATCAACCGGGAAGTGAAAACCGCTCATCTTTGCGATCTCAGTCCCGTGACATTCGAGAAACTGGCGTATCTTATGCCGAACGATACGGTGTATAGAAGGGCTCGTCACGCCGTGACGGAAAACGAACGGGTAAACGAGGCGATCGAGGTGCTCCAAAAAGGTGATCTGACTCGCTTCGGGCAATTGATGAACGACTCGCATCGTTCGTTGAAAGAGGATTACGAGGTCACCGGCAGGGAGATGGATACTCTGGCGGAAGAGGGGCAGAAACTGCCCGGTGTGTTGGGTTCCCGTATCACGGGCGGCGGTTTCGGCGGTTGCACGGTGAGCCTTGTGCAAGAGGATAACGTGCAGGATTTTATCGAGAGGCTTGCCGGGATTTACCATGACAAGATCGGTTTGAATGCCGAGTTCTACGTGGCGGATATCGGCGACGGGGTGCGGAAAGTTTACTAAAGTACAAACCTAAATAATTGGAAAGATGTTGAACACGAATTTTGAATTCTGGGATTATCTCATTTTCGGGCTATATGCCGTTATGATTATTGCCGTGGGTTTGTGGGTTTCGAGGGGAAAGAAAGGCGTACAAAAGACAACGGAGGATTATTTCCTCGCTAGTAAATCATTGCCGTGGTGGGCTATCGGGGCTTCTCTGATAGCGGCTAATATCTCTGCCGAGCAGTTTATCGGGATGTCCGGTTCGGGCTTTGCCGTGGGGTTGGCTATTGCTTCCTACGAGTTTATGGCCGCCTTGACGTTGATTATCGTGGGTAAGTTTTTCCTGCCTGTTTTTATCAAGCAAGGGTTATACACCATCCCGGAGTTCGTGGAGAAGCGTTTTTCCAAGAATTTGAAAACGATACTTGCCGTTTTTTGGATTGCTTTGTTTGTTTTCGTCAACTTGACATCCGTGCTTTTTCTCGGGGCAAAAGCGATAGACACGATTATCGGTACGGGCAACGGGGACTTGTTTATCCCTTCCATCGTGTGCCTTGCTTTCGTGGCGGCCGCTTATTCCATATACGGGGGACTGTCGGCAGTGGCTTGGACGGATGTGATTCAAGTCGCTTTATTGATTATCGGCGGTGTGATTACAACTTTGATTGCCTTGGATAACGTGTTGCCCGGCGGCGGAGTGGTGGAAGGCTTCAAGCACGTGGTGGATACGGCAGAGGACAAGTTTCACATGATTATTTCCAAGGATAACCCGGAATTTAAGAACTTGCCCGGAATCGCCGTTCTGGTAGGAGGTCTGTGGGTAGCGAATTTGTATTACTGGGGGTTCAATCAATATATCATCCAGCGTACACTGGCGGCGAAGTCATTAAAGGAAGCCCAGAGGGGAATAGCTTTCGCGGCATTCTTGAAATTGATCGTTCCGTTGATAGTGGTTATTCCGGGCATCGTGGCTTTCGTGATGTACACGGAGACAAAAGATTCCTCGGTAACGGCGATGTTCGAGATGACGGGTGGTAATGACAAGGCTTACCCGTGGCTGATCGGAACTTTCGTTCCCACGGGATTAAAAGGATTGGTTCTCGCGGCTTTGGCGGCGGCGATCGTGTCTTCGTTGGCTTCCATGTTAAATTCCACGTCTACCATTTTCACGATGGATATTTATAAACCTTACATAAATCACGGTGCTTCTCACAAGAAGTTGGTAAACGTGGGGCGGTTAACTGCTGCTGCGGTTTTGATTATAGCCGGTTTTATCGCTCCTTTGATGGCGAATTTCGATCAGATGTTTGTGTATATTCAAGAGTACACGGGATTGGTGAGCCCCGGTATTTTGGCAGTGTTCCTGATGGGATTGTTTTGGAAGAAAACGACCAACCGGGGAGCCATTATCGGGGTGCTGGTTTCTATCCCGGTAGCGTTGTTGCTGAAATTTTTGCCGATACAAATGCCGTTCCTCGATCAGATGATGTACACCTTCCTGTTGACGATGGTAACAATCGGTATGGTTAGTCTGGCAACCTGTGAAACCGACGATGACCCGAAAGGCTTGGTGTTGACTTCCGAGTTATTCAAAACAGATAAAGTATTTAATATCTGTGCCTATATTATCTGTATTCTTTTGGCGGTGATATATACGTTGTGCTGGTAGGAGAGAATTAAAAAGCCCCGCCGGAGCGGGGCTTTGTTTTTATAGTTGGTTTACAACTTCAACGTTGTCCATTCCCATTTGAATAGCCTCGATGTTCATCGGGATCATCTTGTGGTGACGGGCGGGCAATGATTTTGCTAACCCTTTTTCCACGTTATCCAATTTCACGATCGGTTTTACTTTCAAGAAGCCACCGAGAACGATCATGTTGAATACTTTCGGGTTACCTTTTTCAGCCGCGATGGCTGTTCCCTCGATTTTGTAGATGTTGATATCTTTTCTCGTGGGATTGTGGGTAATACCGTTCGGGTCGTAGATCAAGACACCACCGGGTTTTACCATGCTCTCAAACTTATCCATTGATTGTTGGTTAAGAATGATGGCAGTATCATATTTGGTTAAGATCGGGGAGCTGATGCGCTCGTCACTCAGGATGACGGTTACGTTGGCAGTACCACCGCGCATTTCAGGACCGTAAGACGGCATCCATGCCACCTCTTGATCTTGCATAATTCCGGAGTAAGCGAGAATTTTTCCCATGGAAAGAACTCCTTGCCCACCGAATCCTGCTATAATGATTTCTTCTGTCATAATTAGTAAATTGAAAATTGAAAATTGAAAATTGAAAATTGAAAATGATTATTGACAATCTTCAAGTTTCTTGTTATTGTTTTAATTCGTCTAATTTGTAAACTGCGATTGAAAATTGAAAGTTGAAGGATATTCATTTTCAATTTTCAATTCTGCATTTTCAATTATCTTTGATGTCTCCTAACTGGTATTTCGGGAACATGTTGTCAACCATCCACTTGTTGGCGTCAACCGGGGTCATTTTCCAACCGGAGTTACAAGTACCGACGATTTCCACGAAAGAAGTACCTTTTTCTTTCCGGGTATTCTCGAATGCTTTGCGGATAGCGGCTTTTGCTTTGCGCACGTTAGCCGGGGTATGTACCGACTGACGGGTTACATAGCAAGTTCCGTCCAATTGAGCGAGTAATTCGGTCAATTTCATCGGGAATCCGTTCAACTTGGCGTCACGTCCGTAAGGAGTGGTAGCGGTAACCTGTCCCAGAAGGGTGGTTGGTGCCATTTGTCCCCCGGTCATACCGTAGATAGCGTTGTTGATAAAGATCACCACGATGTTTTCACCACGGTTGCAAGCGTGCATGATTTCCCCGCATCCGATAGATGCCAAGTCACCGTCACCTTGGTACGTGAACACGTAACGATCCGGGTGAATGCGGCTGATTCCGGTAGCAACGGCAGGTGCGCGACCGTGAGCTGCTTCCGCCCAGTCAATGTCCAAATAATTGTAAGCGAGCACGGAACATCCTACCGGAGATACACCGATGGTCTTGTCCTGAATACCCATTTCTTCGATCACTTCCGCCAAGATTTTGTGAACCACGCCATGGGAACATCCCGGGCAGTAGTGCATCACGTTGTCGGTAAGCACGGGAGTTTTCTTGTAAACAATATTCTCCTCTTTTATTATATCTTTTAATTCTACTGACATAGCTTATGCTCCTATAATTTGTTTTTCAAGTGCTTCAACGATCTCTTCCGGTGTCGGGATCACACCCCCGAAACGTCCGTAGTGTTCTACCGGGATGTCATGGTTTGCCACGTTCAATCGAACGTCTTCAATCATTTGTCCGGCACTCATCTCTACAGTCAAGATACCTTTAACTTGTTTTGACAAGCGAGCCACTTCTTTTTTCGGGAAAGGATAAAGCGTGATCGGGCGAAGGATACCCACTTTGATTCCTTTTTCACGACACAGTTGTACGGCCTTTTGGCAAATACGGGAAGCTGATCCGTAAGCCACGAGCAGGTAGTCTGCATCCTCGCATTGGATCTCCTCGAAGCGAACGTCGTTCTCTTCCATTTCCTTGTATTTAGCCTGAAGTTTGTGGTTGAACTTTTCTTGTTTGTAAGAGTCAAGTTCAAGAGA
Organism: Butyricimonas sp. DFI.6.44; assembly: GCF_022132345.1. Taxonomy (NCBI): domain Bacteria; kingdom Pseudomonadati; phylum Bacteroidota; class Bacteroidia; order Bacteroidales; family Odoribacteraceae; genus Butyricimonas; species Butyricimonas sp. DFI.6.44. The sequence continues at coordinate 97,342 of NZ_JAKNJD010000014.1, read as the reverse complement.
AGTAACCGTGTTGTGGTAACGATGCGGTTTCTTTCCGGTCAATGCCCAACTATCGGACATTTTTTCGATCTCTTCCTCTGTCCAGCGAGCTTTGGGTTCGCTCAATTGAACTTTTTCCATCATCTGTCCGATAACACCGTCGGCAAGGATCATGGCGGGATTGCGATATTTGAAAGCGAGGTCAAATCCAAGACCCACGAAATCATTCATTTCTTGCACGGAAGCGGGAGCAAGCACGATCAAGTGATAGTCACCATGACCACCACCTTTGGTTGCTTGGAAATAGTCACTCTGTGCCGGTTGGATGGTTCCCAATCCTGGGCCTCCGCGTACAACGTTCACGACCAGACACGGTAACTCGGCTCCTGCCAAGTACGTGAGTGCTTCTTGCATTAGCGACATACCGGGGCTGGATGAAGATGTCATAGCTTTTTTACCGCAAGCGGCGGCACCGTATACCATGTTGATGGAGGCCAATTCACTCTCGGCCTGCAACACAACCATTCCTGTTTCCTCCCACGGTTTGCGTGCCATGAGAGTTTCCATGACTTCGGATTGCGGGGTAATAGGATAACCGTAGTATGCGTCACATCCGCAACGGATTGCGGCCTCGGCTATTACCTCATTCCCTTTCATTAATTTTACTTCTGCCATTTTTGGTAGTTTTTATTCTTATTCTACATTCATTTTGTAAACGGTAATTACCGAGTCAGGGCATACCAGCGCACAGCTGGCACATCCAATACATGCTTCCGGATTTACCATCTCGGAGTAGTTGTATCCTTTACCGTTTACCTCTTTTGCCAAAGCAAGAGTTTTGGTAGGACACGCGACCACGCAAAGGTTGCATCCTTTACATTTTTCTTTGTCAACGACGACAGCGCCTCTAAATTTTGCCATAATTGAATAATAGGTTATGATTTATAAATAAATTCTCTATTTCTCTTTTAGTTTGTAACGCATTTACGGGATAAAATTACAAACTTAAATTGAATCTTGAAATAGTTTATTGCCATTTTAACATTGTTTTGCTTTTATCCCGAAATTGTTTTCTTTCAAGGCTTGAATCAATTGAAAATTGAAAGTTGAAAATGAGAGGGGCGTTTCAGCGAATCATTTTCAATTTTCAATTCTCCATTTTCAATTATTTGTGGTCCGCGGCGAAACGTTTCAACCGGTCTTCTAGGTCGGGCATGCGTTCGAGTCCCGTTTGGGATACGCAAGCGCGCAAACCTTGTTTTTTTGAGCCGGTATCCCGCAACGGTATCGCGGATATGCCATAATACAGGATTGCTTTTGCCAACTCGCCACCGGAGAACCCCGGGTAAATCAGCGTGAAGTAGAATCCGTCGGCAATCGGTTCCTCCAGATCCCGATCGTACACGATCTCGAAACCGTATTTTGTAAAGAGTGTTTTCATGGCGTTAGCCCGCTCGGCGTATTCCCGTACCCCGTCGAGGATGTTGATGCGCCCCTCGTTGGCAGCTTTCAGTATTGCAGCCATGGCGTACTGGCAGGAGTGGGTGGTTCCGGATGACAGGGTATAGATGATGCGGTTTACAATCGTGTACCCGAGTGTACCCATTCCCCCGAAACGGTCGTGCAGGTTGTCGTACTTGCGGTTGTAAAGGGCGTCGGAAATACACATGATACCCAGACGTTGTCCTGCGTAGCTGAATAATTTCGAACCGGAGATCATCACGATATAGTTGTCCGTGTATTTGCCGACTGTGGCTTGGAACGGGGCCTTGCCCGGTACGGAAAGATCACGGCGGAAGTCCATGGCGAAGTAAGCGAGGTCTTCCAGCACGATCACGTCATACTTGGTGGCGAGTTCCCCGATAATTTTCAACTCTTCGTCCGTGAAGCAAATCCACGCCGGGTTGTTCGGGTTGCTGTACAGGATGGCGGAAATATTTCCCTTGGAGAGGTGTTCTTCCAGTTTCTCCCGGAGTTTTTCCCCGCGGTAGTTGTACACGTCGAATGACTCGAACGGTTTACCGATGACCTGCATCTGTGTTTTCTGCACGGGAAAGCCGGGATCGATGAAGAGCACGGTGTCTTTTCCCTTCTTGCATTCGGTCACTGCCATAAAGGCGGCGAAACAGGCTTGCATGGAACCCACCGTGGGAATGATGCCTTCCGGTTTGATGTCAATGTCCATGAAGTTTTTCACGAACTTGGAACCTTCTTCCTTGAATTCCTTGTGTCCTTCCAGCATGGGATAGAATTGGGCACATCCGGCACGTAAAGCCTCTATTTCGGCATCAATGCCGATCTTCGAGGGTGCCAATCCCGGTACACCCATTTCCATGCGGATGAATTTTTCCCCGCATTCGGCTTCAACCATGTTTACAACTTTCACGATGTCGCGTATCGTGGCATCTTCCATGTCACGGATCCCGCACGCTTCCAGCTTTCGGTCAACGATTTGTTTGTCAATTAGATTATTCTGCATGATTATATTTTATATGATTTATTCTCATTCTTTTAGCGTGTACGCGAGTTTAATAAAAAATTGTCATTAAATATCCCGAAATCGTTTTAAATTTGAAGCCATCGGGATAATTTAGTTTGATTCTGTAAAGGAGAGGTAGACGTGGCGCGTGTTTGCCCTATCCTCTCCGGCTCCTTTCTCTCCCTTAAAAAGCTTTCATTGACAAACTAACTTCAAAGCATGAACGCTCGTTTACGTTCATGGTACGTTCATGATACGTTCATGCTTCGAAGATGAGGTAGAGTATGGGTAGACCATGGGTAAACCCACGGTTATCCTATGGTAATTCTACCTCAACTTTCTTGCAGGCTGCTTCCGGAGAGCTTTCAGCCCCCTTGGGGACGGATGGTGTAAGAGTGGTAAAACGAGGGGGTAAGCGGGAAAAGGCAGGATTACGGTGGGATAACCGTGGAAACGGGGTTGAATCGTTCTGTACAAAAATTGTTTCGGGTGCGGAAATAATCGGGGCAAGTTTTTGAATCTGTTATTGTTTTCGTAGTTTCGCGTAATTAAAACCGGAAGATTGAAATATTGATATGGGTTTTGGCTTCATTTTCAATTTTCAATTTTCAATTTTCAATTGTTATATGAATCTGGAATGGTATATTGCGCGTAGGTTGTTGAAAGGGGACGCAATGAAGTCCGTGTCGGTGCCGATCGTGAAGATCGCTATCGTGGGTATCGCGTTGGGATTGTGCGTGATGTTGTTGTCGTTGTTCATTATCACCGGGTTCAAGCAGGAGATCACGGAAAAGTTATCAGGTTTCACCGCGCATCTGAACGTGCAGCCTTTTATGCCCGGTTCGACGGGAGATGAGGGCGTTATTCGGGGGGCGGACACGCTGATGACGGAATTGAAACGGGTTGAGGGGGTGAAGGACGTGTACGGGTATATCGAGAAGCCCGCTATATTCAAGAGCAAGGAGGAGATTCACGGGATAGTGCTGAAAGGGGTAGATGCGGGTTATGATGCGGCTTTTTTTCAACGGAATTTGAAGGAGGGGATGTTTCCGGATTTTTCAACGGAGACGACCTCGAATGACATATTGATTTCCCGCTCTGTCGCTTCCATGCTAGGCTTGGGGTTGGGCGACCGGGTGACGTCGCATTTCGTGCAGGAACCGCCTCGGGCACGGGTGTTCACGGTAGCGGGTATATACGACACCGGGTTCAAGGAGTATGACGACGTGATGGTCGTGGCGGATGTCCGGCATCTGGCTCGTTTGAACGGTTGGAAAGCGGGAGAGGTGTCAAAGATTGCCGTGGAGTTGGACGACGTGGAACAGGTGAATGAAATGGCGGAGAAGGTGGACGACTTGCTTGACGAGCTGGGGTGGTATTGCGAGGTGCGGACGCTTGCCGACGAGGCACCGCAGATTTTTGACTGGCTGGCGTTGTTGAACATGAACGTGTGGGTGATTTTGATTCTAATCGTGACGGTGGCGGGATTTAATATGGTATCCGGCCTGTTGATTTTAATATTGGATAAGACAACATTTATCGGTATCATGAAAGCGTTGGGATACAAAAATGTATCTTTGCGTAAGTTGTTCCTTTATATTTCAGCCGGGTTGATTGCCCGAGGGATGTTGTGGGGCAACGTGTTGGCATTTGTGCTGGCAGGTGTACAGGCGGCTTTTAACGTGATACATCTTGATCCGGTGACTTATTACATGGATACAGTGCCTGTTAATTTCAGTATCGGGTACGTGATTTTGTTGAACGCGGGAGTGATAGCCGTGACGGTGCTGATGCTGGTGATTCCCACGATGCTGATTTCCAAGATCAGTCCGGTGAAGGCGATAAAATTTGAGTGAGATATTATATATGTATTATGGGAAAACGAATTGATTTTTCTGGGCTGAAAGAATCTTTGCTGTGCTGGCTGGACGAGCATCGTCACGGGGTGATGGGGACGGTGATATTTCATCTGTTGGTGGCGATTTGTCTGGTGAGTATGGGGATATCCCAGTTGGAGAATCACGTGGAGATGGAGATCGAGTTGGATATGCCGGAGCCGGAAATTATTCAGCAGAAACAGGAGGAGATCAAGAAGAAAGAGGAGGTGGCTCGCCAGAGCGCAGATGAAGAGGTGGAGAGAATGTTGCGTTCGATGGCGGTAAATGAAGACGCGGTGAAAAGTAATGAGGCGTCGGAGTCGCACGAGCGGATAGAGGAATATATCAACGAGATACAGGAAGAATTGCGGGGGGATTACGGGGATCGTTACAAGGCGGAGAAAAATAAACATTTCAAGGAGGATAGTATTCGTTTTAGCCGGGACGAGAAGCAGAGGCTGTTGGATTCGTTGCAATCCACGGTGTACGTGGGGAAGAGTAGCGTGTCCTATAATATCAAGGGGCGTTACAAGACTTATTTGCCGATTCCGGTTTACAAGTGTGAATTCGGGGGGAAGGTGGTTGTTGCCGTAGTGGTAAACCGACAAGGGCGGGTGTTAAAAGCCGAGGTCGTGGATAAGGAATCAAATCAGGATAGTAATTTACGGGAAGTGGCGGTAGACGCTGCATTGCGGTCGGAGTTCAATGTAGATGCGAGTGCCCCGGAAAGGCTGGCGGGAACGATTACTTATAACTTCGTGAAACAGTGAAGGGAATTTATGATTTTGGATTTATGATTTTAGATTGAAAGATATTGGATTTGTGATTAAGAGGTTGGGGAAGATATTTTTGGATTATTTGCGGTCGGGGGTTGGATTGTTGTTTCCGAGAGTTTGCGTGGTGTGTGGTGACGTGTTGGTACGCGGAGAACGGTTCATGTGCTCGGGTTGTTTGTGCCGGATGCCGCTGAACGAGGGGGCGGATGAAGGGGCGGACGAGAGAATGAAAGAGGTGTTGGACGCGGAGAATTTGTTTTGGTTGTTCACGTATAACCGGGAGAGTGATTTTCATCAATTGATATATGCCATAAAATACAAGTCGAGGCGGGAGCTGGGTGTGTGGGCAGGACGGATGCTTGGAGAGAGGATCGGGACGGGACATGGAATTGATTGTGTTATTCCGGTGCCGTTGCATCCGGCACGTGAAAAAGAGCGGGGATTTAACCAGTCGTTGGTGATTGGCACGGGGATTGCAGGGGTTTTAGGGGTAAAGATTGTGCCGGATGTGCTTGAACGGAAGGAGAATACTCGTTCGCAGACAGGGTTGAGCCGGGAAGAAAGGGCGGATAACGTGATGAAGGCTTTCCGTTTAACGGACCCGGGGCGGTTGCGGGGGTGTCACGTGTTGCTGGTGGATGATGTCCTCACGAGTGGCGCGACAACCAAGGCTTGTCTGGCAGAGTTGCGGAAGATAGAGGGTGTGCGATGTAGCGTTGCTTGTCTCGGTAAAGCCGGTAAAATTTAAAAAACTGAAATCTTAAAACTGAATTTGAGAGGATTTTAGCTTTTTTTCCCTAGTTTTGTAAAGTTAATATTTGGAAGAGCTATGAATAAGATTTTTTGGAACGGATTCTGTTTTGTTGCTGTGATGATAGCGTTGGTGATTTATGCTTGCGCGAACCGGGGATACCCGCAAGGGGGGGAGAAGGACGAGACTCCGCCAAAAGTGATCAAGGAGGTGCCGGAATCGTATTCCACGAACTTTAAAGGGAAGTATATTGATATTTATTTTGACGAGTACGTGCAACTCAAGGAGATTAACAATAAATTCGTGATGTCGCCCCCGGCGAAGAAGAAAGCGAGAGTGAGTCTGCGGGGAAAATATATACGGGTGACCTTCCAAGACACGTTGTTGCCGGAAACGACGTACACGTTGGATTTTGCCGATGCAATCGTGGATAATAACGAGGGTAATCCGTTGGGGTTCTATCGTTACGTGTTTTCCACGGGACCGAAACTGGATTCGATGGAGTTGGCGGGACAGGTGATTGACATGGAATCGCAGTTGCCCGTGTTGGGGGCTATGGTGCTGTTTTACGAGAATCACGCGGATTCTGCCGCCATGTTGGAATTGCCGAATTACGTGGCAAGGACGGATAGCGCGGGAATGTTCCGGGTGACGAATATAAAAAATACTACCTACCGGATACTGGCGATCGATGACGCGAACCGGGATAACAAGTTTATGCCGGAGGAGGAAAAGGTCGGTTTTATAGATTCGCTGGTGACGACAATGGCTTTCCCGGTAGTGGTGTATGACACGATACGTCCCGATACCGTGGTATTGGAGGGACGTCGTACAAAGAAAGGTGTCGAGTTGAAAGTGTTGACACAGGACACGATCGTGCGGAGGGATTACACGGCGTTCGGGCCGAGTAACCTGTTTATCCCGATGTTTGACGAGGAGAAAACTCAGTTGTATCTCGTGGACGGGGATCGCAAGGAGAGGGAACGGTTGGATTTTATATTCAGTATCCCGGCGGAGAATCGGTTGAGTGTACGTCTGCGCGGGTTGCATTTGCTGGAAAAAGAGGATCAGAGTGACTGGTTCCTTGAAGAGCGTTCTGCCGGCAGAGATACTATTCAGTTGTGGATAAAAGATTCGCTGGTGTACAAGATTGATTCTTTAACGGCGTTAGTGACTTATTTGCGTTCAGATTCCCTCGGGAAACGGGAACTTTTTACCGACACGACTCGTTTCTATTTCAAGGATAAACCGGAACCTAAAGGAAGACGTAAGAAGGATAAGGACACGATTCCGGAGATCAAGTTTATGGAGGTGAATATCGGGGTTGGCGGAACGGCCGATTTGAATAAAGGGATTCGTTTTGATTTTGACCGACCGATTCACGAAGACGGGTTTAAGAATATTCATTTGTTCGAGAAGGTGGATACGATATGGGAACCCGCTGATTTCACGATGAAACGGGATAGCCTGAAGATTCGTAGATATGAACTTGGAACGAAATGGAAGCCGGAAACAGAGTATAAATTAGTTGTAGATTCTATGGGAATATATAGTATTTACGGGTTATATAACAATAAGATCGAGAAAACGTTCAAGACCAAGGCGGAGGAGGATTACGGGAAGATTTTCGTGCAGGTGAAGAATGCCCAAACGCCGATAATTATACAACTTTATCAAGGGGATAAGGAAGTGAAAGTGCTGGAAGAGCGTTGGATAGAGAAGGACGGGAAGGTGATGTTCGATTATTTGAACGAGGGGAAATATATGATTCGCGGGATACTCGACCGGAACGGTAACAAGAAGTGGGACACGGGTAATTACTTGAAAGGTATTCAACCCGAAGAGATAAAATATTTGCCCGTGGAGATTAATTTGAAGAAAAACTTCGACGTGGAGCAGGAATTTGACGCGAGCAAAACGTACAAGAGAGAAGACCCGAGTAAAAAGAAAAATACAGAGAACAAGGATAACCGGAGAAACAGAAACAATAGATGAGAATAATTATACTGATATTGGTATTGTTCGTCAGCCTGCCTGCCGTTTCGCAGAGGAAGGTGCCCAACGTGATAGAAAAACTGACATACAGGGGCTATTACAATTGGGGCTTTATCTGGATTAACGCCGGTGCGGTGGAGATGAGCGTGAAGCCTTCCGAAAAGTACCCGAACGCGGAGGAGGTGTTCGCCGTGGGGTATTCCAATCCCTCGTGGGATTGGGTGTTCAAGTTGCGCGATACGTTGATTTCTCACCATGATAGCGTGACTTATATGCCTTACGAGTTTTCCCGGAAGGCTCACGAGGGGAATTATCACAAGACGTTCGATTACGTGTGGGATTATGACAGTAACCGGATTCTGTCCGACGTGCATAAGATAGGAAAGTATAAGCGTAAGGATACGATTGCTTTGCAACCGGACACGTATAATATGTTGTCCGTGGCGTGGAAAGCCCGTGAATTGGATTTTGACAAGTACAAGAAAGGGGATATGATTCCCATACGTATATTGTTGGATGATAAGATTTACGATTTATATATCCGTTATCTGGGACTGGAAAAGGTGAAGACGGATAGCGGACGCAGGCAATGTTACGTGTTCTCGCCTTTGCTTGTCGCCGGAGATGTTTTCAAGGGCGGGGAGAATATGAAGGTATGGGTGAGTAATGACGAGTACAGGATTCCCGTGATGGTGGAGGCGAAAATCCTCGTGGGATCGGTGAAAGGGATTCTGGATGAGGCAAACAGTAAATTTTAGCAATTGAAAATTGAAAATGCAGAATTGAAAATTGCTCTGTGTTTTTGATTTTCAATAATATATATAATGGGAAATAGATAAATGAAGTTTTTGGTAGGTTCATTTTCAATTTTCAATTTTTAATTTTCAATTGTATGCTATGAGAAAGATATTATTTGTTTTCGCGATGATTTTGGTGTTGGGTTCTTGTAAGAATGTCACGAAGAATTTGATGCCTTCTATTTCGGGCAAGATTAATCAGGTTTTGGTGATTGCCGAGAAAAACGTGTGGAACGGTCCGGTGGGAGATACGATAAAGGCTTTCTTCGGGCAGGAGCAGGACGGACTTCCGCAGGCGGAGCCTATTATGGATGTGATGAATTTGCCGGAGATGTATTTCGACAAGAATATGAAGGGGCATCGGAATGTATTGCAAATCAAGATTTCCCCGACGATTGATTCGGCGTACGTGCAATACGCGGATAGTCCTTGGGCAAAAACTCAGAAGTTTATAAAAATTGCCGCCCCGAATAACAAGGTGGCAATACAATTGTTCGAGGAGAACAAGATGAAGATATTGGGTATTTACGCGAAAGCGGAGCGCGATCGATTGGTGTCTATCTACAAGCGTACGGCGGATAGCCGGATATTTAACCTGTTCAAGAAGAAGTATGATATGTTGTTGTATTGCCCGACAGGTTATTATATCAATAAGGATACGACTGATTTCGTGTGGATTTCGAGCGAAACCAAGAAAGATAGCAAGGGGATTATATTTTTCACGGAGAAATACGAGCACGAGAGCCAGTTTAATCACGTGATTATCGTGGATCGGGTGAACGAGGAGTTGGAGAAGTTTATTCCCGGACCGAGGAACGGTTCGTATATGGCGCTGGACACGGAAATTCCTTATACTTTTGTGCAATATAAATATAACGGACATTACGCGGTGTCTGTTCGGGGACTGTGGACGGTGGTGAATGATTTTATGGCGGGACCGTTCGTGTTGAACGTGGTGTTGGACGAGGAACACCAGCGGGTGATCTACATGATGGGGTACGTTTATTACCCGAACGAGGAGAAACGGGATATGCTGAAACAAGTGGAGGCTATACTGAACACGATGGTGATCGATTTCAAGGAGAAAGAGCAGCAGCAGGAAACAAAGAAGTAATTGATGAGATATTTGATATTGATGTTGGTGATAGCATCCGCGTGTACGGATGCTATTTCCGTGAATTTACGGAACGGGATAGAGCGTTATGACGCGTACCGTGATTTGTTGGCAGGTAAAAAGGTGGGAGTGGTGGCTAATCATACTTCCCGCGTGGGTGAACAACACGGGGTTGACTTTTTGCGGGAACAGGGAGTCGATGTGATTCGTGTTTTCGCACCGGAGCATGGATTCCGGGGTACGGCGGATGCCGGGGAGACGATAAAGAATGATACGGATGTGACGACCGGTTTGCCGATAGTGTCCCTTTACGGGAAAAACAAGAAACCCCAACCGGCGGATTTGAAAGGGATAGAAGTAATGGTTTTTGATATACAGGACGTGGGTGTCCGTTTTTATACTTACCTGTCGACGCTGCATTACGTGATGGAAGCGTGCGCGGAACAGGGAATCCCTTTCATTGTCATGGATCGTCCGAACCCGAATGCTTTTTACGTGGATGGTCCCGTGCTGGAAAAAGAATGCGTGTCGTTCGTGGGGATGCACCCGGTGCCTGTGGTGTATGGAATGACGATTGGCGAGTACGCGCGAATGATTAATGGAGAAGGATGGTTGAAGGGGCAGGTGAAATGTGATCTGACAGTCGTTCCTTGTGAGGGGTGGAATCGGGAACAACCCGTTGCTTTACCTTACGCGCCTTCGCCCAATTTGCCGGATTCGGTTTCCGTGATGCTTTATCCGTCAACTTGTTTTTTCGAGGGGACGGCGATTAACGAGGGGCGGGGCACTTTGCGGCCTTTTCAAGTCTTCGGTCATCCCGACCTGAAAGATATGCCGTATAGTTATGTCCCGAAACCGATAAAAGGGATGAGCATGACCCCGAAGTGCGCAGGGAAGACTTGTTATGGAATGGACTTGGCCAAAGAATATAACACGATATTTGAGATGAAACGGTTGGATTTGGCGTGGTTATTGTTGGCATACAGGAAGTACGAGGGGAAAGAGCCTTTCTTTAATGCCTTGTTTGACAAGTTGGTCGGGAATACCCGTGTCAGACAGCAAATCAAGGATGGCAAGACGGAAGAAGATATCCGTGCCGGTTGGCAGGAAGACGTGGCGAACTTTATGGATGTAAGAAAGAAATATTTAATTTATTGATAAATTGATTCCGTGATTGGCGGTTTAGTGATTCATTTTCAATTTTTAATTTTCAATTGTTATGTGGCGTTTTTTGAAGTATTTTTTAATAACGGTACTGATTGTTGTCGTGTTGGTTTGTGCGGCGGTCGGTATCGTGTTGAATTTCATTTTTACCCCGGAGAAATTGACTCCCGTGGTGGAGAGAACCGCGAATGAGTTGTTGGACGCGGAGGTGCATTTTGATTCGATTGAATTGACATTCTTTTCCACGTTCCCGAATTTCGGGTTGGAGATACGAAACGGGAGTGTCGTGACGAAGGTGTTTCAAGACACTATTAACGGGGAAAATGTTTACTCGAAAACGGATTCTTTGATGAGTTTCGAGCGTTGTCTTTTGACGATAAACCCGATGGTATATCTCGCGAAGAAAGATATCGTGGTGAAAGAATTGCGGGTAGAGAAACCCCGTATATATGCCTATATTAATAGCGACGGGATTCCCGCTTGGAATGTTATGCGGTCGGAGCCGGCTGATACATTGTCAGTGGAATCGGGTACCGAGTCGGAAAAGTTATTCGAGGGTATTGATATCAAGAATATTCGTGTGGAGGACGGTTATTTGGTGTTTGACGACCGGGCGAATCGGCTTTATGCCCGTGCGGAAGGTTTCGGCTTAAAGATTGACGGTGATTTCACGGGGCGTAAGGCCAATTTGCAGTTAGGAATGAAAGCCAAGAATGTATTGTTGTGGCAAGAGGGGAATTTATTGGTCAAACGATTAGCTTTTGGCGTTCAGACCGGGATGCACGTGGACCGGGATTCTTTATTGTACACGTTAGACAGGGCGGTGATGAACGTGAACGGGATAAAATTCGGTGTCGGGGGACAGTTGCGAGGCGATACGGTAAGGCGGCAGTTGGCGGTAGATTTGACTTTCGGGGTAAAAATCCCGTCATTGAAAACGATTCTCGATCTGGTACCAGAAACCATATTGAAGCGGGACGATAGGGTGGAAGTTGCCGGGGAGGTTTCGTGTAAAGGAACATTGAAGGGTATTTACGGGAAAGACCGGGTGCCTGTACTGGAAGCCCGTTTCCGGGTACGGGACGGGGCGGCAAAATATGCCGGGATGCCGTACGCTTTGGAGAAATTGGATGTTGATATGGAGGGGTTGATTGATTTGCAGAAAGAGCAGGCTTCATACGTGAAATTGAACCGTTTGCGCGTGAAAGGAACGGACGTGGACGTGGATATCGAGGGACGGGTGGACGAGTTGATCACGAATCCCAAGGTAGACGCGAAAGTGAAAGCGGATGTGAATTTTTCGATATTACCCAAGATATTCCCGTTGGAGGAGGGCGTGACAATGAAGGGGAGTTTGAGCGCGGCTTTGAGAACCCATATCCTGTTGGCGGATGTAAAGAATAAGAATTACGGGAAGTTGGATATCCGGGGCGGTTGTCGTTTGCGTGACGTGTTGCTGGCAAGCGAAAAAGATAGTTTGTCCCTGCGTTCGAAATCCGTGGGGTTGGGATTCGGGACGAATATGGAAGATACGACAATCATGCAGGGAAAGAATTTGCTGAACGGAATATTCGGTTTTGACAGCGTGGATATCAAGTGGAAGGAAGCATTGGTATTTCACATGGATACTTCTTACGTGAAGGTGAAAACTTCTCCGTTGAGAGATACCTCGGCTGTTGCATCCATGTCGGCGGATGTCAAATTCGGCTGGATTGATTTGACGGTGGGGGATTCCGTGCGTTTCCGGATGGGAAATAGTAAAGCGAGTGTGGCTCTGGCTCCTTCGCCGGAGAATAAAAAACTGCCGTTGGTGAAGGCACGGGTAGATATGGATAGCTTGCGCATACGTGCCAAAGGAAATCGGTTACGATTGGCTTTTGCCGGATTTGATTTGTCCGCCGTTCCGGGTAAAAAAGACGAGCGACCGTGGAACGTGGAGGGGATAATCGGATTTAAAGATATGCGGGTATATACGCCGTTGTTCCCGTTGCGCATGAGGATGCCCGGAACGAAGATTACTTTGAAACCGGGGCATGTTAAATTGAACGGGGCAAGGCTGAGAATGGGTAAGTCCGATTTGTTGTTGACCGGGGAGGTGTATAATCTTGCCGGAGCGTTCTTGCGGCAAGAGGAATTGGAAGCGAAATTGAAAGTGAAATCGAAGATGATTGATTGCAATCAATTGATGAAAGCGATGGAAGTCGGGGAGGCAAACCGGGCAAATATGAAGTGGGGGATGGATGAGGAATTGAGCGAGGAGGAGTTGTCTGATGTTGATCTGGCGGCAGATTCAACTTACGTGGCAGATTCAACGATGTCGGTATTCGTGGTTCCGCCGGGAATAGATTTCACGTTCGAGACGGATATTAATCGTGTGCTGTACGGGAAATTGGTTTTGGATAGTATTCATGGAGAGGTGAACATGAAAAATCAATGTATAGAGCTGTCCGATTTAAGGATGCGTTCTATGGCGGCGGACGTGAGGACAAGCATGTTGTACCGGGCGTCTTCGCCGGAGAGGGCATATGCCGGGTTTGATCTTCAACTGGACGATATACACGTGGGGGCTCTGATTGATTTTATGCCTTCACTGGATTCTATCGTGCCGATGTTGAGGTCTTTTGACGGGTTGGTGGATTTCCACATGGCGGCGGAAACGGAGATGGATTCTTCGATGATGATTGATATACCGACTTTGCGGGCTGTCGCTCATATCGACGGGCAGGACTTGGTGCTGATGGACGGGGAAACGTTTGCCGAGATATCGAAAATGATGATGTTCAAGAATAAGGAACGCAATTTGATTGATAGTGTTTCGGTTGATTTCGCAATCAGAAATAGCACGATAGAGATTTTCCCGTTTATGGTCGAGATGGATCGGTACAAGGTAGCCGTTGGGGGTGAGCATAAAATAGATATGACTTTTAACTATCATATTTCTGTTTTGAAATCTCCCGTACCGTTTAAACTGGGCGTGGATATTCTCGGTTCCATGGAGAAGATGAAATTCAAGATAACAAAAGCTAAGTATAAGAACCTGTTTATCCCTTCCCGTAGAGCGAAAGTGGATAGTGCGCAAATTAACGTCCGCAACCGGATACAGGAGATATTACAGGCAGCGAGAAAATAAAATAATTAGACGAATATGTTTACAGGAGAATAATTCGTATATTTGTTGATACAAGTTTGTAATGATTATGAAGTCAATAAGTGAATATTTGCAGTTGTTGTCCGATTATATGAGGACACATGCTTCTGTTTATCGCATCACACGAATGGGAATATTCGGTAGTGTGGCTCGTGGTGAACAGACTGAAACAAGTGATATTGATATTTGCTTTGAAGGAGATGCTCCGACTTTATTTACATTAGCTCGTATCAAGTATGAGCTGGAGGCTTTGTTAGGACGTCCCGTTGACTTGGTGCGTGTGCGTGAAAGAATGGATGAGGTATTGAAGCAAAATATTCAAAAGGAAGCTATTTATGTATGATGTGAAGGTTTTGCACTTGCTGGATAAAATCATAGAATCAGTGGAAATTATTCAGCAGAGAACAGTGGCAATTCATTGTGTAAATGATTTCTTGGATTCATCGGCAGGTACATTGTTATTAGATAGTATCTGTATGAAATTGATAGCGATAGGAGAAAGTGTTAAAAACTTGGATAAAGTGACAACCGGAAGTTTGCTTGTTCATTATCCCCAAATTCCGTGGCGAGAAGTAATGGGAATGCGTGATATAATTGTGCATCATTATTTTGAGGTTGATGCTGATGTTATTTTTAATACGATACAAGAAAATATTCCTTTATTGATGAGTTCATTAAAGCAGATACGGAAAGATTTATCTGAAAAATAGAAAAAGGATGCCCGAAAGCATCCTTTTTTATATATATGATGTTTAAGAATGAAACCCACGGTCAGTATATGAACTTCCCGAGTTCGCTGATAATCGTGAGCTTATTACCTTGTCCCTCGTCGTTGTCGTAGCAGCGACCGACGATCCGAGCGTCAATATTGAAACTTTTGGATATGGCGATGATGTCTTCCGCGATCTCTTCGCTCACGTAGATTTCCATGCGGTGTCCCATGTTGAACACTTTGTACATTTCTTCCCACGGGGTGCCGGATTGTTCCTGAATCAATTTGAAGAGAGGAGGTACGGGGAACATATTGTCTTTTACAATATGCAGATTTTCCACGAAGTTCATCACTTTGGTTTGGGCACCGCCGGAGCAGTGTACCATACCGTGAACTTGTTTCCGGTATTTGTCAAGAACTTGTTTGATAACCGGGATGTAGGTGCGTGTCGGGGATAATACCAGTTTCCCGGCATCAATACCCAAATCGGCGATCTTGTCGGTTAATTTGCACCCACCGGAATACACGAGGTCTTCGGGTAGAGAGTTGTCATAACTCTCCGGGTATTTTTGCGCAAGGTATTTGGCGAACACGTCATGACGCGCGGAGGTCAAGCCGTTGGAACCCATTCCGCCGTTGTATTCGGTTTCGTAGGTTGCCTGCCCGTAGGATGCCAGACCGATAATTACATCGCCTGCTTGAATATGGTCGTTGGAAATCACGTCGGAACGTTTCATGCGGCAAGTGACCGTGGAGTCCACGATAATCGTACGCACGAGATCGCCCACGTCGGCTGTTTCTCCCCCGGTAGAGTAGATGTTCACGCCTAATTTGCGGTATTCTTCTATCAATTCTTCCGTGCCGTTGATGATAGCTGCGATGACTTCGCCCGGAATCAGCCGTTTATTGCGTCCGATAGTGGAAGAGAGTAGGATGTTATCTACCGCACCCACGCAAATGAGGTCGTCAATGTTCATGATGAGTGCATCTTGCGCGATACCTTTCCACACGGAAAGATCACCGGTTTCTTTCCAATACATGTATGCCAGTGATGATTTGGTACCCGCACCGTCGGCGTGCATGATGTTGCAATAACTTTTCTGACCCCCTAAATAGTCCGGGATGATCTTGCAAAAAGCTTTCGGGAATATTCCCTTGTCAATGTTTTTGATGGCGTTGTGAACGTCTTCTTTGGATGCAGATACACCCCGTTGATTATACCTTTCGTCTTTTCTCATGCGATACAATTGAAAATTGAAAATTGAAAATTGAAAATGGATTTGAATAGAATCCGGTATATTCTAAATTTTCAGTTTTCTAAATTTTATGCTTCTAAATTATTTTGTTTGCAAAGTTAGGTATAATTTTCAATTTTCAATTTTCAATTTTCAATTTATTGCTCGTTTGTCGAGCAATTCCGTGAAGCGGTCTTTGTAGGAGTCCGATATCGGGATATAGACTTTACCGAAAATGATGCGGTTGCGTTCGATCGTTTTGATTTTGTTCATGTTGATAATATACGAACGATGTACCCGGACGAAAGTGTCGGCGGGTAGGAAATCTTCGATAGATTTCATGCTCATCAAGGTAAGGATACCTTGCCCGTCTTCGGTTTGGATGCGGATATAATCTTTCAATCCCTCGATGTAGAGTATATCTTTTAATTGAACTTGGACGAGTTTGTAATCGCTTTTCACGAAAATAGATTCCGGGGCGGGGCGGGTGCGCAGGGCTTTGGTGGCAGCCCGCAGAAATTCCGAGTAATTGAACGGTTTCAGCAAATAATCCAGAGCATCTACACGAAAGCCTTCGATGGCGTACTGTTCGAATGCCGTGGTGAATATGATTTTTACTTTATTTCCTACCAGTCGGGAGAGTTCCAGCCCGTTCAGTTCCGGCATCTGTATATCCAGAAATATCAGGTCTACCGGGGTTTCTTCAATGACGGACAAGGCTTTGATGGCACTGTCACACCGGTCTACAAGATGCAGGAAAGGGGTACGACTCACATAACTTTCCAGTAACTCGAGAGCCAGAGGCTCGTCATCCACGATCAGGCAGTTTAGTGTCATGAGAGTTTGTGTTTAGAGATGAATATTCAGTTCCGCGATGAAGCGGTCGTCTTCCGTGCGGGTGGAAAACAGGAAATTACCCGGGTAAAGTAATTCCAACCGGCGTTTCAAATTCTTTATTCCTATGCCGGAGCCGCTGCGATCGTTATCTTTCTTGGGGAAATTGCTGTTCGCGACGAGGCAATGCAGCCAATGGTCTTCGTGCAATTCCAATTGTATATGTATAAACGAGTCCTGCGTGTTGCTGACCCCGTGTTTGAATGCATTTTCTATCAGCGGGATAAAAAGCAATGGGGCTATCATTGCACCTTTTCCGGTTTCGGGAATGGAAACATCCAGATGGGTGGTTCTCGAGAGGCGTAAGCTCATTAATTTGATGTAACTCCGCATAAAATCAAATTCCCGATCTAAAGAGACCAGATTGTCGTTATTTTCGTACAGCACGTGGCGAAGCATCTTGCTTAAATCCTGTACGGCGTATTGTGCTTTGTCTTGATTGATTGCAATCAAAGAATAGATGTTATTCAACGTGTTGAATAAGAAATGCGGGTTGAGTTGGCTTTTTAGATTTTGTAATTCGGCCTCCGCTTGTGCTTTTTGAAGTTCTTGTTTTTCGCCTTCCGTTTTATACCAACCGCTTGTCATTTTAATCGCCACGCTAAGTCCCACGGTGAGTCCCATGAGTAGCAGGTCGCGGCTGACGAAAAGCAATACCGGCGGTTTGGGCAGTGCATCTTTGAGGGCTTTCAAATTTTCCGGCATGGGTTCGCTCAAGTATGCCCGGTGGAAGTTCTGCCAACTATGGAGTAAAATGCCTAGAAGTATGATAAACAATAGATTTGTCAATATGAATTGTACAATCTTTCTGCGGAATAGCAAGCAATCTATCAGTTTGCCGTAATTAATGTAGAAGATAATCAGGCAGGAAAGCGGCATAAAACAATACCCGAGGTATCGGTTTAAGGTAATGGCTTGTTCCCCGCGATACATGAAGAAAGGAAGGGTAAAAAATATACCCCATCCGATCACGTGGATCGCGATTTGTAACACATTCTTGTTGATCCTCTTGGGCATTATATTATTGTTGGTTGTCTGCAAAGGTAGAAAAATTAGAGTTTATAAGGTTTATAAAGTTCATAAAGTTTTTAAAGTTTATATTGTTTGAAAGAACCTGCAACTCGCCGCGGGCGAACGAATAAAGTTGGTAAAACAACTTTATTCGTACCGTATGGCGTCAATCGGGTTGAGGCGGGATGCCTTTTGTGCCGGATACCACCCGAAGAATATACCGGTAACGGTACAAACCAGAAAGGAGAGTACTACCGAATATAATTGGATGTATACAGGCCACCCGATCACGTATTTAATAACTAAAGAAGAGCCTATGCCGAGAACAACCCCGATGAGTCCGCCCGTGATACTGATAATCACAGCCTCGATAAGGAACTGAAACAGGATATGGCGTCCCTTTGCCCCGATGGACATACGGAGTCCGATCTCCCGGGTTCGTTCCGTGACGGAAACGTACATGATGTTCATGATACCGATACCACCGACCAGCAGGGATATTCCCGCGATACAAGCCAATAGCACGGTCATAAGATCGGTCGTGGTACTCATCATGGAACTTAGTTCCTCTTGCGAGCGCACGTTGAAGTCATCTTCGGCTCCCGCGGCAATCTTGTGATTCTGCCGCAGGATAGCGGATATTTCTTCTATTGCCTCTTGCGAGTCTTCTTCCGTGACTGCGGATGCATATATTCCTTGAATATAAGTGATAGCCAGTAATCGTTTCTGTATAGTGGTATAAGGAGCGATAATCATATCGTCCTGATCTTGTCCCATGGAATTGTATCCCTTGGGTGCCAATACGCCGATAATACGGAATGGGGTTTTGTTGAACCGAATGGTTTTGCCGAGCGGTTCTTCGCCCTTGGTGAAAAGGTTGTCGACGACGGTTTGCCCCACGATGCAAACTTTGGCAGATGTTTTGATGTCATGATCCGTGAACATTTCACCCTCTCCGACACTGAATTTCCGAATGTCGAGATAATCTTGGTTTACCCCGTAGATTGAGGTCGGGGCGTTGTTGGCTCCGTAGATAACTTGACCGCTGGAGTTCACGGAAGGGGTACATTTATCAATTAACTCAACTTCCCGTACAATGGCTTCATAATCTTCCATTTTTAGCGTCTGCATACTGCTGGCGCTTTGACGTACACCCCCGAAGCGACCGTTACCGGGATGTACCATGATCATGTTGGAACCCATTTCCGATATTTGTTCACGAATACTACGTTTTGAGCCTTGACCGATAGCCAACATGGAGATCACGGATGCTACCCCGATGATGATTCCCAACATGGTAAGGAATCCCCTGAACTTGTTATTAGCAAGGGCTCGTAATGCGATTCGTATTAAATTTCCGTAATTCATGTATCCATTTATGATTTAAGATTTGAGATTTATGATTTTAGATTAGATGACCAATGTTTTTATTAATCGTAAATCGTGATTCATAAATCTTAAATTAGTTAGTTTTCAATTGTTTCGTCGTTCTCTTTCGGTAGCGCTGCCAGTGCTTCCTTGGCAGAAGCGACATTCGGGTTGATGGTGTCTTCCGTGATATGTCCGTCCCGCAACACGATGTTCCGGCTACTGAATTGTGCTATTTCCGGGTTATGGGTAACGAATATAATGGTTCGTCCTTCCGAATGTAACCGTTGGAAAAGCGTGAGGATCTCGAAAGAGGTTCTCGTGTCGAGATTTCCGGTCGCTTCGTCTGCAAGCAGGATCACCGGATCGTTCACGATTGCCCGCGCGATGGCAACACGCTGCTGTTGCCCCCCGGACATCTGGTTGGAACGATGGTTTACCCGGTCGCTCAAACTTACTTCTGCCAGTGCTTGCATGGCTTTTTCCTTGCGCTCTTTGGCAGAAAAGGTCGGATTGTAGAGCAACGGGAGTTCCACGTTTTCCAAGGCTGTCGTTTTCGGGAGTAAGTTGTAAGATTGGAACACGAAACCTATCTTGCGATTGCGTAATGTGGCACGATCATTTTTCCCCATGTCCCTGACGGCGATCCCGTCAAGGTAATAGTCACCCGAGGTAGGGGTATCAAGGCATCCGAGGATATTGAGCAGAGTGGATTTCCCGGAGCCACTGGTACCCATTATCGTTACGAATTCCCCCGGTTGGATGGAGAATGATACACCGCGTAAGGCGTGTACAACTTCTGAACCGACCGTAAAATCCCTCCTCAGGTTCTCTATTTTTATGATATCGTTTGTCATGTCTTTTGTTTTACTTATTTTCTTTTTTGTCCGGGACGGGGCGGCATGAACGGGTTGGATTCTCCGCCGTTATCGCCGGATGCCGAGGCTGCACGTGCGCGTTGTATTCCGACTACCATGCGAGCTCCTTCCTGTATTCCTTCTTTTACCTCCATGTAAATACCGTCGCTTACCCCCGTTTTAATGACTTTCGGGACAATGCCTTCTGCTGTCAGTATCCATACCGTTTTTTCTCCTCTTCCGGCTTCCGGTGCTTGCATGGCTTCCGGCGTGAAGCGGAATGCTTTCAGCGGGGCAAGCAAAATATTGTCTTTTTCCATCGTGTACACGGTAATGTTTGCCGTTAATCCCGGTTTCAGTTTCAAGTCCGGGTTCGGTGCATCGATGACAACTTCGTAAGTAACCACGTTTGACTCGGTCGTCGGGTTCAGGCGTACTTGTGTCACATCGCCCTCGAACGTATCTTCCGGGAATGCGTCCACGGTAAATGTTACGCGTTGTCCTTCTATTACTTGACCGATGTCGGCCTCGTCCACGTTGGCGATTACCTGCATCTTGCGCAAGTCGTTGGCAATCGTGAACATGGTCGGCGTTTCGAAGCTGGCGGCAACGGTTTGTCCTTCTTCTACTTCTCTCGATAGTACCACCCCGTCAATGGGAGAATAAATTGTAGCGTATTCGAGATTCGATTGGGCTTTAACCAAGGTAGCTTGCGCTTTCTCGTAAGTCTGTTTTGCATTCTCGTATTGATATTCGGCTTCCTCGAATTCCGTGTCACTGATTAATCTCTTCTCGTGCAATTGCTTAAGGCGTTTGTAATTCTTTTGCTGGTATTCATACGAGTTTTTGCTAGACTTCAAGTTCGCCATCTCGGATTTTAATTCTGCCTCCAGCAATTTTCTGTCAAGTTCGGCTAGCAGTTGCCCTTTCTTTACTACTGAATTATAATCCGCGTAAATGCGTGAAATTGTTCCGGAAACTTGTGTACCCACGTCTACTTTGGTAATAGGTTCAATAGTTCCCGTGGCGGTGACTGTATTATTGATAGCTCCTCTTTTCAATTCGACGGTTTCGTACGTTACGGCTTTTTTATCTCCCGAGCGGAAGAAGAAAAAGGCTCCTACAATGACTGCAAGGACAATGATTATGGTTACAATCTTTTTCATTCTGATTATTGTTAATATTTTATACTATAATTCGATGGGTTGATTCCGGTAGAAGTTCAACAGTTTGAGCGAAAGAATAGCTTCGAATTTCGCTTGAATCTGTTCTTGCAGGGCGGAAAGATAGTTGTTCTTTTCCGTGAGTAACTCTACCGTGTTCTTCATGCCTTCGTTAAACTGTTCCTGCACGAGGTTGTAGCTCATCGTGGCGGACTTGACACTGTTCGTTGCCGCGAGATAACGGCTTTGCGAAGCTGTCACGTTCTGGTGCAGTGTTTCTATCGTTTTCCATAGTTCTTTGCGGGTATTCAGTTCCTCCAGTTGAGCCGTTTCGGTTTGTAGCTTTGCTTTTTCCACTGCCGATTTCGTTTGGCGGTTTCGAGAAATGGGGATACTTACGTTAATCCCCAAATTCTCGTTCAATCGGTTATTTATTTGTTTTGAAAAAGAATGATTCGATTCGGAATCATGGTTCGTGGAAACAGACGCGCTGAAAGTAACACTCGGTAAACGATCGCCGGCTGCTATTTTTTCATTCAATTGGGAGGCTTCCACGTTCAATTGACTGTTTTTCATCTCAGGCATTGTTTCAAGGGCAACCCGATAGACCTCGCTCAATGAAGGGACAAGGCTGAGGACTTGTGTGCTGTCCAGTTCCGGGAAGTATATATCGAAGCTGTCATTCGGTTCCAGTTCGAGGATTTGTTTCAGTTGTAATTTATTTAGAGCAAGCGTGTTCTCTGCCATGGTCACGCTATATTTATCGTTACTGTTTTGTGCTTCAATCTGCGCAAAGTCGCTGATGGCTATGGAACCGGCATCCAGTAATTCTTTGGAGCGGGCTAGTTGTGCTTCCGAGGTTTCCAGATTCTGACGGTTTGTCTTTAATGATTCGTTCGCGTAAAGTATTTGCAAATAAGCCTCGGTAACGGCAATCTCGATATCATTTTCCGCCATATTTACTTGATATTCTTGAGCTTCATTTGTCATTTCCTGCTTGCGTATGGAACGGGTTAATTTTCCCCCGTTGTACAGAGTCAACCCGCTGTTTAGCGTGTAACTGCCCGTGTACGCGCTTTGTGATTTGAATTTACCGTCGCTTTGTTCTATCTTCTGGTGTCCCCAGCCTTGAGAGCTGCTGAACGTGAGAGAGGGGAAGAGTTGGGCTTTGGCTTCCAATAAATCCACGTTACTGCTTTTTTGGCTTACCCGTGCCGATTGTACTTGGATGTTATTTTTCCGGGCATAATCAATACAATCCTTGAGAGTCCATGAAGAAGTGGGCTTTTCTTCTTGAGAAAAACCCACTAAGGACGGAATGATTATAAAAAGGATGGTTGCAATGTAAGTATGTCTTATTTTGTTCATAGCCTTTGTTCATTTTGTTTGATACAAACATAAAGCATCCGACAAAGGCTTACAAATCATTTAGATGTTCGGGGAAAGCGACTCGACAAAAAGGGATATTTTATCGACGAATGGAATTGCACGTAAAGAAAAAAGCCCACAATGTTGTTGTGGGCTTTGCTTGCTCCTCAGGTAGGACTTGAACCTACGACCTACGGATTAACAGTCCGCCGCTCTAACCAACTGAGCTACTAAGGAATTTTCTCAAATCATGGTGCAAATATAGAGCCTTCCGGGGAATTTGCAAAATATTTCGGCAAAAAAATATGCCCAAAATGTAAATAAAATGCAGCCTGTATAACGATATCCGTTATAATCAATAAAATAGCTTTAGAAAAAAAACTTTCAAACTAAGAATACTTGCGCTTTTAAGCGTGTAAAGCTGCGAAAAGTTGTAGATTTGCGGAATCAATCAAAAATATAACAGTTATGGATTACATGAAAGAATTGAACGTGGCGATCACGGTATGCGATAAAGAAGGTAAGATACTTCAGATGAATGAGAAATCCCAGAAAACAAACCACGGTAATCTGGTGGGGCAAAACGTGTTTGATTGTCATCCGGAACCTGCCCGGACGAAGTTGGGCGAGTTGATGGAACAACACGCCACGAATGCGTACACGATAGAGAAGGGTGGGGTGAAGAAATTGATTTATCAGACACCGTGGTACGAGAACGGGGAGTTCATGGGATTGGTGGAATTCTCTTTGGAGATACCGTTTGAAATGCCGCACTATATCCGGAAACCGAAGACGGAATAATATTTATCTTCGATTTGTAAAACATTTTAATGGTTTTATAGGTATACACTTTATAACTATAAATAACGATAATACCTATAGAACTATGGAACAAAAGAAAAAACTTACGACGGAAGCCGGAGCGCCGGTCGGTGATAACCAAAATATTCAAACGGCTGGTCCTCACGGTCCGGCATTGCTGCAAAACGTGTGGTTGCTGGAAAAACTGGCGCATTTTAACCGGGAACGTATTCCGGAACGAATCGTGCATGCTAAAGGAAGCGGGGCTTTCGGAACTTTCACGGTAACAAATGATATCACTCGATACACGAAAGCGAGCATTTTTGCCCAAGTAGGTAAAAAGACCGACGTTTTTATGCGTTTTTCCACGGTAGCGGGAGAGAGAGGAGCCGCGGATACCGAACGGGATGTACGGGGTTTTGCCATGAAGTTTTACACGGACGAGGGCAACTGGGATTTGGTGGGCAATAACACGCCTGTTTTCTTTATTCGTGATCCTTTGAAATTCCCAGACTTTATTCACACGCAAAAGCGTGATCCGAAGACGAACTTGAGGAGTAACACTGCCATGTGGGATTTCTGGAGTCTTTCGCCGGAATCGTTGCATCAAGTGATGATTTTGATGAGCGACCGGGGTATTCCCCAAGATCTGCGGCATATGCATGGATTCGGTAGTCATACATTTAGTTTCTATAATGCCAAGAATGAACGTCATTGGGTGAAATTCCATTTGCGTTGCATGCAAGGTATCGCCAATTTCACGAACGAGGAGGCAGAGCAAATCGTGGCAAAAGACCGGGAACATTCGCAGCGGGATTTGTTCGAGAATATCGAGAAAGGAAATTTCCCGAAATGGAAAATGTGCGTTCAGATTATGCCGGAGGAAGATGCTAAAACCTATCGTTTCAATCCTTTTGATTTAACTAAGGTGTGGAGTCATAAAGATTACCCGTTGATTGAGGTCGGAATTATCGAGTTGAATCGTAATCCGGAGAATTATTTCGCAGACGTGGAGCAGTCGGCTTTCAACCCGGCTAATGTTGTTCCGGGAATATCGTTTTCGCCGGATAAAATGTTACAGGGGCGTTTGTTCGCGTACGGGGATGCTCATCGTTACCGTTTGGGTGTCAATGCTGATTCGATTCCGGTAAATACACCTCGTTGTCCCGTGCATAATTATCATCGTGACGGGCATATGCGGGTTGATGGTAATAACGGTGGGGACGTGAATTACGAACCGAATAGCTTTGGTGGTCCCGTGGATGATAATAAATACAATCAACCGGCTTTTGATATTGAGGGTAAGGGGGAGCATTACAAGCAAGATAAAGATTACTACACCCAACCGGGAGATTTGTATCGCTTGGTACCCGAGGATGAAAAGAAACGGATACACACGAACGTGGCTACAGCTATGGAGGGTGTTCCCGTGAATATTAAAGTCCGGGTAGCTGCTCGCTTTTATCAAGCAGATGAACGTTGCGGTAAAGGTATTGCCGAAGCCGCGGGATTAAATATGAACGATGTACTTGCCGAGGTGAAACGCCAACAGCAAGAATAATAATTGATTTATTCTGTACGAGGGTGACCTAAAAGTCACTCTCGCTAACTCTTTCTATTGGACTCTGTCAAAGAGAATTCCGGAAAGTTCTTCTGCACGAAACTTTTGGGTAGTTTCTTTATTACTTCCCTGTAAGAATGTTCGACGAGTTCCTCGATAAACTTGTCGGAAAGACTACCGTGCATGTAGACACCGTTCCAATGTTTTTTGTTGGAGTGATAAGCGGGGGTGATTTCCGGGTATTTTTCCCGTAGTTCGATAGCCCGGTCCGGATCACATTTCAAGGCGATTGTTTCGAAGGGCATGATATCCGCGTACGTGAACATTTTATTGAACACCTTGAATACCAACGTCGTTTCGTCAAACGGAAATTCTTCCGTCGTGTGTGGGAAAGAAAGACACAATTCTCTAAATTCTTCAATATTCATATTTGTCGTGTTGCTCGGGAACAAAGATTATTAGTTATTTCCATACATGAATGTTTTGGAAAACAAATGTAATCATAGTAAACGAAAAAACGACCATTTGTAGGTCGTTTTTCTTGAAGGGGTGGAGCAGCGGGGAATCGAACCCCGGTCCAAACACGGAATCAATATGCTTTCTACATGCTTAGCTTTTTGTTGGTTTTCGAATATAGCCCGGAAAAAAGCACCCAAACTATACCTTAGCTTCTAAAGTTTCATCAGCGTTGCGAAGCAAGACGTTGACTAACCTCGTATTGCCTGCACCCCGGATGCTGGTTGGCACAAGGTGGGACCGCCAGCGGGATGTCCTGTCTCCACTACCTTGAGCGGAGATTAAGCCTCAATCTACTGTGATTCGATTAGGCAGCAAGAGCGTAATTTCTTTCGCCAATTAAAATTTTGCGTCCGGGATTAACGGGCCGGCTTCACTACGCCCGACATGCTTACATACCTATTCATCATGCTGTCAAATCCACGTCTGCCCCTTCGGTATGCAGGTACAAAGATACGAAATAATTGAAAATTGAAAGTTGAAAATTGAAAATTATTTCTTTCCGACGATCACTAAATCATAAATCGTAAATCATGAATCATAAATTCCTTACTCCATCAAGTGTTCCACGAGGATTTTGATACCGATGGCGATGAGGATGATGCCACCGAGAAGTTCGACGTTGATGCCTTTGATCTTGCCGAAACGATATCCGCAGATAACCCCAAGCAAAGAAAGGGTGAAGGTGACAAGGGCGATTATGAAAGCGGGGAAATAAATACTTGTTTTCAGGAATGCCATACTGACGCCGACAGCTAGCGCGTCAATGCTGGTGGCAATGCCAAGGGTGATAAGAGTTTTGTTGGAAAAAGACGAGATGGTTGTTTCCTCTTCCTCGAATGATTCGTAAATCATTTTGCCTCCCAGAAAACCAAGCAATACAAAGGCAATCCAATGGTCGAAAGAGGTGATGTACGAGCTGAAGCTAACCCCGAGCAACCAACCGAGTAAGGTCATGCCTCCTTGAAATATTCCCATGGTGAAGGCAAGGCGTAATGATTGATTCATGCGGAACGGTTGCATGACAATCCCCCCGCTGATACTTACAGCGAGGCTATCCATTGCCAACCCTAAGGCGATCATTAATACGGAGATAATACCCATGCATGAAATTTTTGACAAAAGTATAAAAATGATGGCGAAATTAAGCGCAAAAAATGTAACTTTGTAGATAAGGAGAGTTTATTTATAATAAGAATAGATATGAATTTGCAGACGAAGGTTAATATTACGGCACCCGATTTTATGATAGATTACAGTTCCAAATTGATGATGTTGGGATCGTGTTTCGCGGAGAATATGGGAGGTAAGTTTTCATATTACAAATTTGATGTTGATGTGAATCCTTGCGGGATTGTTTATAATCCGCGATCGGTAGCTAATGTGCTCCGTTTGATCGTGGAGGGGAAGAAATTCGGGAAGGAAGATTTGATGCAGGTCGGGGATAAGTGGGTGAGTTTGTTCCACCACGGGGCTTTTTCTTCGACAGATCAAGAGGAGTGTCTGGATAAGATTAACCGTCGGTTGGCTCGTGCCACTGAAGAGATTCGCTCCGTGGATTTACTGGTGATCACGTGGGGAACGGCATGGGTATACCGACACACGGGAAAAGACGTGGTCGTATCGAATTGTCACAAGATCCCCTCGCAGGATTTCGAGCGTTATCGGTTGAACGTGGAAGAGATCGTGAAAGAGTACACGGAATTGATCGGGAGTTTGCAGAAGGTGAATCCCGGAATGCGGGTATTGTTTACCGTGAGTCCTATTCGGCACTGGAAAGATGGGGCGCATGGAAACCAGTTGAGTAAAGCAACCTTATTGTTGGCAATCGACCAATTGCGGGAAAAGCTGAATAACGTGTATTATTTCCCGGCTTACGAGATCGTGCTGGACGAGTTGAGGGACTACCGATTCTACGCGGATGATATGTTGCATATGTCCAGCCTCACGATTGACTATACTTGGGAGAGATTCCTGTATAGCTTTATCAGTCCGGAGGTGTTGGGACTGATGAACCGGATTGGAAGGATAAACAAGGCGGTAGCTCATCGACCTTTTGATCCGGCGTCAAATGATTATCAGCGTTTGGTAAAGAATTTACTAACGGAAATTGTAGCGATTTCCCGTTCTTTCCCGTCAATTGATTTTAGTGAAGAAGAAAGAAAGTTGAAAGATTCGGTAAGCAAGTGATGATTATCCGTGTTTCATGGCACTTGGGTACGTGGATGGTAGCTGTGATTTAGAGAGAGGGCATTAGTTCTCGCGGTGTCAGCGGAATCGTGTCTTGTTCCACCACGGGATCGAGTTCTTTCAAATAGATCACGGTCTTCACGGGATAAGCCCCGGCATATTTCTTACGAATACGTTTTAACGCGGGGATAGTCTCGATGCGGGTACGGAAGTTGCCGACACGGATTTTAAAGTCGGGATCCGTGTATTGCAGATAGGCACGAATATCCGGAAATTCTTCCTCGAATCGTTGCGTGTAACTTTTCAACGTGTCGATGTTGGTATTATAAGAACTGGCAGATAATATTTGGATACGATAGCCTTGGAAAGCCTGTTCCTTCCTGTTGACAGAAAGATTCAGTTTCATTAGCTGTTCGATTTTCGGGTCCCCGTGGAGCGTAACTTTCCCGCCCGTGATAGAGTCTGCTTGAGAGAGTTGTTTGAAAAAGTCTACATCCGGTTTCACTGCGGGTATAGTGTCTGTCTGTGCCCAAGTTTGATGGGTAATGAATAATATTAAAATAACAAGTATTGATTTCATGAATAAATGTCTATCGTGATACAACTAATTCGACTTCAATCGACAAAGATAGTATAAATTGTCTTTTTGTGGTAGAAAAATAGATAAATAACACTATTTTTGTAGCCGTGAATATGAAACATTCTACATGAATAAAATAGGAAAAGATGAATCAAGTAACAGATCAACAAATCATTGAAATATTGAGAAGAGAGGCCGTTCCGGCCTTGGGGTGTACCGAGCCAGTAGCCTGTGCTCTGGCTTGTGCAAAATGTAAAGAGGTATTGGGAGGCGTGCCCGAGCATTTGGATGTACTGGTTAGTGGCAATATTTATAAAAACGGCATGGGTGTCGGGATTCCCGGAACCGGAATGGTAGGTCTTCCTATCGCCGCTGCTTTGGGAGCGGTTTGTGGGAAGTCCGAGTACGGTCTGGAAGTATTGAAGGACGTGAACGTGGGGGATAACCTGCAACGTGCCAAGGATTTGTTAAGTCATGTTACGGTTTCTCTGAAAATGGATGCCCCGGATAAATTGTACGCCGAGGCATTGGCATCCAAGGGAAATGATAAGGTGAAAGTGATTATCGCTCACACGCACACGAATATCATCCTAGTGGAAAAGAACGGCGAGGAACTTTTCAAGAGAGAATTTAAGTTAGATACGACAAAGAAAGAAGATAAGGGACCGGAGTTAAGCGTGAAACGTATTTGGGATTTCGTGCACGAGGTAGACGTGAAAGATATCGAGTTTGTTTTGCAAGGAGCCGAGATGAACAAGGCCATTTCTGCCGAGGGGTTACAATCCGAGTACGGTTTGCAAATTGGCAAGACGCTGAAAGAGAATATAGACAAGGGATTATTGGAGGACGATTTGTTGAACCGCACATTGATTCGCGCGACGGCAGCGTCGGATGCCCGTATGGACGGATGCCCGAAACCGGTAATGACAAATTCCGGTAGCGGTAATCAGGGGATCACGGTGTATTTGCCCGTGGTGGTGGCTGCCGAAAAATTCGGGGCTTCACGCGAGCAGTTGGCTCGCGCCTTGGCATTGAGTAACCTGATCGCGGTGCATATCCACCATTACATGGGACATCTTTCTGCTCTTTGCGGGATTTTGATTGCCGGTACGGGAGCAGCTTCGGCTATCACTTACTTGATGGGCGGTACTTACGAGAATATGGTCAACACGATCAAAACGATGTGTTCCAACTTGACCGGAATGATGTGTGACGGAGCTAAACAGGGATGTGCCTTGAAAGTTTATTCCGGGGTGTCTGCTGCCGTACAGGCGGCTCTGTTATCCATGAACGGTATAAAAACAAATAATGACGGGATAGTGGAAGAGGATATCGAGCGAACCATTCGTAACGTGGGATTGATTGGAACCAAGGGAATGGAGGAGACGGATAAGACGATCCTGAACATCATGTGCAACAAGGAAACAAAATAGTTTTTGAATTTGAACCCGTACGTGAATATACACACGCATCATGTCGGTGAAGGAATCAATGTCTTGGATATTGGAGAGGGAAAAGCGTGGATTGAAGACGAGAAAAGACGGGTGATAGAAGAGGGGCAGGAAGTTTTTTACTCGGTAGGTGTTCATCCGATGAGGCTTGGGGAAATTGGAGAGGATGCTTTGACGTGTGTAAATGACATGCTTTGCACGGGGAGAGTTATCGCGATCGGAGAGTGCGGTTTGGACCGTCGCTCTCCGGTTTGTATAGAGGAACAGGAACGGGTGTTGGAAAGACAGGTTGAATTGGGCGAAAAGTTTCGGAAACCTCTGATTATTCATTGTGTAAAGGCGTATTCCGAGTTGATAGCTATTCGGAAAAAGATGAAATCTTCAATCCCGTGGATTATTCACGGGTATAATAATAACGAACAGATATTGCGACAATTGTTGGAACACGGGTTTTATATTTCCGCGGGGACGGCACTTTTAAATGACCGCTCCAACGCTTTTCATTTGCTACGACATGTTCCTTTGAACAGGTTGTTTTTGGAGAATGATGACAAGACGGTGGGGATTGATGTTATTTACAGCGCGGCATCCGGTATACTGGGACTTACCGCGGAGGAATTGAAGAGGGTGACGAGGGAAAATTTAAAGAATGTTTTTGCGATATAATTATGGATTGGCTGAGTAGAACGGAATTGCTCTTGGGGCAGGAGCGGTTGGGACAGTTGAAAAACGCACACGTGTTGGTTGTCGGGTTGGGTGGTGTAGGGGCGTATGCTGCCGAGCAATTGTGTCGGGCAGGGATAGGCGAGTTGACGATTATTGACGGTGATCGTGTAGACGTGACGAATAAAAATCGGCAGTTGCCGGCATTGGACAGTAATATCGGGAAGGCGAAAGCGGAAATCATGGCTGCCCGATTCCGGGATATCAATCCGGATATCCGGCTTCACGTGATCAATGATTTTATCAAAGACGAGCGAATGATCGAGATATTGGAGATGGCGAAGTATGATTACGTGGTAGATGCGATAGACACGTTAGCTCCCAAGATTTTCCTGATTTACCATAGTCTGCAAAAGGGATATCGTATCGTGAGTTCCATGGGTGCCGGGGGAAAAATGGACCCGACACAGGTATGTATTGCCGATATTTCCAAATCTTATAATTGTAATCTTGCCCGTATGCTTCGCAAAAGGCTTCATAAGCTGGGTGTCTACAAGGGAGTGAAGGTCGTGTTCTCGCCCGAGGAAGTCGCTCCGGAAGCTATTGTGTTGAGCGAGAGTGAGAATAAGAAATCGAACGTGGGAACGATTTCTTACATGCCGCCCGTGTTCGGGTGTTTTTGTGCTTCGGTAGTTATCCGTGATCTGGCGGAACCTGTTTCTAGTGAAGACCTAAAGAAGAACTAGGGAAGTCCTATGGAAATCATTCCCCGGTGACGGTGTTTATGTGCTTTTAGTGCGTGCTTTCTATATGTGAGATTATAGGATCTCCACAGGATAACCGGAGCAAGAACGGAGGAAGGGTATGATTACCCTAGGACTTCGGTATTATTATAGTGGGTCTTGGGTATTAAGCCGCATAGAGGTGTGTCTGTGAATGGCGATGAAATAATCAAAATTAATAAAAATAACAATTTACTTGTAATTGATGTAATTAATGTATACGTTTGTAAGGGATGAATGCTGACTTTAAATGATGATAATAGACTGCAATCTATTTTTCAAGAACGATTTTATGGGAGGCGTGCGTTTTTAAAATGTGTTACTAAAAATTTTAACTATGAACTATCGAACTATTGGCTTGATCGCTCGTTACGAGGCGAAGGCCATCACGAGGGAATGGAGTTTCAAGGTTGTCACGGTATTGAGTGTATTGATTGTGGCCTTTCTTCACGTTATCACGCAAAGTAGTATCAAAGAACCGGAATGGATAGCGATATCCTTGCCTTCCGCGATTCCTTTTGCCAATGTTTATCTGGTAAATATCCTGCAAATCATTATCGCTATTTTCTGGGCGGGTAATTTTCTGCGGGAAGACAAATACGTGGATGCTAATTCATCTGTTTCGGCACGACCGTTTTCTAACATGGAGTTATTGCTCGGGAAAACGTTGGGTTTTATACTTGTTATTTTGTGTCTGGATATTTTGTTGGGGATCATCGCCTTGTCTATTCATTTATTGGCAAGTGATTCTCCTTTTGTTTTTTCTCCTTATGTATTTTACTTTTTAACCATAACTTGTCCGATTTTATTTTTTATCACGGGATTCACGATATGCGTGAAAGGAATAGCGCGTAATTTTGCACTGGCTTGCGTCCTGTTGCTTGCTTTTCTTTATTTTGGCGTATTTTTCGGTAAAGGAGTGCTTTACGGTGCTTTCGATATTTTAGCCTTGGGGATGCCCAATGCTTTCTCGGATGTCACGGGATTTGCCGATTCGAGTAGTTTTCTGTTGCAGCGGTTCTCGTTTCTCGCTTGGGGATGCGGGTTAATTATTCTGGGAATAACTTTTATCTGTCGAATATCCAATAGTGCCAAGGCTAATTTCGCTACCGGGAAGTTCGGAATATTATTACTTGTGGTGGGGTTCGTTGTTTCGGGCTTTTATGTGGGTAAATATGTTCAAAGGGATAAAGAACGTGAGGTTGTTCGGGATGTATTCGTGAAATACCAGAATTTACCCAAGGTTAATGTCTTGGAGCATGATATAAATTTCAAACAAGAGGGATATGCTTACCTTGCCTCCAGTAAATTGAAAGTGTATAACCCGTACGAGCGGAAAATAGACTCTGTCGTGTTGTACTTGAATCCGGGGCTGGAGGTGTTGAAACTCGCTTCGGGTAAAGAGAATTTATCTTATCGGCGGGAGAGGCAAGTGATTGTTCTCGCGATGTCGATGCAGCCGGGTGAAACGAAAGAAATCGGGGTGGATTACCGGGGTGGTATTTCTCCAGCCGTCTGTTACGCGGAGGTTGTGAATATCGATTCTCTTGCGGCACGTTCACGTGGTTACTACATGTATAACATGGGACGTGATTATTATTATCTCCGCCCGGATTACACGTTGTTGACCCCGGAATGTTTATGGTACCCGACGAGTAAACCCACGGTGAACGTGAATGCACCTTACTTCACGGAGCGGGAATTTACTCGTTTCAAGTTGACCGTGAGTGGAGAGGATAAACGAGTACCGGTAGCCCCGGGAGAAGAGAGCAGGGAAGGTGATAATATTTGTTTTACCGGTAAATTCGGGGTGTCCGGGTTGACTCTTTGTATCGGTGATTATGTGCGAAAGGGGATTCAGAATGGAGATGTGTTCTACGAAGTCTTTCTGTTGCCGGGACACGAGTATCTTCTTTTCAAGGAGTTAGACATGGAGATAATTTTTGATCAGTGGAATTTAGCACTTATGTTTGACCGGAATAGTGCGTATGTATATGATAAATTGAATCTTGTTGAAACTCCTGTTCATTTTTGTGCGTATAGCAGGGATTGGAAGGGTAGTAGCGAATATGTACATTCGGGAATCGTGTACCGTCCGGAAAGGGAGCCTTTATTCCGGTTGCCATTTAAACCCATGTATGACGAGAGAGAGAATTTTGACCCGTCTCACGAGTTTTTGTGGATGTACAGAGGTTTTTTAGTGAATGATTTAATTGATATGCCGGCGGGCGATATGTTTTTAGGTCGATTCGCGAGACGTACTCCAAATAATCAGGTGAAAAATGCAAATGACATTTCTTCCTTGTTACAAAAAGACCATTATAATGTATTTTCTCCCGAGTTCGCGGGAATCGATCTTTTGTTTCATATGATGCAGGAGGGGGTTGGAGATAATTTTAATAGCTATAGTGGTGAATTTGCAATTAGATATTTCAAGGCTCACAATCTTGAAGAAGCATTGCAAAATCCGAATCGTGATATAAAATTAGATTTTGCAATACACCTTAAAGGCTATAACTTCTTTAAAAATCTTTTGTGTTCTGTTCCTTACGAGGAATTTGATCGTTTCAATTCCGGCTTCATGGAAAATCACGCCTTCCAATGTTTCAGTTACGAGAAGTATTGCGAGGCTGTAGAGGAGGAGTTCGGGATAGATTTTCTTGATTTGACCCGGCAATTGTATAGCGAGAGAGGTTTACCCGCTTTTTATTTTAGAGATGCGCGGTTAGACGCGGTGGAAACATCAAAAGGTGAAGAAGGTCATGTGTTTAGTATTAAAGTATGGAATAAGGGGAATCTGAATGGAATAGTTTCGATAAGTAGTTACAGGGGAAAATCACGAGATTATTTTATTCCGGCAAATGCTTGCAAAGAGATTAAATATTATAATGAATTTGGGGTGAGTGAAGGGGTTAGGATAAGTACGAACTTCGCGATGAACAATCCTTCGTTACTTCATTTTGATAATTTCCCTCAAACGAATAGGCTAAGTAAGCCAATAGAAGGCATTTTTGATGCGGATACTCTTGCTTTTGCCCCGGAGGCGGGAGTGTACATCGTGGATAATGCAGATCCGGGTTGCCGGGTTATCGAGGACAGGCGTGTTCTTGATAAAGTGTATAACAAGAGAGACGATAGTTATAATGGTACTCGTTGGCATGAATTGGCTATGGAGAACTCGTACGGGGAACTGGTAAAAAGTTATTTAATGAAAAGATCGGGGGATGGTGTTTCTGCGGTTGAGTGGGAAGTGGATTTACCCGAGTCCGGGAAGTATGAATTGTTTGTTTATAATGATAATAGTGTGGATGCCGGTCTTGTAAAAAGTGGATGGCTAACGGCTTCCCGGGTGCAAACGTATCGGTTTGCTCATGCCGAAGGGGAGGAAACGATAGAATTATTACCGTTGGAAGAGGCGAATGGATGGGTTTCGATGGGGGTATATCAATTTAATGCAGGTATGGCAAAGATTAACTTGTCAGGACAGGGAGCGGATCCCAATCAATCTATCGTGGCAGATGCCGTGAAGTGGGTTAAAGTAAAATAATACTAATACTATATAACTATGAAAATAAGAATTGAACATCTTGGGAAAATATATGCCGGTGGTAAAGAGGCTTTACGTGATTTGAATTTAGAAATAGAATCCGGTATGTTTGGTTTGCTGGGACCGAACGGGGCGGGTAAAACGACTTTGATGCGCATAATGACGTTATTGCAGAATCCGACTTCCGGCACGATATTTTTTGATGATTATGATTTATCGAAAGACAGGAAAGCGATTCGTTCTATGCTGGGGTATTTGCCACAGGATTTTCGTACTTTTCAAAAGTTTCGGGCTTGGGAGTTTTTAGATTATAGCGCGGGACTTGCCGGTATTGAAAAAAAGAAACGGGGGGAGCTTGTTGACGAAATGTTGAGGAAAGTGGGACTTTACGAGGAGCGTGACCGTTGGGCAAATCGCTTGTCCGGGGGTATGAAACGTCGGCTAGGCATAGCGCAAGCGATTATCGGGAATCCCAAGATTATCATTGTCGATGAACCTACAACCGGACTCGACCCGGAAGAGCGTATCCGTTTCCGGAATATTCTGTCGGATATAAGTGATAAAGATGCGACGATTATATTATCGACACATATCGTGGGGGATATTTCCAGTAGTTGCAAGAATGTTGCTTTGTTAAATCACGGGCAATTAAAGTTCATGGGTACCCCGGGGGAGATGCTCGGACAGGCGAGAGGGAAAGTTTGGGAACTGTTCGTCATGCAAGACGAGTATGAAGCGATAAAAGGGAAATATCCCGTGATCATGACGGTTCCCGAAGACGGGGGACTGAGAATCCAAATTGTGGCAGAAGAAGTTGCAGAATATGCAGACGTGAAGTCAATAGAACCGAATCTGGAACACGCTTACGTTTATTATATGGATTTCGTGTTGAAAGACAAGATGGATATGCAGGCTAAGCGTTTGTAAGTAAAAAACGAGATTCATTCCGAATCTCGTTTTTTTTGGGTAAAATCACGCCCGTAATTTCTGGGCAGTAAATTTGTCGAGTTTGCTCTCGGCGTATTCTTTGGTGACCGTGATGGAGTCGCAGTGTTGCGAGGGAATCTCGAACATCAAGTCGGTCATGATGGCTTCGCAAATGGAACGTAGTCCGCGGGCTCCCAGTTTAAATTCAATAGCCTTGTCAACAATGTATTCGAAGACATCCTCGTTGAAATTTAACGTGATATTGTCGAGTTCGAATAGTTTGATGTATTGGCGGATGATCGCGTTTTTGGGTTCCGTGAGGATGTTCCGCAGGGCTTGGCGATCCAGTGGTTCCAAGTAAGTCAATACCGGAAGACGCCCGATGATCTCGGGAATCAACCCGAAAGACTTCAAGTCTTGCGGGGCGATGTATTGCAACATGTTGTCACGGTCGAGAAGGAAAGTTTCTTTGCTTGCCGTGAATCCTACCACTTGGGTGTTCATACGTTGGGCAATCTTTTTCTCGACACCGTCGAATGCTCCGCCACAGATGAAGAGGATATTCTTGGTGTTTACCGGGATCATCTTCTGGTCAGGGTGTTTGCGTCCGCCTTGCGGGGGTACGTTCACGATAGAACCTTCCAGTAGTTTCAACAAACCTTGTTGCACGCCTTCGCCGCTGACATCACGGGTGATGGACGGGTTGTCGCCTTTGCGGGCGATCTTGTCGATCTCGTCAATAAAGACGATACCTTTTTCTGCCGCGTCCACGTCGTAGTCGGCTGCTTGCAATAAGCGTGTCAGGACGGATTCGATGTCCTCGCCCACGTATCCCGCTTCCGTCAGCACGGTGGCGTCCACGATAGTGAAAGGCACGTGCAGCATTTTGGCAATCGTGCGTGCCAGCAAGGTTTTCCCCGTTCCCGTGCGACCGACCATGATGATGTTGGACTTCTCGATCTCCACGTCGTCGTTACCGGGCTTTTGTGTCAATCGTTTATAATGGTTGTAAACAGCCACGGCAAGGTGTTTTTTCGCCTCGTCCTGACCGATCACATATTGATCCATGAATTGTTTGATCTCTATCGGTTTCTTGACCTCGATATGATCCATGTCTAAAGGGGTGGAATGGCCTCTTTGTTCCTCTTGCACGATGTCGTACGCCTGTTGGGCACACATCTCGCAAATGAAACCGTCCATTCCGGCAATCAGAAGATCCACTTCGTCACGTGATCTTCCGCAAAACGAACATTTATCTTGCATTATTTATGATTCCGAGTTAAAACAGTGTCAATCATTCCGTATTCTTTCGCTTCCGCGGCAGTCATCCAGTAGTCGCGGTCTGAGTCTTTTTCCACTTTTTTCAGCGGGTTACCGGAATGATCGGCGATGATTTGGTAAAGTTCTTTTTTCAATTTCATGATTTCCCGTGCCGTGATCTCGATATCGGATGCCTGACCTTGGGCACCGCCCATCGGTTGGTGTATCATGATGCGGGAGTGTTGCAGCGCGGAACGTTTTCCTTTGGTGCCTGCCGTCATCAGCACGGCACCCATGGATGCGGCCATACCGGTACAGATGGTTGCCACGTCACATTTGATGTATTGCATCGTGTCATAGATTCCGAGTCCGTCGTACACGCTACCGCCCGGGGTGTTGAAATAGATCTGCACGTCTTTGGTCGGATCGGCTGATTCCAAAAATAACAATTGCGCCATAACGATATTTGCCACGGTGTCGTCAATCGGTACCCCGAGGAAAATAATACGGTCCATCATTAATCTTGAAAAAACGTCCATGCTTGCCACGTTCAATTGGCGCTCCTCGATGATCGTCGGGGATATATAGCTGGCAGTAGCTGATTCGATACGATGTAGATTCAGGCTACTGATTCCTTTATGCTTCATGGCATATTTCTTGAATTCGTCTTGTGAAAACATAAGTCCTGTTTTTTTAGTTATTCGGCTGCTAAGTTACGAAAAAAGGGTGAGAAAAGATACACTTCGTCGGTTTTATCGCCAAACAATCTCTATCACGTGGTCAATGTCCGCGGGGATTTCTTCCAGTTGGAGCAAGATGCCTTCTTTCGTTTTCTTGTATTTTACCGGGATTTTATCTTTGAAACGTGCAATGCTTTTGACTTTTTTACCCGTGATGGGAAGTAGGAGTTCGGTTTTGTCAAGATTGAGAATGTGGACATACAATTTATTATCTTTTTGCGTGGTTACTCCCCACGGTTGATGGGGGACGATACCTGCCCGGGTGCCGTAGAGTGTTTCGCCGTAAGTTTTCATCCATTCCCCGATTTCTTTCAAATGCGTGACCGAACCTTCGGGAAAATCTCCGCCGGGGCGGGGACCCACGTTCAGGAGAAGGTTGGCGTTGTTGCCGGAGGCACCGACCAGCGTGTGAATAAGTTGTTTGGTCGATTTGAAGTTCCGGTCATTGATGTTGTATCCCCACGTGTTGTTCATGGTTTCGCAGCTTTCCAACGGGAGGGTGCTGATTTCGGCATCGGCGGAGTAACCTGCCTTGTTTTGCCCGGGAAGGTCACGCTCGAACATCTGGAAGTCTTCGCCCTCGAAGGGTGCTTTGTGGTGATTGTTACCGATGAGGCACCCCGGTTGCAGGCGGTGGACTAAAGCGTATTGCCTTTCCAGTTGCCAGTCTGCGTCCGGTTTGTCCCACCAGCCGTCGAACCAGATACCCCCGATAGAACCGTAGTTCGTGAGCAGTTCGGTGAGTTGGGCATCCATGAATTTCAAGTAGTCTTCCCATGTTCCGGAAGGCGTGCGCCCGGTGTTGCGCCCGGTACGTCCCCACGGGTAGTAGTCGGGACGGTGCCAGTCGATATGCGAGTAATACAGGAATAGTTTCAGCCCGTGCTTTTGGCAGGCTTCGGCGAGTTCCTTGATGACGTCCCGTTTGAACGGGGTTGCTTTCATCACGTTGTAGTCCGATTGTTTGGTGTCGAACATGGAAAAGCCGTCATGGTGCCGTGACGTGAAACAGATGTATTTCATCCCGGCGTCTTTGGCAGTGCGTACCCATTCGTCGGCGTTGAATTTGGAAGGGTAGAAGCCGTCCGCCAGTTTTTGGTATTCTTCTTCATTTAGGTTTTTGTTGGTAAGCACCCATTCCCCGTCCGCCAGCATGCTGTATATTCCCCAGTGGATGAACATACCGAATTTAGCGTCCCGGAACCATTGTCTGTTTTCCAAGTTTTCTTTCGATGGGGTATACTTCTCTTGCGCGAGGCTGAATGATGATATTCCACCTAATAATAAAAGCGTGATAATGAATATTTTTCTCATGATATGGTTTTGATTAAATTTTTCACGAAAATAGTAAATGTGTGTTTATTATCAAATATTCGGGGGTAGGATAGAATTATTTTAAAATAAATACATGAAAAAGCTTGCATATCCGAATAATAGAGATACCTTTGTTCCGAATTGAGTTGATTCCTTTGTTTTAAATCACTTTCCTAACATGTATTTGTATCGTTAAGTAGACTTTTATTCAATGCACACCTCAATCACTATTAATTAATTATTAAAATTGTACTTGATGAACATTTACATTTCAAATTTAAGCTATGGCGTTGATGACGCTGATTTAAGCACATTGTTTGCAGAATACGGAGAGATTGTATCTGCTAAAGTTATTATGGACAGAGAGTCAGGAAGATCAAGAGGCTTCGGTTTCGTTGAATTGGCTGACGATACTCTCGGACAGAAAGCGATTGACGAATTGAACG
Organism: Butyricimonas sp. DFI.6.44; assembly: GCF_022132345.1. Lineage (NCBI taxonomy): Bacteria > Pseudomonadati > Bacteroidota > Bacteroidia > Bacteroidales > Odoribacteraceae > Butyricimonas > Butyricimonas sp. DFI.6.44. The sequence continues at coordinate 57,876 of NZ_JAKNJD010000014.1, read as the reverse complement.
GTGCTGAATATGACGGTAAAGTGATTAACGTTAATGTGGCTAAACCGAGAGAAGAAAGATCAAACGGTGGTAACCGCGGAGGTTATAACAGAGGTGGCGGTAATCGCGGAGGTTATAATTCAAACAGAAGATATTAATATATCGATATGGTACAGAAGAGAGGCTTGGTTTTCAAGCCTCTTTTTTTGTTTTAGGTATAACCGCTTTTCTTTGATGCTCCTCTAGGGCTTCGCTATGGTTTGTCTTGACTATCTACATAGCATGAACATAGCATAAACACAGCATGAACGTAGCATGAACACTGGTGGGCGTTTTTGCTGTGACTCAGCACCGAATGGGCTTGGATTATAGTAGGGGGCATCCATCGTGATACAATGGACTTTCGATAGGTCTGCACCAAATGTGGGAGTATTTTTATATATTAATGCGATTCTGTCTGCAAAAACCTTTATATTTGTCCGTATGAATGGCGAGATTGGCGTAATAGAGAAAGTTTTTGCCGCGATTAAGAGTGGTGATCAACGGGCATTTGAACAAATGTTTCGGATGTTTTATATTCCCTTGTGTGACTATGCTGTTATGATTCTAGGAGAACAAGCTGAAGCGGAGGATGTGGTACAGGATCTTTTCATGCATATTTGGAAGAGTAGAGCGAAAATGGAAGTTCAGGAATCGGTGAAATCTTATCTTTTTACATCCGTGCGTTTCCGTGCGTTGAACGTGTTGAAGCATAAAATAGTGGAGCGGAAACACGGGGCATTGTTGACGGAGTTTATTGAAAACTTGCAATGTTCCGATTATTCGGAGGAAGAGGTACAACGTATCGAGCAAATCAAGGAGGTTTTGCAAACTTTACCCTCTCAGTGTCGGGTTGTCTTCACGATGAGTTGTCTTGACGGGAAAAAGTACAAAGAGATCGCGGAAGAATTAGGTATATCGGTTAATACCGTAAAGTCGCATATTATGAAGGCTTACCGGGATATTCGTGCTCGTGTGGGTGGAGAAAGTTCTCCTTTGTTGCTTTTTATCGCTTTACAAATCAATTGATAAATAAGTTTTTGTTTTTTTTTCTGAAAAAAGTTCGTTTTTGACTCACCTTTTTTTGAATGATGGTTGTCGTATGTGAAACAAGATAGAGTTATGAACGATTTTTTTATTCATAAATGGGAACAGCTTATTTCCTTGTGGCGGGGAGATGGAGAAGATAATATTGAGGTGAGTGGTGATAATGGGGAAACGGAGAGAATGTTGCGGGAGCAATTCGAGGTCAGGCAAGCGATACGTGGCTTGGAACACTGGAGTTTTGACGTGGAACAAGGATGGCGAAAGGTACGCCCGCGCTCCCTGCGTTTGCGATTAGTGCGGCTCTCAAAATACGCGGCAATGTTGGTCGTTATTTTTTCTTTAACTTATTATTTTGTGCGTCCGGGGGATGAAAAAAAGAAGAGCGAGATGGCACAATCCGACAGGATAGAGCCGGGAAAATTGCAGGCGGAGTTACAGTTGGCAACGGGGGAACGTTTGGTGCTGGATGTACATCAGGTTCTTCATAAGCAAGAAAATAACGGGATTGAGATCGTGAATGACACGGCAAACGGGAAGGTATATTATCGAACTGTCGGTGCTGCCGTCGGCGATAGTATGAAGTTTAATACTTTGGTTGTCCCTAAGGGGGGAGAGTATTCTATGGAATTGCCTGATGGGACGGTCGTGTGGATTAATTCCGAATCTTCTTTAAGGTTCCCGGAAACTTTTGCTCGGGAATGCCGGGAGGTGTATTTGAAGGGAGAGGCCTATTTCGAGGTGAAAAAAGATAAAGACAAGCCTTTTCACGTGTATACGGAATCGGGAGATGTTCGGGTGTTGGGTACAAGTTTTAACGTGAGTGCTTATCCGGGTAACAAGTCATGGCAGACGACATTGGTCGAGGGGGCAGTGATGATTGTCCGGGGGCAGGAAAAGGTCTTGATGAAACCAAACGAACAATATGAGATTGACGAGAGAACGGGAGTGGGGGTGTTGAAGCGGGTTAGCCCGGAACTTTACACTTCGTGGCGGGATGGAAAATTTTATTTCAAGGCATATACTTTCGAAGAGTTGGTCGAACGATTGGAACGATGGTATGATTTCAAAATGTTTTACATGAATGAGAATATTAAATCACGTCGTTTCTCGGGTGTGGTGAATAAACATCAGCCGTTGCAAGAGATGTTAAAGTTTCTTGAGATGACTTCGGATGTGCGTTTTAGCGTGAAAGGGAACGTGGTGACGGCAAGTTTGGATATAAATAAGGAGAACTGATACGGGTAAAAAAGAACGAGAGATTGCGGCTCCCGTTCAGTCTTTAACCCGTGAGGATTAAATAAATAATAATGTAATTACAAATCTATGAAAAAAAATGATGATGTCGGTTTATTCTATTGGAAAAGTAGGATAAAAAAAATGTTATTGCCTATGAAGCTGATTTGTTTTTGGATTTTAGTCGGGTTGTTGCAAGTGCAGGCAACGACTTACGGACAAGCGGAAAGTGTGTCGTTCGAGAAGAAGCAATTGACGATAGATCAAGTGTTCAACACGATAATGACACAGTTGAAGTACGATATTTTTTACAGTGACGACGAGATCGACGTGACGAGGGTGGTGGAGATTCCGGCGTTAAGCGTGAACGTGGAGGAGGTTTTGCGGGTAGTGCTTGGAGAACGTTTCACGTATCGGTTTATTGGTAAAACGATCGTGATTTCTCCCAAAGCAGCGACGCCACAGGTCAAGGAAAGTGTTCGTGTCAAAGGATGGGTGTATGACGAGAAAAAGGAGGCTATGCCGGGAGTGACGGTGAAGGTTGCCGGAATACCTTTGGGGACTTCGACGAATGAGAAAGGATGGTTCGCGATCGATTTGCCGATGCAAGAGGGAAAGCTGGAATTTTCTTTCGTGGGGTATAAGACGAAGCAGATAGATTTCACGGCAAAAACGGACACGTTGCGAATCGTGATGGAGGAAGAGCAGCAACAAGTGGATGAGGTGATTGTAAACGGGTATTTTACCCAAAACAAAAATTCCTATACCGGGTCGGTAACTTCGGTAAAAGGAGAAGAGTTGTTGAAGGTGTCTTCCACGAATATTCTTAAGGCATTGGCTTTTACTGTTCCGGGTTTGCATTTGGTAGAAAATAACGAGCAGGGATCGAATCCCAATGCTATTCCTGAAATCATTATCCGGGGAACAACGGCTTTGGCGGTGAACGGGGAGTACGGGTTGAATACTCCGTTGATTATTCTCGACGGGGTAGAGATTTCGTTGGAGAATTTGTACGATTTGGATATGCAGGATATTGATAATGTCGATGTTTTGAAAGATGCTTCTGCCAAAGCGATATACGGGGATAAGGCAGCTAACGGTGTGATCGTTATTACCCGTAAACGGGTGACAGATTCGAAATTGCGGGTTCGGTATAATTTCATGCCGGATGTGCAGTTTCCGGACGTGTCTTCGTTCGATTTGTGTAACGGTTTGGAGAAGTTGGAACTTGAACGGTTGTGTGGAATATATGATTCCCCGAATGGAGAGTATGACGAGTTGTACTGGCAACGCAGGAATGCGGTGGAACGGGGTGTACTTACCGATTGGAAATCTATTCCCTTGCGTAATAGTTGGTCGTTCGATCATTCCGTTAATATTTCCGGTCGGGGAAGTGGAGTGGATTATAATGTATCTCTTCGTTACGGGGATACCCGAGGTGTCATGAAAGGGGACTTCCGGCAACGCTACGGGATAGGTATTAATCTGGCTTATTATTATAAAGATTTTCTAACGGTTTCTTATCGTTTGGATATTAGTAAGACGGATACCAAGGATTCTCCTTACGGTACTTTTTCAGATTGGGTAATACGTAATCCTTACGAGATGCCGAAAGATGAATACGGGGATTGGGTTAAGAGTTATAATGCCAAGTTAGACCGTAATCCGTTGTATGAAGCGTCGTTGGAAAGTTTCCGGAAGTCGAAAAGTAAAACGATCACGAATAGTTTAAATATGCGGGTGGATATATTGAAAAGACTTTACGCTAGTGGTAATTTCAATTATTCATTAGGTGATGAACAGTCGGATGATTTTGTTTCTCCCGAGTCTTTCCATTTTTTGGGTAGAGATGCAGATCAGAAAGGTAGCTATACCATTGCGGGGAGAGAACGTAACAGTTGGTCGGGAAATTTGACACTTTCTTATAACTGGACTATTGATGATCAAGGTTCTTTATTAAGTTTGAATGTCGGGGGAACCATGAATAAAGACAAGTCGTACAACTTTAGTTTTGCGGGTATCGGATTTTTGAAACCTATTCTGAATGATATGGGGTTTGCTGCCGGATACGATTCAGGGGCTCCTTCCGGGGCAGAAGCAGTCAGTACCGGTGTCGGGATATATGGGAACTTGAATTTTATTTACCGGAACCGCTATTTCGCGGACGCTTCTTACCGGAGTTCTGCCAGTTCCAGCATGAGTAAGGATAATCGTTGGGCGCCCTATTGGGCAGTGGGAGCGGGTTGGAATGTCCATAATGAAAAGTTCCTCGAAGGGTCCTTTGTTAATATGTTGCGGCTAAAAGCCAGTTATGGGCTTACCGGTAGCAATACGTTGTCAACTTGGGAAACCCGTACTACTTACCGTTATATGAAGGAAAATCAGTTTATTACCGGAATCGGAGCCAAGCCTATAACGATGGCTAATGAATTTCTGAAAGCCTCGAGAACGTACGAGTGGAACATGGGTGTACAGTTTTCTCTTTTTGATGACCGCTTACAATTGGATATGAATTTCTATAATAAGAAAACCAAGGATATGCTTTTAGCGATTTCTTATCCGCCTTCCGTCGGAGTCCAAACTTTGAATAGTAATTTGGGAGAACAGGTAAACAAAGGATATGATTGGAGTTTGTCCGGTGCGATTTTGAAAACTAAAGATTTGCAATGGCGGTTAACCCTGAACGGTCAACACAATCGGGATAAAATCAAGAAAATCAGTAATTCACTGAAATACCGGAATGATGAGAATCGAGAGCAGATGGTGGATCAAGATTTGGTGAATAAAGGAATAGTCAGGGGAATGGCTCCCAAAGTTCAGTTCGAGGAGGGGGAATCATCCACCGCTATTTATGTTGTACGTTCATTGGGTATTGATCCGGCAACCGGTAAGGAGATTTTGGTAAAAAAAGACGGAACACTGACTTTTGATTATGATCCTGCCGATAAGGTGGCGATGGGAAACACGATTCCCGATTTGGAGTTGTCGTTGAGTACTTCTTTTAGCTGGAGAGGTTTTTCCGTGTTTGCCGGAATGAGTATTACTTGCGGCGGTTGGATATATAACGGGACTCGAGCATCAAAGGTTGAGCAGATTGATCCCACTCATAATGTCGATCGTCGGGCTTTTTATGAACGTTGGCATAATCCGGGTGATGTAGTGCATTATATCGGGTACGATCCCATGAGTTTTGTTTATGCCCAAAGTGAGCGGTTTTTAGAAAAAAGAAATGAGTTTTACTTGTCTTCCCTCGGAATTTATTACGAATTTAAACCGGAATGGGTAAAGCATATTTATTTGAAGCGGTTGCGTATAGGAGTGAATTTCTCGGATGTTTTGCGGCTCTCCACCGTGAAGTTTGAACGAGGAACTTCTTATCCTTATATGCGAGGATTTAATTTTACGATCAGTCCGACTTTTTAATTTGACAAGTTATGAAAAAGTATATGTTTCTGTTTATCATCGTGTTCGGGATCAGTTCGTGTAACAGTTTTCTGGATGTAAAACCCAAGAGTGAAATTTTAGGTGATAAGTTGTTTGAAACCCCGGAAGGTTTTGAAGATGCTTTGTACGGGGTGTATACAGGTTTGACACAAGATGCTCTGTACGGGAAAATATTGTCATGGTATTTGCCGGACTTGCTTGCCGGGTATTATATCAAGGAAAATGCAGGTCAACAGTGGGAATTGTTATTGTTTAGTTTTAACTACACGGGAATTTCAGATCGGGGTATGTTTGATAATATCTGGACTAAAATGTACGAGAATATTAATTACGTGAATAGCATTATTCAGAATGTTGATGAGCATAAAGGATTTAAATATTACAAGTTTTATAAAGGGGAAGCTTTGGCTTTACGTGCTTTTATGCATTTTGACTTGTGTAATTGTTTTGCCCCGGCATATCGGGAAGATACCCGTAATTCTCCGGCTATTCCGTTTTATGAAACCTATGAGCCATTAGTATACCCGTTCCGTACTGTGGAGACGATTTATAGGAAAGTGATAGATGATTTGAAAATGGCAGAGGCTTTGCTGGAAGATGAACCGAATTATTTGGCACGGGACAGGAAAGGAATCCCGGGGATCAATGCTTTTATGACCGAACGGCAGTATCACATGAATCTGTATGCCGTACAAGGATTGTTGGCAAGAGTGTATCAGATGCGGAACGATTTGGACAGTGCTATGCTCTACGCCGAGAAAGTAATCCGTTCTGAAAAATTTGACTTTGCCGATAAAACTAATATGGCTTACGAGTATGCTTCTTGTATTTCCAAGGACGAAACGCTCTGGGGGATTTACCCGTTGGCAGAATATGTTGTGCAATTGCAGGAGAATTTCGATTATCCGGATGATGATGTTAATGTTTCGTTATTGCCTTTGAACGGTTTTTGGCTTTATCCCGATTATTACCCTGAAGGGATGGGAGCGGTAGATTATGGTTTTCAAATGCTTTACAAGGTACCGACTTCCGACGGACGACAGGATTACCGGTATAATGGCTGGTTCCGGCAACGTAAAGGCGTGACCGGAAAGCACAGGCGGTTTTATAAAATCTACAATGATACGGGTAAAACTTCCAAGCAAAGGGGAATCAGTATGATGCGGATTTCCGAAATGTATCTGATTATGGCTGAAGGTTTATTAAAGAAGGGGCAAATCACGGAAGCGAGAAAATATTTTGATACTTATACCAGTGCTCGCGGGTTTGTCTTTAAAGAGGGTGAAGCGACATTTGACATGGACCTGATCAATAAAGAGTACCGTAAGGAATTTTTTGGAGAGGGACGGGAATGGTTTAATCGTAAACGACAGAATCTACCCATTTATTCTGCTTATATGAGTTTGGGACAGCCATTCCCGGCTTCAGATGAGAAATATACTTGGCCTATACCTGAAGATGAGTTCGAATACAGGGATGGAGGGAAAGAGGGGGTATATCCATCTGAAACAGATGAACAACAAAATAATTAATAGTAAAGGTTATGAATAAGATAAGATTATTATTATTCGGGATAATAGGTTTCGGGAGTTTGCTATCGTCTTGCGATACCGACTATATGAAGTATGAAGAGGTTAAAGACCGGGTATATTTTTCCAAGTTTTCAGGAGTGGGAACGTCATATAGTAGCTTTCCTTATTGGGAACAAAGTAATCAGTTGTCTAGTACCAGTTGGCTGTTTGTAATGGGGTATCCCATTGATAAAGACCGGGAAGTCCGGATTGAGATTGTTGATAGCCTCACGACAGCTATAGAGGGAGAAGATTTTATATTTCCTGAAAAGTTTGTTATTCCGGCAGGGAAAGTTTCTGTTTATTTACCCGTAATTACTTGGAATCGACGGAAAGAAGGTGATACTCGTTCGGATACATTGAGCGTGGGGATTGCTATTATTGAAAATGAGAATTTTATACCCACGATGGGAGATACATTGAAATTATGTTACGTGCATGGTGAAATAAGTAAACCTCGTTTTTGGTTTGATCAATATTTCGGACCTTTTTCTCCGGGATTGATGTATAAATTTCTTGACCAGTATCATTCCTTGAAAGAAACGAATCCGGAAGCGTATGAATTGCTCTATGCTTATGTCGGGGAATATTGGGATATCAGTGTTTGGCCGAGTCCTGTCGAGTATTTGATTTCAAAATATATTATGACTCCGTTGTATTACTATTACGAGGAACATCCTGAACCCGGTGTTGTTATTCCGCCCATGTATAAATAATTAGAGAGATAGTTATGAAAAAGATAGTTTTATATATTTGGATAGTATTGATGGCATGGTTGGTGCCCGGTGCTTGTATAGACGATAAAACTTCCGGTTTTAAAACGGATGGATCGCCTATCGTGATTTCGGTACAAGATACGGTGGTGTATCAGGATTTCGGTTTTCCTTTAGTGATAGAGCCTGAAATTACCCAATTGCTTCCCGATTTACCCTTGAAATACGAGTGGAGATGGATGGCAATGGACGGAGGAGAGGGAAGTGATTCTTTGAGATTCATTAGTGGAGAGAAAGTCTTTGAGCATGAATTTTCTCGAGCCGGTGTTTTTAAAATTCGATTAAGGGTTGAAAATCAGTATGGAAGTAGTTTTAAGTATTTCACGGCTAATATTCGGGCTCCTTTTGAACGGGGGCTTCTTATCCTGAGTAATGACGAAGAGGATAACGGGCGGCTCTCTTTTGTCCGTTTGAAAGAGGAAAACGAGTTGCTGGATAAGGAGAACACGGATTTTAATTCGAATGCTTTCGGGCAAGCAAATCCCGAAATCATTTTGCGGGGAGCTAGAGATGTAATCTTTGTACGCACTGGGAAGGATTATCCGTATAGTTATGTATTGGCAATCTCTTCCGAACCGGAACAGAAGATTTATTTTCTTAACGGGCGATATTTTTTGATGGAAAATATCGTGGATGTGAAAAAATTCTACCCGGAAGCCTATCCCACGGTATTATGTGGTAATGGAGATAATGCTGCCCGTAAGATGATGTTCGGTACTAACGACCGGATGGGACATCCGGGGGATTGCGGATTTGTACATATGGAAAGTTTTCTCGCCTATCCCGGTGAAACCTCCGGAACGTATGATAAAATAATTGTTGGAGAATATAAAGATGAGGATTGGGGATTGACGACTTATCTTGGATGGTTTATTGATAATATTCATTCAAATGTATGGGGTATCGAGTATGGAAATAGTACATTTACCAGTGGAGAACGATTTACTGGTAAACAGGTCATTAATGGTGCATATATTGATAAATCAGGAAAAATAGTATTGGTGGCTGTCGAGAAAGATGATCCGCGAAAAGTCAGTATTCATAAAAGTGATTTCTATAGTTGGGATTGGGATACCCGGGAAATTGTGTTTGAATCTGATCCTTATATTTACACCGTAGACGGTGATTTGAACTTGACTGCCGATAGCCGGATGGTTTCTAACGGGAAATATCAATACATTTACTATTATCAAGGTAATAAGATTTATCGTTGGGTATATATGGCGCAAGAGCCTGAATTGCCTACTAAGCCCGAACTTATTTTAGATGATCCCGATGATGAAATCACTTGTATGGAGATGAGTCCGAACCGGGAACACATGTGGGTATGCGTGTATAACAAGAATGCGGATACTGAATTGAAAGGAAAATTGTTAATAGTTAATCCGGCTACTATGACGGTAGAGAAAACTATCAAGGGTATTTCAGACCGGGCAATTAAAGTGATGTGGAAACCCGTGGAATTTAATGAAAAGTAGTATGTTTTGTAAAAAGGTACACGTGTTAGGCTTTCTTTTTGTATTTCTATTCGGTTTATTGCTGGTTGGAAATCCTGTTTTTCCGAAGATGATTTCCGGAATAGAGATACAAAAAGAGCGTTTGAAAGCGGGGTGTCCCGCTCTTAATTTCCGCTATAAGGATAATAAAGGACGTTGGGTGGGGTTAAAGGATTTTAAAGGGAAGTATGTTTACATTGATATATGGGCCACGTGGTGTGGTCCATGTAAAGCGGAGATTCCTTATTTGAAACAACTGGAAAAGGAAATGAAGGGTAAAAAAATAGTGTTCGTGAGTATGTCTTGTGATGAGGATAAAGCGGTGTGGGAAAAGTACGTGAAAGAACAACGTTTAAGTGGAGTACAGTTGTGGATGGGGAAGGGGAAAGATATGAAAGATTTCTATCAAATTCAATCCGTACCCCGGTTTATCCTGTTGGATAAAAAGGGTGATATCGTGGATGCATTCATGACTCGCCCTTCTGATGAAAAAACAAAAGAAACGTTGATAAAATTGAAAGGTATATGATGAACGGTAATTTGAAATGTTGTCGGGTTTTATTATTCATGATAGGATTGTTGCTTTGCGCGGGTGGAAAAGTCGGGGGAACGGAATACGTCGTGTTGGTGGGGAAGAATGTGCAAGCTGACCGGGAGTGGAAAAAAGTGGTAGATAAATTGGTCGAAATTCATCAAGCTCAAGTTGTGGAATACGGGGAGTTCACCTCGGAGGCTTTATCCCGGTTGAAAGAACTGGCTCCTCGGTACGTGGCGATAGTAGAGAAGCCGGAACGGATAAATCGTCAATTCGTTATAGACTTGAACCAAATGAGCCGAAAGGTGGACGATGACATTTATACTGATTTCTTGTGGGGAATAATTACCGGTTATGATGCAGATGCCGCTTTGGCACTTGTGGAAAGGGCTCGGACACCCAAAGAGGTGAGATCTGCATGGTGTTTGAGGAACGATGATTTTCGTGATGGGAAGTATTTTGAAAAGATGGGACTTTGTGATCAAGGTGGCGTGTGGTATGAAAAAAATGGAGAAGGTGATACCGTGAGTCGTCATGTCTTTGAAGAGCAAGCTGGTATGAGTGAACGGATGGTGCGTTGGGTGGAAACTGCGCAACCGGATCTGATCGTTTATCAAGTAGAAGAGTTGGGTAATCGGATGCCTTTGTTACAAGGAACCGAGAATGAAGGGGAGATTGTGGTTCCCCGGGAAGGTAAATTGTGGTTGGGTGACCGACGTCTAAAACCGGGCGGGCAATCCCGAGTCTATTTCGCGCAAATGAGCGGGGGGCGAACTCACGCTACTCGTGAGAGTATTCCTGTTGCTTGGATGAATGACGGGAGCGTGACAGCATTTGTCGGTTCCACAACTTTTTCTTTTCATGGACGCGGTACGTGGGGAACTTTGAAGTATTGGTTGACGGATGCCGGACGGTTTACGTTGGCGGAAGCCTATTTTTTGAATCAACAGGATGTCTTGTGGCACCTGAATGAATGGGAGCCGGAATTACTTTATAAGCCTTGCCAATATAGTGATGATCGGATAAAAATGGTACGGCTTTGTTACGGGGCTTATAGTGAACTGCAGGAAAAAGAACCGAACAATCCGGCTTTGATAGATAAATTCGGTTATTGGTACGAACGGGATATTTGGGTCTATTACGGAGATCCGCTTTGGGATGTGCGAGTGAAGGATCTCTCCCATGACCGCCCTTACACGATAACCTCTCGTACAAGAGGGAAAAAGTGTGTTGTAACGATTAAGGTGTCGGCGGATTATACATGGGATAGGCTATGTGGAGAGCTTTTTTCAACTTATGGTATGGGGGATTTGCATTGTGCGGTGGGGAATCTGCCGATTTGTTATTTCTTCCCCGAGCGACTTAGAAATCCCCGGGTAGCAATCTCGCGAGAGATGAATTGGGAGATTAGTGTAAATAAGGACTTTCTTTTTATTCGGGATGCGTTTTTAGAACCGGGAAAGACTTATCGGATTGAATTGGACGTGGATAAATAGAGCGGAAAGAACAAGAGATTGACCGTCCAACTCTTGAATGTTGTGTGGAGTATAGCGAAGGATCTCGTGAAAAACGCCATTGGCGGGAGATTCTTCGCTTCGTTTTGAGTGGAAACGATAGAAAAAAGTCGTTGCTATGAGTTTTTATTTTTTTGAGAGAGGTGCGTTTTGGGCAGAATTATTTTAATTTTGCTGTCCGATTAAACAAATTAAAAACAGAAGAAATGATAGCAAATTGGTTTGAAGCGAAGGTGAAATACGTGAAAGTGGGTGAGGACGGGAAAGAGAAGAAAATGTCCGAGTCGTATTTGTTGGATGCCATGTCTTACACGGAGGCGGAGAGCAGGATCACGGAGTGTTTGAGAGAGATGATTCAGGGGGATTTTTATATTGCCGCGTTGAAGAAGTCGAACGTGACGGAGTTGGTGGAGTCGAATGACGGGAATGACGACAAGTGGTACAAGGCGAAGGTGAACATTATTGATGCCGACCAGATTAGCGGAAAAGAGAAGAAGTCCGGTCAGTATTTCCTGATCGCGGGGTCAGATTTGGAGAGAGCTTTGGTTAATTTGCAAAAGAGTCTGTCTACTTACGTGGTTCCTTTCGAGATCGCTTCTATTGCCGACACGACAATCATGGACGTGTTCCCTTATTTCTCGGATGACGCGGAGGAGAGGATTCCTTCGAATCTGAAACCTCTCGGTGAGATGGAGGCGAATACCGAAGAATTCGAATAGGGAAAAACTGCCGTAATCATATGGTAATCCTTGGGTTATACTACCTCTTCTTTCTTACAGCTATGATATAGAATGCTTGTAGCAACGATTTTTATCGGGGATACAAGTGTTTGCTAGGGGTGTTGTGAGCGGGAAGAGGTAGTTTTACGATAGGATTACTTGGGGAAAACCCGAATGAGGGCTTACTCTAAAATATTGTCCAATATTTTGTACTGTGCGTTGAAAAACAGCCTTCTCTCGAAACGTCCGCTTTGGGAGAGTAGGGTGGAGATGTTGCAAAAGGAGTTTATCCATTCTTTCACCTTGGTGAAGTCTTCCTCGGAATTCTCTATCATGGAGAAACTGAAGTTGCTTTGAAACGTGGCAAAGTGTCTGTTACCGGATTGATAATAGTTGCTTGTAAAGCCGATATTGACGGAGGAAACATAGAAGGTCGTTTCCGGCGGATATGGGATTGCGGGTACACGGGTACCATTTAATGTCATTTCGATATTTGATAAGAGCTCGTGAAGTTCTTCCTTTATATCTTCTTTTTCTCGTGTCGTGATAATGTTCATTTTGTAGAAATTGTCAATTTCTCTGGCTAATATCCAGATTAATGAATTATCCCAGACGTAGAAAACTTCTCGAAAGTTGTATGTGTCAATGTATTCTCCTGCAAGGGTAGATAATTTGTGGGGAAGTTCCCATGAAGAAAAATGATTGAATTCTTCCGACCGGATGAAGTAATTTCCCCATTTGAAGAACATGAATTTCATAATCATGGGAAAATGGATGAAAAATTCCAGCGGTAGGACGTGGTAAACATTTCCCATTTGTCCGGGAATGTCCCGGTTGATGTATTCGATTCGTTGGATGTTTTGCTCTATCATGTCACACAAGCAATCCATGGAATGAAATTTCAAGGGGATTTCCAGCACGACGGGATGCCATTGATGGTTTTCTGCTTTGTAAAGTAGTCTGTCGATAGAGATATTCAGTTCTTTTGCCAATATTCCCATTTCCCGGATAGAGAAATTCACTTTTCTTGCCAATCTCCTGTAAATGGATTCCTTTTCTAATTTTAGAATGTCGGATACCAAATTTATCAGATCTGCCCTTTTGGGGATTTTCTTGTATAATTCATCAATGAATTCGTCATGGAGATCCTTCTTTTTCATCATGGTTTGTATTTATTTGAAGATGGAATATGTTAAATTCAATATCAAAAATAACTATAAATACGGAGTTTTTTGATAAATATTAGCTTAAAATGCGTTTAAGTATAATATTCGAGTGTCATGTTTTTCTTTTCTCCGTTTAGGAGAAATTTTCCGGTATTTTTCCTCTGTTTAGGAGGAAGTTACTGAATGGTTTCCTATCATTGAGCGGGATAGAAAAATTGTTCGCCCGAAACTTCTCCGGGATGTTCAATTCCGGTGGTAGGAGTTGGATAAAGTTGTCTTTTTCAAGCGATAACAATGGTTTACATTTGCATTAAGAAAATTAAATCTGTATGCAAAGTAAAAGATTTATATTATTAATCATGGTGATTTCGTTCTGCACGTTAGCCCGTGCTCAAAAAATCGCATTGAAAAATAACCTGCTGATGGACGGTATGGCATCTCCGAATCTGGGTGTGGAATTCAAGGTCGGGGTGCGTACCACGTTGGATGTTCCCGTCAGTTGGAATTTGTGGAGTTTCAGCAATGATAAGAAGTTTAAGCATTTTGCCGTGCAGCCGGAATTACGGTGGTGGAAATGTCAACCGTTCACGGGACATTTCTTGGGTGTTCACGCTCATTACGCTTCTTATAACGCGGGAGGTATCGGACCTTTCAGAACGATAAAGGATAACCGGTACGAGGGATGGTTGGCGGGTGTCGGCGTGAGCTACGGTTATAACTGGATATTCGCGCCCCGCTGGTCGCTGGAAGCTACTGTCGGGGCAGGATATGCTTATATGTCGCACGATAAATTCCCGTGTGGCAAGTGTAAACCCAAGATCGGGCACAAGACCGCACATTATTTCGGGTTGACGAAACTCGGGTTAACTCTTGTGTTTCTGATAAAATAATACAGACTATGAAAATCAATGGTAAGATAAGGTTTAAAATGGTGGCTTTGGCGGGACTTATGCTGCTTTTCGCGGCTCCTGTCGGTTTGGTCGCCCAACAAAAAGTGTCAGACGTGCGAGTGGTGGTGCGTGACGTGCGGCAGGAGCGTGACAGTATACGTGTTGTGCTTGATATTGAGGCTATCGGGGTTTCTGTCCCTGCCCGAGGTCAGATGTACCTTTTCCCGGTGATTCGTTCCGGGATGAACGAGAGGAAGCTGCTGCCTGTCGTTATCAGCGGCAGGATTCAACAGGCGGTGGTGAACAGGGCTGAAAGGCTTTCGGGGCATGTCGAGCCCGTGTATGCGTCTTTCTCCGCGAGGGGGCAAAAGCTTTTTCACGAGAGGATAAGTTACAGCGCGACGGTTCCTCTCGAAAGTTGGATGAAGGATGCGAATGTTGCCATGGCACAGGAACGGCGCAATTGCAGGGGTGAGTTTCATCACCTTTCCATGGAGGTTATCGCTGATAGAATCCGTTTCGCGGAAAAGCCGACACGTGTAATTTACGAGCTTCCCGTGGAACTTCCCGTTCCGCCGCGGGAGGAGATAAAGATCAGAACGGAGTCCGGCGAGGCACAGATTATCTATACGGTAGGCAACGCGGAGATTAAACCCATGTTAGCCAATAACCGGAACGAGTTGGATAAGATTCGGCAGAGTATTGAAAAGGTGAGAAAAGTACAAGGAGTGAAAATTAACTCCATTACGATTTCTTCTTACGCGTCACCGGAGGGGACGTGGGAGTATAACCTTAAACTGTCGGAGCGGCGGGCGGCTTCGCTCACGGGGTGGCTTCGCGGGAATTACGACCTCGCGGGAATCGCTCTTTCTTCGCGAGGTTACGGGGAGGATTGGGAAGGACTTGAAAAATTGGTTCGGGAAGATCCGGTTATGCCCGAGGGCGAAAAAGGACGAGTGCTCGAAATTATCGGGAATACGGATGTATTTGACGGGCGTGAGAGGCTGTTGATGCAGTATAATGAAGGACGGACTTATCGTTATATGCTTGCCAATCTTTTTCCCATGCTTCGCCGGAGCGCCTATCGGATTACTTTCACGGTTCCCGAATACTCGATCGAAACCATAAAGGAAGTGTTCAAATCTTACCCGAGTATGTTGTCTTTGTACGAGTTTTACCTGCTTGCCAATCAATATGAACCCGGTAGCACTCAATTCAAGGAGGTTATCGTGCAGGCGGCAAGGATATTCCCGGAGGAAAAAAGCAGCCGCATCACGATGGGCGTGTTTAGTTACTTGTCAAATGATGTGTCGGCGGCGTTGAAGTTCTTGCAGGGACTGGAGGATGATCCCGAAGCATGGATCTATTTCTCCGCGTTCCACGCCCGCAATAATGAGTTGGACAAAGCGGAATATTACGCGAAGAAGGCGGTGGCTGCCGGTAATACGGATGCGGCGGGACATCTTAGATTGATTGAACGATACAAGGCAGATGAAAATGTTTATCAGGAGAAATTGAAAGATTGGGAAATGTATGGAATGGATTGATTCCATGATGATTGAAAATATAATTATTGTCCATTAAAAACACGACTAAATGAAGATGAAAATGATTCTAATGTCAATGTTGGCGATAGCGGCATTGACCGGTTGCAGTAAAAGTGATAGCGATAATGATCCGCCGATAATAAGTGATGCGGATGTTGCTTATCTTTCCATTAAAATTGCAACGCAAAACACATCAGCCCGTTCTTCGGGCGAGGAAAGCGGAACGAACGAGAGTGACTTGAAAAACCTTTATCTGTTGTTCTTCGATGAGGCGGAAAATATAGTGGGAATCCCGGGTACGACGGATTACCTCGTGAAGATTCCGAATGCTTCTTCAAGCCCGTCAGCCGTTAAGGTCTCCGCGGCGGCGACCAAACTTTTGGTGATAGCCAATCCCGGCGACAAATTGGAGGGAATGTTGAACGATATTAACGTAACGACGACTTTTAGCACGGTTAACACGGCAATCAAAGAGGCTACCCGAGAGGAGATCACGGATGTCGTTCTGCCTATTGCCAAAGGTTTTACCATGATTAATAGTGGCGATGAAACGGGGAAATCCGCCGGGGATAAGATTTCCGATCCTTTGATTGACATCAGCGGTAAAATTCAGAAAGTGACGAAGGATGTGGATGACGATGAGGCAAAGGAGGCTGCCGAGAAAACAGGTAACAGGGTGCAGGTGAAGATTGAACGTCTGGCTTCCAAGTTGGAACTCAGTCTTAAAGGTAGTATAGAGGTCAAACCTGACGGGGCAACATTTGTCTTCGGTAACTGGACTTTGGATGCCGTGAACAGTACGTTCTATCCTTTCGCGGAGAAGACGCTACTCACGGTTACTCATTCGAGTGGTGGAAGTTATACCAGTAATTTCTACACGGTTGACCCGAATTACACGAATGATGCAGGTGTCGTGAATGCCACGGTAAATCGTAGTACTTACGCTCCGGTATTGGTGTCGCCGTACACGTGGATGGCTGCCGCGGATAAAACTTATTGTATCGAGAATACGATGTCTGCCGCCGAACAGAAGTTCGAGAATTCCACTCGTCTGGTGATTAAAGGCACGTATTATCCCCCGGGACGTGCCAGTGGGGGCGACTGGTTTAATTTTGCCGGGAGTAATTTCACTGATTTCGCGGCATTGAAAGCTGCTTATAATGCTGTCGATGTCGGACCGAATTTAAAGGCTGCCTGCGAGAAAATGTACACTAAAATAAAGGAGTACGCGGATGCGCACAGCGAGGTGACTCTTGCCGGTACGTCGTTCGCCACTCTTTTGGAAACGGATTTGTCACAAATCCCGAATGGCGGAGAGGTTATCAAGGACGGTAGGAATCCTGTTATCCGTTGGTACCAGAACGGGCTTTGTTATTACTATTACGAGATACGTCATGATAATGAAACAACGCAGGAGATGGCTTTTGCCAAATACGGCGTCGTTCGTAACAACTGGTATAAATTGACCTTAGGTTCCGTGAAAGGTCCGGGAACTCCTTGGTATCCGGATATTGACAACCCGGGACCCGGTGATCCTGACCCGAAAGATCCAATTGACGGGACGGTAGGATATATCGGTATCACGGTTGAGGTAGCACCGTGGATTGTTTGGGAAAACGAAATAGGGATTTAGGGATTTTTTGATTCGGTGATTTAGTGATTGACGATTCGGTGATTCATGAAGCGTGGCTTGTGTGGTTGGAAGCATTTCTGTGCCGCCTTCGTGAAGTCCCGAACGGTTGGCATGATTAAATCTATAATGAATGAATGGTATGAACGTGAATAATGTACATCGAAACAGGTTCCGGTTGCTTCCGGTCGTTATCCTGTCGCTTTTCTTCGTGTCGTGCGAGAGTATCAAGGACGATATGGATGATTGCGGGATATATCTGGAATTTGTCTACGATTACAATATGGAGTATGTTGACTCTTTCGAACTGCAAGTGGAGACGGTCGATGTATTCGTGTTTGACGGGAAAGGGCTGTATCTTTTCAACAGACACGTCGGGCGTAAGGAACTTGTCGGGGGAAAACGGATGTTTTTCGGGAATGATTTCCGTCCGGGAGAATACAAGATACTGACGATAGGAGGGTTGACAGAGCATTTTAAGGTTGCCGACAAGGACGGTAATTTTTTATCCCCCGGGCAGACTATGCTGGAAGATGTCCGGATAACGCTGAACCGGACGTCCGGGACGGTATCTCACGGATTCTCGCCTTTATGGGTGGGACAGACCATTGATATTCAGAATAAGTCCGATTTGTCGGTGTTTCCGGTGCATCTTGTCAAGAATACCAATCGTTTTACGTTGTTGCTGGATAAATCGGAAAAATATGCCGGAGCAAGAAGTGGGGCGGCAGCGTATACTTTTGAAATAGAAACCCCGGAAGGGGCGGTGTACGGTCATGATAATATGCCAAGGCTAAGGGAAAACGTGAGGTACATTCCATACGAACTGACAACGGGGAGCGAGCCGGGAGTGTTGTCCGCGGGACGTCTTAACACGGTCAGGCTGGTGTACGGTGAAGATTATAATTATAAACTTACCGTGCGTGATGCGCGAAGCGGAAGCGTGTTGTGGGATTACGATCTGATGTCTTTACTGGAAGAGATAAAACCCGCGAAAGGGTTGGACGGTAATGACTTGTCCATGCAGGAATTTCTCGACCGCCAGAGCGAATGGCATCTGGTGCTTCTGTATAAAGAGGGAAGTGAACCCGATGGTTTTGTTGCCGTGGGAATCAAGATCAATAACTGGATAATATGGTTTAATGATATAGGTGTCTGATTTTATATTGAAGTATTTATGAAAAATAATATCTTACATATTGTCTTTACGCTGGTTTTGCTCGTTTCCTGTATCTCGGAACGATCGGAAAAGGATGAAGATATGGCGGGCGGTACGCGGGGAATGATGTCGATAGAGGTTCTTGTGGATGGAGCTGACGAACATGATTACGTTCATACAGCCCGTTTTATCACGTTCGATGACGCTTCGGTTTTCCCTGTTATCGATATCAACGAGGTCGTTGCTTTTGACACGAAAGAGCAGGACGCCAAGAAGTTCGGTACGACGTTGGAAGTCAGTTCGAACCCGGATAAAATGCTTGTCGTGGTCGTGAATGAGCCGGGGACAATGACTGCCGCGTTGGAAGCGGTGACTTTCCCGTCCGAGTTGGAGGATTTGATTTTTCAGATGGGGGACGCGTTTAATTTTAATCACACGCTCCCTGCTTCTTCGGGGCTTCCGATGACCGGGGTAAAACGGAAAATTACAGTAACCGAGGGGAACACGACACGGGAAAAGATCAATTTAGAACGGGGGGTGGCACGGGTAGAGCTTTGGTTGAAAAAAGAGGATGCCGTTGCTTTTGCCCGACTGACCAATTCTTTCCGGGTGCTGTTGGAGAAGACCTACACGGGAGGATATCTGGTGGCAGGGACAGAGGCAGACGGCACTCGTTTTCAAACGGGTGCGGACGTGGAAAATAATTTTGGACGGATGTTGATTCCTGCCAGTGATTACGAGTATGTCGGTTGGTTTTACGGGGCAAGTAATCCTTTGGAGTTGGATGATACCAAGCAATTGATATGCGCATTTTACGTTCCCGAACGAACTTGCTCTGCCCCGGGAGATGTTGATAAGCTGGTATTGGATATCATAGGATTAAGTACTCCCGACGGGTTGAGGGATTCCCGTACGATCTTGTCGGAATTTTCCCCGGAAGGAGGGGGGAATATGCAAGCACTCACGGAGATCAGGCGTAATAACGTGTACCGTATCGTGGGTATCGTGAAGGAGAAAACCGTGCAGTTCGAGCATACCGTTATGCCGTGGTCGGACGCGGGGCAGGGGATTATTATTGATCCCCAGTACTTTTTGCGGGTAAGTCGGGATAATCTTTATATCAGTAATGACGGAAAGTCGGTTATAATTACAACCGAGACCAATTACGACAGGACTGACCGCGGGTTCCCGAAAGGGATACAACTGGGAACGGTAAGTTATTACGATAAAAATGGTAATCTACTGGCACCTTCTCACGTTCAGAGTGATTGGTTGCAAGTCGCGATGTCGGAAGTTGCCGGAAGTTTGTTGCAAAAGTTGACTTTTACGGTTTCCGGGAATCTAAGTAGTGTTGATATAGGATGTTATGCCGTTGTAGAAGTCAAGGCGGGAAATCTGACCAAGGAGGTACGGGTAACTCGTTCATAGTATAATAAATATGTGTTAAATGAAGCGATTTAAAGTATTATCGAAACTGTTTTACCCGGCTGTTTTATTACTGCTTGGTATGGCGGGGTGTGTACCGGAGAAACTGGATGCACCTGCCGGAGTATCGGGTGAGGTGGTGGCCATGGAAATGATTATTCCGGGTTTTGATGTGCCTGTAACCCGCTCGATAGAAGGTTCCAAGGGGGAGGCCGCGGTGCAGACGATAGACGTTTTGATTTTCGATCAATCGACTCCTGCCGCGAAATTGCTCCAAAGTATCAAAGTGAGTAATTTTACGCAGGAACCGTCGGGTTCGGATTACAAGATAAAGTATAATCTGGCGTTACCGAAAGACGAGAATGCCGCTTTGATCGTAATTGTCACGAATGCTTCGGACGAGGTGGATAAGGCATTGACAGATTATCCGGTCAATTCGGAAAAACAAGACGTGTTAGGAGCGTTGAAATTTACCACGCGACCGGATGCCGACGGCTCCTATAAATGGAATGTATCGACACCGGGCTATACCCCGATACCAATGTACGGGGAAGTCCCCGTCGATGGGATTGCACCGGGAAAAACAGTTAGCATATCATTGACTCGTATGCTTGCCCGTATTGACGTCGAGAACGAGGTTAAGGGGAGCATTTTCAGACTTGAGGAAATACACGTGGTGAATTACAATACTTCGGGTTATATTGCCCCGGCGTGGAACGCATCCAACGGTAATATCATAGCGGATTATTACACGAATAATAATAATCCTATGATGCCGAATCCGGCGGGTAAGCAGTCCGGAACCTTGGATGACGCGATGATGTATGAATATAAGCAGGTTGGCGATGTTGCCGGACCTTTGTTGGCGGGAGAGATCTACGCCTATGAAGCCGCGAGGAACTCGGAAGCCGATCAAGTGAACGGAACTTGTCTGATTATCAAAGGAAAGTATTTTGGGAAGGATTACTATTATCGCGTTGATTTCACTCGTGAGTCGGCGGCGTCTACTGCCGCGGACTATATGCCCCTGTACCGCAACTACAAGTATATTGTCACGATAACGGCGGCAGAGGGAATCGGCTACGAATCATTCGATCAGGCGCTTCGCTCGAAAAGTGTGTTGTCAAATCTGAAAACTTCTATTCTGGTCGTGGATATGTCCGGGATAAAGCACATTGTTTATGACGGACAGTTCTTTATGGGGGTGGAAACACGGGTAATTGATATGCCATACGGCGTGAGCAGGCAATTGAAACACCGGGTGAGTTCCGATTATCACGGGGATTGGAATGCTGTCGTGCTGGAACCGAACGCGCACACGTGGCTTCGGCTTGCCGACAATAAGCCCTCGACGAATGGGGCTGACATTAACCAGACAGGGGTGGAAATCAATGTTACGGCGATTACCCCGCCGGGTAATCCCGAGGATTACGTGAGCGGTAAAATCGTGTTTACTGCCGGGAGGCTTATCGACACGCTGACGGTCCGGAGAGTTCCGGTCGCCGAATTGTTTGCCCGTAGTAACGTGGTTCTAAGTTCCGGGGTATTGACTTTTGCCATTACGGAACAGGATAACCGGACGATTCCGGCTTGGTCGCAGGGGCTGTTTTTTAAATGGGGATCGCTTGTAGCACTGGCACCGGGAGGGAATCCCTATGATCCGACGGTACAAGTCGTGTATGCCCCGTCGGGGTTGAATCCGTCAGACTGGAAAGGCGGGCTTGGCGGTTGGGATAAAATACCGTACGGTCACCCGAATTTCGGCTTTACCTCGTCTTCCGCGGCGGATGATTCTTTTAAAGAGTTTTTTAATAACACGGGTTTCGACGAGGCAACGGGCATAGGGGATATATGTCGTTATATTTCCAGTGGAAAGGATGGAAAAGGTTGGGTGGAAGGAAAATGGCGAATGCCTACTTCTGCCGAATTGGAAGCATTGTATAATGAAACGGGGGTAAAAACAGCGAATAGAGGTAGTTTTAAAGATGTCACGTTAAACTTGAACGCCAATTCCGGCAGTTATTTGAATGGATCGTTTGATCCGGAAAGTGGTTGGTTTCTGGGGGCGAACGTGTTGGTTTCTACTTCAACGCCTGCCAACGCGGGGACACCGCCAGCCGGAACTGTTTTTCTGCCTGCCGCGGGACACCGCTATCCCAACGGGGACGGTAACGTGGTACAAGTCGGGGCTTACGGGTATTATTGGTCGGCGACGCCTTACACGATTAATAGCCGGTACACGGTGAACTATCTTTTCATGGAAAAAGACGGGATGCTGTTTTACGATGCCGACTTGTCGTATGCTTTTCCGATTCGTTGTATCAGAGATTATTGATGGATAAATATATATGATATGGAAACACCGAAGTATATGATGAAAAAGATATTCTTTCTTTTGTTGGTATTGTTGGGAATGAGGGACGGTGTATCGGCACAATCCTCTCATCTTATGCCTTTTTTCCGGTCGTTTTTGGACGGGGATATGGAGAATGTGAAACTTTTTGAGCCGAATCAGATTGAAGCCTCGGGAAGAAAAGCCGATAACACGTACAAGAGAGCAAATCAGGCGAAGCCGGTGAAAAACTTGGGATTGCGACTCACGCAAGGAAAAGAAGAGGTCGGGGCTTTTTATTTGCCCGATTATATTTTCTCCACGAAAGACGGTTTACTGATTGAGTTCGAGTATATCATGATGTACACGAATCCGTCGGAAAAGGGTTTGACGGACGGTATTTGTATGTTTCTTGTCGATGCGACTACCAATCAATATATTGGGGATAATCTGAAATACGGAGCGGAGGGGGCGGGGTTTGGTTATACTCACAGGTCGTCGGTTCACCAGAGCATAAGTAAGGGGGTATTGCCGATAACCGGCATGAAAGGCGGGTATCTCGCCGTGGCGCTGGATCAGGGTAATTTTAAGAATTGGCGTATGGAAGACTATGAGATGAGAAACGGGATTCCTTATGATGATAATTTGACTACAATAGCTAATGCGCAGCCTCTAAAATATAACACCAGAAGTAATGTAACCATTCGGGGGGCTGCCGGTCGAGGAAAAAAAACGATAACAACTCAACAGAATACGCATGAAGTACCGGAAGGCAGTTGGGGATTTCCGGTACTTATCACCCGACACACGGGATGGAGTATTACCGGAGGGCTTGAAGATGAACATTCGAACGGATTGAGAAATGAAGCCGGATTCGAGTTGAACACGACGAGCGGGCAGTATGAACGGCATGTTGCTCCCCGGATTGATAAACCGTTCAATATTTCAGGCGGAGGTGTGTTTTCCCATTCGGATGAAAGTACATACCGAAAGGCTATTATCGCGTTGGAACCCAATGATAACGGGGGTGGTTTTAAGATCACGGTGACGATACAACACGGAACAGAAAAGACGATCGTGATAGAGAATTACACGTATCCGTCTTCTTTGAGTTATGCTGAAAATAGTTTGCCAATCCGGATTGCGGGCGGAAGTCCGCCTAAACCGATATGGTATACCAACCCACCGGTAACAAACCTTACCCTGACTACGCCACAGAGATTATGTATCGGGTTTATGGCATCGACCGGACAACTTACGGCGCATACCAATATTATCAAGAATTTGCGTATTACTCCTCTCTACGGGGCACGCGCGGAAGATGATATTTACGAGCATCGTCGAGGACCTGCCACCGTGAGGCCATTGGATAATGACGTGGCGTACAGGGGTGAAGGCAGTACTCCGAATGCCGGAAAAGATAATCTGAACCCGAGGAGTTTCAGAATATGGAAAAATGATAAGGAATGTCTTGGGAGTGAGGTATTCGTGTACGAAGCTCTTAACGAGGGCAAATGGGTATATAATCCGGATCTGGCTGAAATGATGTTTTTTCCGGTCAAGGGTTTCAAGGGCGAGGCCTCGATCATGTATGACGTTAAGGGAAAGTACGCGCCTTATGACGATGAGTTGTTTCGTTCTTCTCTGGCGAAAATCGTGATTAATATAGATGATAATCAACCTTGAGTTCACCTTCGGCGAGTTGCAGGTTGCTTCTCTAGCGTTAGTAATTTGTAACTCGCCGAAGGCGAACCCTACTCCCCAATCTTTTGTTTGTTTTTTCGGAAACGTTTGTAAAAAAGCCTTTTTCTGCACTTTAATTTGTTAAATTTTATTTGATTGTATTGATATTCAATATTATAACACTTGTAGAGTTACGTGTAAATTCTTGTCTAAAATTTGGCTTTATACTATTAACTTTTATACCTTTGCCGGATTAATTTTCTCCGGGTCGTTTTGTATGAGCGAGGGACATTTAGTGAGTTTTTGACGATCGGGTGAAACTTGAAAGAGATTCAAACGTATTTGGAAATAATTAATCTATAAGAATTATGAAGACAAGAATTGAACATGATTTACTCGGCAACAAAGAGGTGCCAATGGATGCTTATTATGGTGTTCAGACTTTGAGAGCAATCGAGAACTTCGCTGGGATTAGCGGTTACACGATCGGAATGTTCCCGAACTACGTGAAGGCTTTAGCGATGGTAAAATGGGCGGCTGCAAAGGCTAACTATGAATTAGGCTTGATTCCTTCCGATATAACGAATGCTATTACGGCAGCTTGCGAGGAGATCATTGACGGTAAATTGGCCGACCAATTCCCCGTGGATATGGTACAAGGTGGTGCCGGAACTTCCACGAACATGAATATCAACGAGGTTGTAGCTAACCGCGCTTTGGAATTATTGGGACATCAAAAAGGTGAGTACGACTATTGTCACCCGAACAACCACGTGAATCTTTCTCAATCCACGAATGACGCTTACCCGACATCTTTCCACTTGGCTATAATTTTGACCAATAAAGAAGTTGTGGCAGAGATCAAATTGTTGGTTGATTCTTTCCGTAGAAAAGCGAAAGAGTTCGAGCACGTGTTGAAAATGGGACGTACCCAGTTGCAGGATGCCGTGCCGATGACTTTAGGTCAGGAGTTCGAGGCATACGCTTACACTTTGGAAGAGAATATCGAGCGTTTGAACGCAGCCGCTAAGTTGTTCTTGGTTGAGAACATGGGTGCCACGGCTATTGGTACGGGTATCAATTCAGAACCGGAATATGCTGAAATCTGTGCTCGTGAATTGCGTATTATCAGTGGTGAAGAGTTCGTGTTAGCACCGAACCTGATTGCCGCTACGCCTGATACCGGGGCTTGTGTATCCTATTCTTCCGAATTGAAACGTTTCTGCGTTCAATTGTCCAAGGTATGTAACGATTTGCGCTTGTTGTCCAGTGGTCCGAGATGCGGATTGAACGAGATTAACTTGCCGCCGATGCAACCGGGATCTTCTATCATGCCGGGTAAAGTAAATCCGGTTATCCCTGAAGTGGTAAACCAAGTTTGTTTCCGTGTAATCGGTAACGATACGACCGTGATGATGGCTGCTGAAGCCGGTCAGTTGGAATTGAACGTGATGGAACCGGTGATCGTGTACGCTATATTCAACTCTATGCAGATGTTGATTAAAGTTATGGATCGTTTGAGAGTTTTGTGCGTTGACGGAATCACTGCTAACGCTGAACGTTGCAAGGATATGGTAATGAACAGTATCGGAATCGTTACCGCGTTGAATCCGACGTTAGGATATGAAAATTCTTCTCGTATTGCCAAGAGAGCCTTGTCGGAGAACAGAAGTGTTTACGATTTGGTACTGGAAGAAAAGTTGTTGACTAAGGAAGAGCTAGATAACGTTTTACGTCCGGAATTAATGATTGCTCCGAAAAAATTTTATAAGAAAAAGTAACCTAACATGTTTAATTTCGTAAATATTGCTGTATCTTAGCAAAACTAAATTTTAAATATAAGGTTATGAAGAAAAGTTTTAATCGGTTTGTTGCAGTTGCTTTAATCGCTGCTTCATCAGTTGCTTTGAGCGGATGTTTCGGCTCTTTCGCGTTGACATCCAAATTACACAATTGGAACGGTAGCGTTTCTGATTCTAAATTCGTGAACGAGTTGGTATTTTTGGGATTATGCATCCTTCCGGCATACGAATTGTGCTGCTTGGGTGATGCTTTGATCTTCAACTCTATCGAATTCTGGGGTGGTAACAATCCTGTTGCCATGAAAGCTGGAGATATCGAGAAAGATCAAGTGATGTTTGCAGGTAAATCTTACACTGTAACCAAAACTATGAACAAAATGGCTATCTCTAGCGAAGAATCTGACGCTGTTGCTGAATTCCAATATTATCCGGAAGAGGATGCTTGGTATCTGATGAACGGTCAAGAAAAACAAAAATTGATGAAAAACACGAAGAAGATGATGAAAGCAGTTGTTGCTCTTCACTAATTTTTCGGAATATAGAGAATGAAAAAGGACGTCGAAAGGCGTCCTTTTTTTCTTTTTTGTTGCATACTATTTTCTAATAAATCTAAAAATAAAGGGATAAATTCTTGCGAACATGTTGCTGTTTTGTTATCTTTACACAATTACTAATTTAAAATGCAATTAACATGAAAAAGATGATTTTTTTAGTTTGTGCGTTATTCTTTGTGTTGACAGGGTTCAATCAACAGGAAAGAATTGTGGAACAAGGTAATGTGGAAATTCTTGGGAGTGTTGCTGATGTAGGACACGTGCCTGTAATAATGAAACACCTCAAGGACTGTCAGGTTAATGAAGGGGGGATAGCTGTATTTCTTGCTCATTTTGAACCACAAGACGATCCGAATATTCGAGTTGTATGGTATCGTAATGGGAAACCAATTGTGACGGGTGTTCGGATTAAAACTTATAAGGACGGAGGATGTGTAACATTAGTAATAGATGATGTTATGGTAGGAGACTCCGGGGTATATAGTGTTAAAATATATAACCTTTTGGGAGAGGCTAAATCGGAGGCAATATTAATTGTTACAGACTAAACTTGAAAATAAGATAACATGTTAATTTATTGCCGTTATTCGATAAAAATCACGCCAAGAGTATTTTTTTGTATTTTGGCGTGATTTTAATGATTGTTGTCTTGCGGGGAAATCTGTATATTTGAGTTCTGGTGTTAATAATAAAGGACAAGCGTGATGAATAGTAATCATATTTTTACCGAAGCTTTATACGGGTACAAGCGTTCCCGTCGGAACGTGATTTTTGGGATATTTGTTTTTCTCGGGCTCATGGGGATTACCCTTTACGTGTTCACGCCACTATCCGGTTTAGGTTCCGCTAGAAGTTTCGAGGAACTGTTTCGAGGTCCGGCGATGGATTGGTTTTCCCGGTCGCTATCCTCGTCCATTCCTTTCAAATGTGCTTACTTGTTCAACATACTGCAACTGCTTTTCGCGGTGGTTCTCGTGAGCAACGATAGCAGGCGGTTTCGTTTGGATTCCACGGTGGCGTTGAGCGTTCACGCCCAAGGGAATTCGGAGATTACAACGGGGAACGTCATCGGTAAAATTCTTGCTTTCACGCTGGTCAACGTGTCGTTTCTTGCCTTTTGTGCCCTTTTGAACCTTCTTTTCTATCCCGAGGTGTTCAACGTGGGGTATTACCTCTTTTATTGGTTGACGCTGAACCTCCCGACCACGGTCTTCTGTATTGGTCTTTCCACCTGTGTGATGAGGCTGACGGGCAATCAAGGGTTGGGTATGCTACTCCTTGTGGTTATTTTCGGTGTGTTGACCCTCCCGGGTTCTGTTTGGCTAAACGGGTTATTTGATCCTTTGGCTACGGGCATTCCCAACATGTTTTCCGATTTCACGGGACACGTGAATCCCGGGAATTACTTGCTACAACGGGTGTTTATCCTATTCTCTGGGGTTGGGGTGGCAATCCTGTCGGTAATCCATTATCCTAGAATTCATAATAATCCGCGGGCACCCTTCCGGTTGGTCTGTGCGGCTCTGTTTCCTTTGCTCTTTGCCGGCAGTTTGGCAGTTGTGTATACTTGCGGCATTCAAACTGTTTCCGAAAAGCGAGAGGCCTTTCGTGATGCTTATGCGAAGTACGATCGGGAAAAGCTACTCAAGATTGCTGCGAACTATCTCCAGTTGAAAGAAACCGAGAACGGTGGAATCTCCGTGACGAGTAGGATGACGGTTGCGAACAGGGAAAATGTTGCCTTGCCGTTGGTGCTTTATCTGAATCCCGGACTAGTCGTATCCTCTATCACCGTGGATGGGAAAATGGTTGCTTTCCGACGAGAGCAACAGGTGATTCTCGCAGACGAAACGGTGGCACCCGGCAAGACGAGCGAGGTCGTCGTGAAATACGAGGGGAAAATCGACAATAGTTTCTGTTTTCTTGATACCCCGGAAGAGAAATACGCTTCGCCGGAAGTGAACACCATCGGTATTTACCGCTTTGGTTATTCCCCCGCTTTCTGCGAGAAGGAATACAAACTGCTTTCCTCGGAATGCGCTTGGTACCCGGTCAGCGTGCCTCTTTACCAACCATTGGGATTCCGGGAAAAGATGTTTACCTGCTATACGTTGGAGGTGGAGCATGCTCCAAACCTTGTGGCGATATCCCAGGGAAAGGCGGATAGAGAAATTGCCGGGAAGACTATGTTCAGTTTCGAGCATAATATGCCCGGGATTAGTCTCTGTATAGGCGATTACAAGAAACGGGAGATGTTGATTTGCATTGATACGGTAGGGCTTAGAATCGCCCCGGGAGTAACCGTTGAGCCCGTGGAAGACGACCACCCGGTAAGTGTGGAGCTTTTCTACTTGCCCGAGCATGAATTTATGCTTGATTATTACGATGTTGTTACTAAATTGGAGTTGCTGGAAACTATCGAGGGCGCTAAAAATTCGGTGCATTTTTATAGCTATTATTCTAATTATGAACCTAAACGGCTCGAGAATAAAATTGCTTACGATCCCACGCTACAATACCCTTATAGTTGGCTCACTCTCGTGGAAGTTCCTTGTAATTTTCACGCATTTGCGGGAAGGTCGTTGCAAACAGGAGAGCGCGTACAGGGTGGAATGGTGTTCCTGCCGGAAAAGAGGTACTCGGTAGATGAATCTTCCTATTCTCATGAAGATAAGGAAGAGGAGGCCCGTGGGCGTTTGGTTCATGAATTGGATTTGTTCTCGGAGGGTGGTTGTGATTTGACACCGAGGTGCGTGGGTAACACGGGTTTTATCCACTCTGACGAGTATCCTTTGATAAACGACGTGTTGAAGTTGATTTTTAGTTCCCCGTATGTTGAACCATTTAGCACGGATGTCGAGTATCTTATCGTGGATTATCTGAAAGATCATAGCTTAGAGGATGCCTTGCGAGATTCCTCGCTCTCCCCGAGGTTGCTTGATAATATTATCCGTAAAAAGTGTGATGAGTTGTTAGCCCTTTTGGAGATTCGAATTGGTAAGAACGAATTTCTGGAGGCTTATCACGATTTTTTGAAACAGCACCTTTTCGAGGAAAAAAACTTTGAAGAGTTTTCACGGGAACTCTCCGCCCGTTTCAATGTCGGGTTGGATACCATTGTCGAGAACTGGTATCGGAGCAATAGGTTGCCCGTTTTTAAGATAGTCGGGCATGGTGTGTCTGTTGGAGATGATATGATTCTTGATTTCGATGTGTTTAATCGGGGGGAAGTCCCAGGTATTATCACGTTGAGCGATGGGAAGCCGGGGTGGATTATCCCCCCGGGAGAGGGAAGAAGTATAAGGAAACGCATAAAAGGCATTGGCAATTTTAACGTGAGTACAATATTGTCCTTGAATCTTCCGTCAGACATAGAATT
This sequence comes from Butyricimonas sp. DFI.6.44, assembly GCF_022132345.1. Classification (NCBI taxonomy): domain Bacteria; kingdom Pseudomonadati; phylum Bacteroidota; class Bacteroidia; order Bacteroidales; family Odoribacteraceae; genus Butyricimonas; species Butyricimonas sp. DFI.6.44. Next base: position 27,959 of record NZ_JAKNJD010000014.1, on the reverse strand, counting down.
ACCGAACGAGGGAGGGAACGCAGATACCGATACCACCGAGAGGTTTTTACCCCTCGATGCTTTGCCGTTACCGACGAATGATAGCGAAATCATCGTGGATAACGAGAACCCGGGATTCACGATTCACGAAACAAGAAAGTTTAATCTTGCTTCTCTGTTCGGGGGCGTCGAGGTTCGGGCGAAATGTTACCGTTTTGCCCCTGCTAATCACTGGGGGCTTATGCTTCAAAGAGATTGCCAAGGTTTTCCGATAAAAGGGGCGTATTCCAAAAGAGCCGGCAAGGGTAACCAAAAAGTACAGTGGGAAACTCGTCTGCCCCGGGAGGGAAAGTACGAGGTATTTTGTTACTTGCCTTATGATGACAGAAGTGAATCTTATGCAGCTATAGCACCTCATTTTTCAAGGACGTATTACTATACCGTGTTCGACGGGCAAGAGGAACACGAGGTTGTTCTCTCGCTAGACAAGAACGATTGGAGATGGATATCCCTAGGGGTTTTCGACTTCCACGGGACGGCACGAGTGACTTTGAGTGACAAAGATCGGGAACACACACCCGAAAATGAAAAGTTCGGACCGCAAGAAGTTGTGGCGGACGCCATAAAATGGGTTAAAATCCGGGAGTGACGGCGTTCGAAACCTGTAACTTACCGAAGGTAAATGCAACTTGTAACCTGCAACTCGCCGAAGGCGAATTTAGCTGATGTATCGCCAATTGATTTTTGTCTTGAAGAGCCGTTTTACTTGTGTGGCGAAGGTTTGGTTTTCTTCTTTTTGTAGGGAAGGATCATTTTCCAGAATAATCGTGGCGGCTTGGGCGGCTTCATTTAGTATACGTCCGTCCTTTCCGAGGTTGGCTACCCGCAGGTTGCAGGTGAGTCCACTTTGCTGGGTGCCCTCGATATCTCCCGGTCCGCGTAGCTTCAAATCGACTTCCGCTATTTCGAAACCGTCGTTCGTGGAAGTCATCGTTTCGATGCGTTTGCGTGATTCGTTGGAAAGTTTGTACGAGGTCATAAGAATGCAGTAAGATTGATCTGCACCCCGCCCCACGCGTCCCCGGAGTTGATGAAGTTGGGACAGACCGAAACGTTCGGCGCTCTCGATGACCATAATGGAGGCGTTCGGGACGTTCACGCCGACCTCGATAACGGTAGTGGCTACCAATATCCGGGTTTCGCCGGATGCGAAACACCTCATGTGTTCGTCCTTGTCGGCAGGTTTTAATTTACCGTGCACGATGCCTACTTTATAGCCGAGCGGGTCGAAATAACTCATCACGTGTTCATAGCCCTCTTCCAGATTACGGTAATCCATTTTCTCGGATTCGGAAATGAGCGGGTAGACAATGTATGCCTGCCGTCCGAGTTCCAGTTCCTTCTGGATAAATTTGTAGACTTGCAAGCGTTTATTCTCGAAAGCGTGGTGAGTCGTGATTGGTTTCCTGCCCGGTGGCAGTTGGTCGATCACGGATACGTCCAAATCCCCGTACAGCGTCATTGCCAACGTTCGAGGAATCGGGGTGGCGGTCATGACCAGCATGTGGGGCGGAATCGTGTTCTTCTGCCAGAGTTTGGCACGCTGGGCGACGCCGAACCGATGTTGCTCGTCGATTACGACAAGCCCGATATTTTTGAAACTAACCACGTCTTCCAGTAGGGCGTGAGTTCCAATCAGTATTTGTAACCTGCCGTCGGAAAGGGCATCATGCAGCACATCCCGCTCTTTCTTTTTGGTAGAGCCTGTCAATAGCCCCACGCTAATGGGGGTATTTTTCAAAAGTTCGGAAATCGTTTCGTAATGTTGCGTGGCAAGGATTTCGGTAGGCGCCATGATGGCTGCTTGAAAACCGTTATCCAGAGCGATAAGCATGCACATTACGGCAACCAGTGTTTTCCCGCTTCCCACATCGCCTTGTAGCAGGCGATTCATTTGTTTCCCCGACCCGCAATCGGAACGAATCTCCTTGATTACCCGTTTTTGGGCATCGGTGAGGGGAAAGGGGAGGTGATTGCGGTAGAAATCATTGAAGTAATTCCCCACCACGGTAAACGGATGGCCTTGGAATGCCGCTTTCCGGTTGAATTTGAGTTTTAATATATTGAGTTGGATATAGAACAACTCTTCGAACTTCAGGCGATACTGGGCATTGCGCAACATATCCGGGTTCTCCGGGAAATGAATATTGTACAGAGCCTCGTGCAGGTAGATCAAATTGTGCTTTTTGATAAACCATGCCGGGAGGGTTTCCTGTATGCGGCCGTTGATAGCTTTGAAGATATTTGCTTGAATCTTGTTGATTACGCGGGAGGTCAGATAGCTTTTTTTCATCTTCTCCGTGGTCGGATAGATAGCTTGAAAACCCACGAGTTGTTTGGCGTTTGCCTCGTACAAGTCAATTTCGGGATGCACGATATTCAATTTGTGGTTGAACACGGATGGTTTCCCGAATATCAAGTATTCTTTCTCGGGTAGGATTTGGCTGGTCAAGTATTTGTAGCCGGTGAACCAAACCAGTTCCAGTTCCCCCGTGCCGTCGTACGCGGTGGCAACCATACGGGTCTGTTTTCCAGTTCCCACGGCGGACAGGTTCATGATTTTGGCTTTGACCTGTATGTACGGGAGGTCGGACGTGAGTTCTCCTATGGTATATATCCGGGTGCGGTCGATGTACTTGTACGGGGTATAATAGAGCATATCCTCGTAACTCCGGATGCCCATTTCCTGCTCCAATAGCGATGCCCGTTTTTCTCCGACGCCCGGGATAAACTTTATATTCAGTCCTGCCAGTTCCAAAATGCTCAATTAAATTTAATAGTATCGAATTTCACGAACGAAAGTAAAAAAAATAGATGACTTTAGTTGAGCATGTCGGGAATAAATTTTATTTTCGTAGGATAAATAATATAGATTAATTGTTCGTCGGGAGATGTATAATTATTTGAAACAACGGTTTAAGCATGCTATTCGATTTCGTCACAAGAGAGGGTACGGGGTACATTCCCCTTTTGTGTTTGACTTGATCACGAACGTGATAAAGGAAAAGGCGGAGTATTATGATTTCGCGCGTATCGAGGCAATGGGCAATGTCCGGGAGAAAGAACGAAAGTTATACCGGTTAATTTTCCGATTGGTGGATTATTTTTCGTTTCGGGAGGTATTATGCGTGGGAGTGGAGAACCCGTGGGTGTCCCGTTATTTAGCTGCGGTCTCAAAGCAGATGAACGTGTTGAACGGGGGACATGATTGTCCCGGGGCGGAATACACGGGACGTGTGACTCCTGCGGAGATGAAAGGAAGGGAGATAGACTTGCTGTTTTTAGGATGTGCATTCGAGGCGGATTGGCATGAATCTTGGGAAGAGGTTTTGCGGGAACGCAAGAAAGGACCTTTGTGCGTCGTGATAAAAGACATTTACAAAGGTCGGTTTAATTCCCTCGTTTGGCGGCAATTGCGTCAAGAAGGAACGGTGTCGATCGATATGATGTGGTACGGGATTGTTTTTTTCGATGAACGGTTGCAAAAGGGGAGGTATAATATGATAATTTAATTGAAAATTGAAAGTTGAAAATTGAAAATGAATGGATTCGGAGATTGAAGAATTGCTGAATTTGAGATTATCGAATGAGTGCGGGGACAGTGGGAATCATAAATCTAAAATTTAAAATCTAAAATTGAATGAAGGTTTACACGAAAACAGGGGATAAAGGAACTACGGCATTAATCGGGGGAACTCGGGTACCGAAAAATAATATACGTTTGGAAGCGTATGGCGGGGTAGATGAGTTGAATAGTCATTTAGGAATGATCCGGTCGTACCCGATTGACGAGGTTAGTGTGAAAGAGTTAATAGAAATTCAAAACGTGTTGTTTGTCGTGGGTGCGAACCTTGCGACGGATACGTCGGTGAGTAATATGCAAAAAAAGATGCCCTGCACGGAAGAGGATGTGGCTTTTCTGGAGCGGGCAATTGACCGGATGGACGAGGAATTACCGCCTTTGCAATATTTCGTGCTGCCGGGGGGACATCCTGCCGTGTCGGCTTGTCATATCGCTCGCACGGTTTGCCGTCGGGTGGAACGTCGGATCATTGACATGGGCGAGGAAATCGAGGTAGAGGACGTGATTGTACGTTACGTGAACAGGCTTTCCGATTACTTGTTTGTACTGGGACGCAAGCTGGCAAAAGATTGCGGTTTGGAAGAAGCCAAGTGGATTCCGAGAGCGTAGGAATCACAGAATCATTTAATCTTAAATCATAAATCTTAAATCATAAATCATCAATGCAAGAGATATTTCGTTTTTTAGAGGCATTAAGAGAGAATAACGACCGGGATTGGTTTCATGCCAATAAAGAGTGGTATTTGAGAATAAAGGTAGAGCACGAGGCATTTATTAATCGTGTCATAGCGGCGTTGGCTGTCGTGGAACCGGAGGTCGAGGGGTTGGAAGCGAAAGATTGTATCTTCAGAATCTACCGGGATACGCGTTTTTCCCCGAACAAGCAACCCTACAAGACACATATCGGGGCGTACATGGTGAGGGGCGGTAAAAAGAGTCCTCGTTCGGGGTATTACGTGCATATCGAACCGGGTAACTGCTTGCTTGCCGGGGGAGTATGGTGTCCGGAGCCATCTTTATTGAAAGCGTTGCGGCAAGACGTGTATGATAATATTGATGAATTCACGGGTATTGTCCGGGATAAAGAGTTTGCCAAGTATTACCGGTTGGATGGAGAAAAATTGAAGAAAGTACCCGCTCCTTTCCCGAAGGACTTCCCGGAGGCAGAAATGTTGAAATTCAAGGCGTATACTGTTACTCACGGTGTGCCGGATGCATTTTTCGAGGGGGAGGATGCGGTCGAGAGGGTGGTTGACCGTTTGTTGTTGATGAAACCTTTTCATCGTTTCTTGAATTACACGGTGGAAGAGACGTGGAATAATTGAAAATGGAGAATTGAAAATTGAAAATGAACGTGTTTTTCCTTTGAATGGCTTTGATAATAAGGGGAAAAGTCGTATATTTGTAGTATGGAAAAAACAAAAGAAAAAATGCCGCAGCTAGTGAAAAACGCCACGGTCCGGGAAGAGATTTTGCAGGGAATGATAACCTCGTTTCAATTGGAAGGAATAAAGATTTCCCAAGAGACGGCGTACACTATTCTGGAACGGGTGAATTTGAAACTTAAAATGCGTAAGTAATGATCTTTTCCATTCTGGAGTAGTCTTTGCGGGCTACTTGCTGAACGGCTATAATATACTCGTCGAAATTCACTCGTCTGAAATTCAATCCTGTATAACCTTGTTTGCGAGCCATTAGATTGGCAAGTATACGTGCTGTCCGTCCGTTTCCTTCCCGGAATGGATGAATGAAAAGCAATTCCCCGTGTACTTTGGCGATGTCCTTGATTAACTCCTCTTGATCAGCGTAGTGATCCGGAAGATGTGCCAGTATCTCTTCTTCAAAAATTCGCATATTATCCGGGATAAAGCGTCCGGCCGGAAAGACGAATCCCCCTTTCGATACATTCACGGAGCGGAAATGCCCGGCAAAAGAGTAGAGTTCTTTTAGCGCGGTACGGTGGATGTCGCAAATGTATTTTATCGTGAATTTCGTTTTGGGCGTCAGGTTCTCTGTAAATAGAATTTCGGCAGTCAAAAAGCCCTCGAACTCGGCATTGTGTATTGCTTCCTCGTCGGTAAGTCCGAGTAAGTTGTGGAGTATTTCTCCCTCTTCACCATTGGTCGAGTATCTGTTCATGGCGTTCGATTTGCTTCAAAGTTATGGAAATCTGTCAATATCACCAAATTTATTTAAGATTTATGATTTATGATTTGTGATTAACCGCTATCTTTGTCATTCGGTAAAGCCGAGTTACAAGTTGTAATTATTATAAGATAACAATGAAGGTATTATTATTGGGTAGTGGCGGACGCGAGCATGCGTTGGCGTGGAAAATAAACGAGAGTGAGAGATTGACAACGTTATATGTTGCACCGGGAAATGCCGGAACTGCCGGGATTGCGGAGAACGTGAATATTAAGGTGACGGACTTCGAGGCATTGGCTGCATTTGTCGAGAATAATGGCATCGAGATGTTAGTCGTGGGGCCGGAAGATCCGCTGGTGGAAGGTATTCGGGATTATTTCGAGGCTGATGCCCGTTTTGCACACTTGATGATCGTGGGTCCCGGAAAGGCGGGAGCGATATTGGAAGGAAGCAAGGATTTCGCGAAAGAATTTATGATTCGTCACCATATCCCGACGGCGGGTTACTTGACCGTGACGAAAGAAAATATAGAGGACGGGATTGATTTTCTGAAAACACTGAAACCGCCTTACGTGTTGAAGGCTGACGGACTGGCTGCCGGTAAGGGTGTCTTGATATTGAATGATATCGAGGAGGCGAAAAGTGAACTCCGCTTGATGTTGGGCGGTAAGTTCGGTAAGGCGGGCAATCGAGTGGTGATAGAGGAATTCTTGAGCGGGATAGAGCTTTCCGTGTTCGCCCTCACGGACGGGAAAGATTATAAGATATTAGGCTCTGCCAAAGATTACAAACGTATTGGGGAAGGGGATACCGGATTGAACACGGGTGGAATGGGAGCCGTTTCTCCGGTGCCGTTTGCCGACGAGGAGTTCAACCGGAAGGTGGAAGAGCGGATTGTACGCCCGACGATAGAGGGTTTCCGTGAGGAAGGTATCGATTACAAGGGATTCGTTTTCTTCGGGTTGATGAATGTTGCGGGTGATCCTTACGTGATTGAGTACAACGTGCGTATGGGTGATCCGGAAACGGAAGTCGTGTTACCGAGATTGAAGACGGATATCTTATCTTTATTCGAGGCGATGGCGAAGGGCGAGTTAAAACAAGCTGCTTTTGATTTGGATTCCCGTTTTTGCACAACGGTCATGTTGGTATCGCAGGGTTACCCGGGAGATTACGAGAAAGGAAAGGTTATTACCGGATTGGAGAACGTGGAGGGTAGTATCGTGTTTCACGCGGGAACAAAATTGACAGACGGGAAAGTGTTGACAAACGGGGGGCGCGTATTGGCTGTCAGCTCGTATGGCGATACCATGAAAGAGGCTTTGACTCAATCATACAAGAACGTGGCGAAAATTCATTTCGAGGGAATGAATTTCAGGCGTGATATAGGGTTTGATTTATAGCACGCGAAGAAAATGGGATTCAACTCGGTACTGAAGTCGAAAAATTTGTATTTGTTATATTTGTTGCCGTTTATTCTGGTAGCAATAGCATTTTTACGTTTCACGCTGGATGGAGACGGGGGAATCATTTGCCGCGAGAATGGTTTAATCTCATTTCCTTTTTTAAACGAAAACCAGCATCTTCTTTGGTTAAAGGCGGCAGGGATGTTCGTGTTGTTGTGCTTGTCTTTTCTGATCTTCTTTATCGCGGACCGGTACAAATTTTTATCCCGTATTACCGTGTTGCCCGCATTGCTCTATGCTTTGATGTCGGCGGGAATTATTTGTCATTATGGCGTGAATAATTACCTGCTGGCAGCATTTTGCATGATTGTGGCGATATCCCGTTTGCAGTCGGCTATCGTGCACTCGAACTCCAATGCTCCCGTGTTCGGGTTTGGTTTGTTTACTTGTTTGGCAGTCTTGCTTTGTCCCAAGTTAGTGTCGTTGTTGCTTTGGGCTATCGTGGTATTGCCTTTCTCCGGTCGGGCGAATGTCAAGGACTTGGTAGCCTTGTTTATCGGCTTTTTTACCACTCTGTTTTTTACCGCCGCCTACTATTTCTGGACAGATCAATTATTCGAACTCCCGGCAGTGTTCTCGGAAACGTTGTTAGCGGGGGAAGGCTTCTGGAGGTTGATGCCGGAGAAACTGGCTGCCTATATCGTTTTCGGGGTACTGATTATCGTGTCGTTGTACAACGTGATCGTGAACTCTGCGACCGCTATTGTTGCGCAACGGAGAGGCATATTTTCAATGCTCTCGATGCTATTGTTCGCGGGTAGTTCCTTGTTTTTTATTCCATTCAATTGCCATGGCATCATGCTGATACTCGCGATACCCTTGTCCTACTTGTTTTCACAATATTTTATCTCACACCGCACCCGATGGTTGGGAAACGTGTTGTTTCTCCTCTTGTTGGCGGCGTGTGTTTGGACTATTTGGTAGAATATCAGGGTACAAATGTCGTACTCTAGTAGAATGTCAACATCTCTCCGCGTACCTTCTCGTTGATTTTACCGTTGTTGTACACGATTTGTCCATTCACGATTGTTGTTGCTACTTTATAAGTAAATGTCATTCCTTCCAATGGCGACCAACCGCATTTGTATCGTAAATTTCTTTTCCTGACCGTCCACGGGTGTTTTTCAAAGATGGCGATATCCGCCTTGTAGCCTTCCCGCAAGTAGCCTCTTTCCTCGACATGAAAGATATCAGCAGGGGCATGGCACATTTTGTCAACGACGTTTTCAAGCGTGATTTCACCCCGTTCCATGAGTTCCAGCATGACCACTAGCGAATGTTGTACCATGGGGCCGCCGCTTGCCGATTTGGTATAAACACCGGCTTTCTCTTCCGGCAAGTGGGGGGCGTGGTCGGTGGCAACGACGTCCAGACGGTGTTCATTCAGCCCTTGCAACAATGCCTTCCTGTCACTCTCTGCCTTGATTGCCGGATTCCATTTCACGAGGGAGCCTTTCGTGATGTATGCCTTGCTGTTGAACCATAAATGGTGGACACAAACTTCCCCGGTGATACGCTTTTCTTTTCTGGGGCCTTCGTCTAGCAGAGCCACTTCCTCTTCCGTGCTTAAGTGGAGTATGTGCAGGCGGCTGTTATGCTCGCGAGCCAATGCTGCGGCCAGAGAGGAACTCTTGTAGCATGCTTCCCGGCTGCGGATCACGGGGTGGCAATACGTGGGGATGTTGTCGCCGAGCATTTCTTGAAGAAGTGCCAGATTCCGGTTAATCGTGGGAGTATCCTCGCAGTGCGTGGCAATTAAAACGGGAGATTCGGCAAATATGCGTTCCAGTGCTTCCGGGCTATCGACGAGCATGTTACCCGTGGATGAACCCATGAATACTTTTACCCCGCAGGTCGTGTGGGGATCGACATTTCTGATCTCGTCAATGTTATCCACGGTAGCCCCAAGGTAGAATGAATAATTCACGACAGCGTTCTCCCGGGCGATTTGTTGTTTTTCCCGCAACAATTCGTTCGTGACGGTGGGCGGCTTCACGTTGGGCATATCCATGAACGAAGTGACCCCACCTGCTGCCGCGGCACGGCTTCCTTCCCCGATATCCCCCTTGTGGGTTAAACCCGGTTCGCGAAAATGTACTTGGTCGTCAATCACGCCGGGTATAATAAATTTTCCCGTCGCATCAATGACTTTTACACCCTTGGGGATTTCAGTGATTCCGCCTTCAATGATTTTCTCGATTCTGTCGTTTTGAATAAGAATATCACCTTTAAATGTTCTCCCTTCGTTTATGATTGTTCCACCGTGAATAAGCATATTAATTTATGATTTACGATTTTTGATTTACGATTGAATAATTCTGAGATTTAGATTTCTGTTAATTTCTTGATTTATGATTTTCCGTTAACCGATGCTTCTAAAATCGTAAATCGTAATTCATAAATCGTAAATTAATCCGTCGGCAATCACAGAATTAATTTATTCTCTTTTTACGTTTCCCGATGCTTCTGAGTTTCATGGTGATGACACCCCAGAATGCTTCGTTGAATATACCACCGCTCATTTTGGACGTGCCTAGGGTGCGGTCGGTGAAGATAATCGGGACTTCTTTCAGTTTGAACCCGAGTATCCATGTCGTGAATTTCATTTCGATCTGGAATGCGTATCCTTTGAATCGGATTTTGTCCAAGTTGATTTCTTCCAGAACCTTTCTCGTGTAGCACACGAATCCGGCTGTGGCGTCATGTACTTTCATGCCCGTGATCATTCGCACGTATTTGGAAGCAAAGTAAGACATCAGTACCCGTCCCATAGGCCAGTTCACAACGTTGACGCCGGTGACGTAGCGGGAGCCGATAGCCATGTCGCCCTCTCCCGAAGCACAAGCGTTGTAAAGTTTCACCAGATCGTCCGGGTTATGCGAAAAGTCCGCGTCCATCTCGAAAATGTAGTTGTACCCGTGTTCCAGAGCCCATTTGAATCCGGCGATGTAAGCGGTGCCTAATCCCAATTTCCCCTTTCGCTCGATCATGTGGAGTTGCGGGAACTCGGTTTGCAGGCGTTTGACGATTTGTGCCGTTCCATCGGGAGAATTATCCTCGATAACAAGGGCATCAAATGCCGGGGTAAGCGTGAAAACGTGTCGGAGAATGTTTTCGATATTCTCTTTCTCGTTATAGGTAGGTATGATGACAACTCTGTCGTTCATAACGATATATTTTATAAATAGTCAATAATCCGTTCCAACTTGTTCCCCCGGGAGCCTTTCACCAAAATGAAAGAATTTACTACTTCATGCGTTTTTAAATGTTCAATCAGAGTATCCGTGTCGGGAAAATAGGTTGTAAATGTATAGTTATTTATGATAGATTCAAAATTATGCCCCACGACAAATACTCGCGGGAAATTGTGATTCGCGATCATATCCATGATTTCCCGGTGCGCTTCGTGTGATATGTCCCCAAGTTCCCGCATTTCGCCGATAATGATGAGTTTGTTGTCCGCTTTCATTTCCGCGAAGTTGGAAATAGCTGCCCGCATACTGCTGAGATTAGCGTTGTATGCGTCCAGAATGATGGTATTCCGTTCGGTTTTCAGTAATTGGGAACGTAGATTCGAGGGCGTGTAGGCTTCTATCGCTGCCTGTATTTGCAGCGGGTCTACCTCGAAAAATATTCCCGCGGCAGAGGCTGCCATGGCATTGTCGAAGTTGTAGCCCCCGATCAGTTTGGTACGTATATAAAGATGCCCTTGGCGGGTTTTTATCGTGTACACCAGATAGGGTGCGGTTTGCGCTATCTCGCCCTTGACTAAATCTCCGTCCGCGCCGTAAGTATATCGTTGCGCACCCTCGGACAGGCGGCAAAGCAGTTCATCTTCCCCATTCACGAAAAGAATACCTTGTTTCGCCTTGACGGATTTGTACAGGGCACTTTTTGTTTCGATGATATTCTCGTAACTGCCGAAACCTTCCAAATGTGCGTAACCGATGTTGGTTATAATCCCGTAATCCGGTTCCGCGATTTCGCACAGGTCTTTGATTTCACCGGGGTGGTTGGCACCCATTTCCACGATGCCGAATTCCGTGTCTGTATCCATGCTGAGCAAGGTGAGCGGAACCCCGATATGGTTATTCAAATTACCTTTGGTGGCAACGGTTTTGTACTTTTTCGAGAGTACGGCATGGCATAATTCTTTCGTGGTTGTCTTGCCGTTTGTCCCGGTGATGCCTAAAATGGGGATGTTTAACTGTTTGCGGTGATGATTCGCCAGTTGTTGCAGAAAGCGTAATGTATCGGGAACGAGTACGCACCGGGGCGAGATGCTGTACTCGGCTTCATCAATGACGACGTACCTTGCTCCTTGTGCTATAGCTTTCTCCGCGAATGTGTTACCGTTATGATTTTCCCCTTTTAAGGCAATAAATATATCCCCTTCTTTTATTTCCCGGGAGTCGGTGGTAACCCGACTGCCTTCCCGGAAGGCCTCGTATATAGATTCTAATTCTTCCATCTTTCGTTTTATTCGATAGGAATTACAAATTTATAAAAATAAATGAACCGATCAATTTTAGATTTATGATTTTAGATTTACGATTCTGTGATTGGGTGATTTTTTATTAATATCGCGGGATAATTTAATCTTAGAAATAATGAAAATCAAGACAGGGTTGGGGATTGATGTCCACCGGTTGGAACCGGGGTTGGATTTTTGGCTCGGGGGAATCAAGTTGCAACATGATAAAGGTTGCGTGGCACATTCGGACGGGGATGTGTTGATACACGCTATATGTGATGCACTTCTGGGAGCTGCCGGGTTGGATGATATCGGGACGTATTTCCCGGATACAGATCCCGCGTACAAGGGAATCGACAGCAAGATATTGTTGAAGAAAGTAGTCGAAATGCTTGAACGGAAATGTTTTTCTGTCGGGAATATCGATTGTGTCATCTGCCTGCAACGCCCGAAAATTAAGACGCGGACACTGGAGATGAGGGAATGTCTGGCAGAGATTATAGGAATTGATGTCGATGATCTCACGATAAAGGCTACGACCACGGAACAACTCGGTTTCGAGGGTAGGGAAGAAGGGGTTTCAGCCTATGCTACCGTGCTGCTTATCAAGTTATAAAAAAGGAAAGCCGCTCGGCTTTCCTTTTTTTATTTTAGTTCATGTAGTCCCACATGGGTAACAGGATTGGTTTCTGGTTCAATGCCTTCAAGGCTTTTTCTCCCAAGTATTTTTTATGAATTACCACGCGGAAGATGTATTCGTCAAACCATTTGTCCGTGAACGTGAGATAGCCGTTATGTCCCGCTTGCGGTCCCCAGCTATTCTCGAATTCCCATTTCGTGGGGTTCCCGTTCTCGTCAACATCCACTGCCACGAGCACCATGGCATGAGCGGAACCGCTTTGGCGGGTAAGAATACGTGCTTTTTTATCCATGGAGAAGTCTACGCCCATTAAAGAGTTGTAGTCATACATCTCCGGGTCGAGAATCCCGGTTTCCCGGTTGAAGAATTTACCCACGTCGCTGGAAGTGTACATCGCTTCGTTCCCTTTGATGGAAGCGATCGCGGCTTGCTTGATGTCCTCGTTCGGCAGGTTCAGGTACACCCAGTTGATACCCTCTATCGTGTTGCGATAGTTCTGGATATCGTATATTTTGTAATATTCCCGGGTGGGGTCGTTCATAATCATGATATAGTTCTCCGGGCTGTAATCGGCGGGAGTGATTTCCTTGTAGAACTGTTGCGGGGTGTAGTTTGCCAATTCCTTGATATCGCCGTTTTTATCCTTGTATCTCCACGTGAAGGTGGTAGGCGGTTCGCCGAGGCAAAGAGCCAGAATACGGTAAATATCTTTCAGCACGGATATTTTTTCAACGCGCAAATCTTTGGCTTTCTTGCCTTGTGCCGCCATTTCCCGGATGGTGTAACCACCTTTGCGGAGGCGTTCATTGATTAATGATACCATGGCGTTGGTATTGTTCGAGTGGGCTGTTTCCGGCATCACCTCTTTCGGGACAACCCCGTATTTTTCGCCCAAATTGTAATAAAGATTCCATACGCCACCGTCGCCCACGGGAGCTTGGAACATATAGTACACGTCCCGATCGTTCATCGGCTTGCCGGCAGTGGAAATCATGTTCTCGAGGAAAAGATTGGATTTCTCGAACATATCCCAGAAATAGAGATAGTTGTGCGAGAAGTCAAAGTTGGTAAGATTGTATTTCTCCATGATGCTCGGGCGCAACACGTTCATGGACGTGAACATCCAGCAACGTCCGGAACTTTTCTGGTCAGTGATGCCGTTCACTTTTACCCGATACTTGAAATAATGGTCTGTTTTGCCTTGTACTTCCCGGTTGAGGGCATTGCTACGGATGTCCTTGTCATTCGTCAGCACGTTCTGAATGGCTTTCGTGGCAGCGTCTTTCCGGAAACTCCCTTTGATATCGTTTAGTTCTTTCTCTCCAACCGTTTGAGCGCATAGCGTTCCCCCGGCCAAAAGCAGAGAAAATAATGTCGTGTATAACTTCATAATTTTAGATTTACGATTTTAGATTTATGATTTTGAAACGGAGAATTGAAAATCGGAATACGTGTGTAATTTTCAATTTTCAATTCTCCATTTTCAATTGTTTAAAGGTGAATCACTTCGTCGTAAGCGGCACAGGCAGCTTCCATCACGGCTTCGCTCATGGTCGGGTGCGGGTGTACCGTTTTGATGATGTCGTGGGCGGTAGCTTTCATTTTGCGTGCAAGTACCATTTCGGCAATCATCTCGGTCACGTTCATACCTACCATGTGGGCACCTAGTAACGTGTTGTCGGCAGCGTTGAAAATCAGTTTGATAAAACCGTCATTGGCTCCTGCCGCACTGGCTTTCCCGGATGCGGTGAAGGGGAATTTACCGATTTTGAGTTCATAGCCCGCTTCCCGCGCTTTTGCCTCGTTCAGTCCCACGGATGCAACCTCGGGTGTGGTGTACGTGCATCCCGGGATGTTCGTGTAGTCAATTGTTTCGGTGTGAACCCCGGCGATGTGTTCCACGCAACAGATGGCTTCAGCCGATGCCACGTGAGCCAGTGCCGGACCGTGCACGATGTCGCCGATAGCGTAAACGCCTTCCACGTTCGTGCGGTAGTACTCGTCGACCTTTACCCTACCTTTTTCCATTTCGATATTCAGCTCTTCCAAACCGATATTTTCCACGTTCGGGCTGATTCCCACTGCCGAAAGCACGATTTCTGCCTCGTGTACTTCGATTTCACCCTTTTTATTTTTGATGTTTACTTTCAACAGTTTTTCTCCGGCTTCCACGCTTTCCACGGATGATTTCACCATTACGTCGATGCCTGCTTTTTTGAAAGAACGTCCTACTTGTTTGGAAACTTCCTCGTCTTCTACCGGGAGGATTGTCGGCATGAATTCAACCAACAATACTTTGGTTCCCATGGCGTTGTAGAAGAATGCCAATTCGGAACCGATAGCACCCGAGCCGACCACGATCATGGATTCCGGTTTGTGGTTGAGCGTCAGTGCTTGGCGGTACCCGATGATGCGTTTCCCGTCCTGCGGGATATTCGGCAATTGGCGTGAACGGGCACCGGTTGCCAGCACGATATGTTGTGCCTCGTGAACGGTTTTCTCGCCCGCCGCGTCGGTTACCTCAACTTTCTTGTCGGCGGTCAGTTTACCGTGCCCCTCGATCACTGTGATATTGTTTTTCTTGAAAAGGTATTGGATACCTTTACTCATCTTGTCGGCTACTCCCCGGCTGCGGGCGATAATGGCATCGAAATCCGGTTCCGCATGCTCAATTTTTACCCCGTAATCGGCGGCGTGTCCGGCGTACTCCAACACTTGAGCCGATTTTAGTAATGATTTCGTCGGGATACAGCCCCAGTTCAAGCAGATACCCCCAAGTTCCGCGCGTTCTATAACAGCCACGTTCATTCCCAGTTGTGAAGCACGGATGGCTGCCACGTATCCCCCGGGACCACTACCTATCACGATTAAGTCGTATTTCATTTTATTTGTCATTTATAATGTGAATAATTATTACACTGAATCATCGGGTGACAAAATTAGGGTATTTGTTTAGAATAGAAAACAAAATCGATTTTAGATTTTAAAAGGTTTCTCTCACGTTCGTGTTAATGTAATAAAAATAATATGTATAAATAATGAATTTTATTTGTAGTTGATATATATCATCTCCTATTCAATTCCCATTCAACTCCTATTCAAAGCCTATTATAAAGGTATAAGAATAGAATTTAAATTGAAATAGTATAAAAATTATTAATACTGAAATTTATAGTATATACGTTATTCTTTCACGTGGAATAACTGATTGTGTCGAGAGCTGTTTTTGAACGGGGTAGAAAATATTTTCCCGTTATGATATCGAGAGTTGAAGTTAAAATTTTGTATTTCTAAGTTGAAATAGTATCTTTACACGCTAAAATTTTATATAGTATTGAAAATAACTGGTATATGAAGTATTCCGTGTTGTGTGCCTTGCACTGTCGGTTGTGAATGAAGAGAATATTTCATGTCGCTTAAAACATAAAATTGGATATTAATATGAAAGGACTAAAAATTGTTGTTCTTGCTAAGCAGGTTCCCGATACAAGAAACGTGGGGAAAGATGCGATGAAGGCAGACGGAACTGTAAACAGGGCAGCTTTACCTGCCATCTTCAATCCGGAGGATTTAAATGCTTTAGAGCAAGCTTTAAGATTAAAAGATACAATTGAAGGAACTACTGTTTACGTGTTGACGATGGGACCGGGGCGTGCCGCCGAGATCATCAGAGAGGCGATGTACAGGGGTGCGGATGGCGGTTACTTGTTGTCGGATAGGGCATTTGCCGGTTCTGACACGTTAGCGACTTCTTATGCCTTATCTTGTGCTTTACGTAACTTGGAATATGACGTGATTATTTGTGGTCGTCAAGCGATTGACGGTGACACCGCGCAGGTAGGTCCGCAGGTGGCCGAGAAATTGGGATTGCCGCAGGTAACTTACGCGGAGGAAATACAGAAATGTGACGGGAATGTGCTCACGATTAAACGTCGCTTGGAAAGAGGTATCGAGGTGGTAACTTGCCCGCTTCCCTGCGTGGTAACGGTGAACGGTTCTGCAGCCGAGTGTCGCCCGAGAAATGCCCGTTTCGTGATGAAATACAAAAACGCGAAAGGCACTCAAGAGGCTCAAGATGCCAACGAGGATTATTTCGCGCTGGTGAACGAACGTCCCTATTTGAAGTTGACGGAGTGGAGCGTGAACGACGTGGAGAGTAATCCCGCGGATCTCGGTTTGAGCGGTTCGCCTACCAAGGTGAAAAACATCGAGAACGTGGTGTTCCAAGCAAAAGAGGCAAAAGTGCTCTCCGGCACGGATGTGGAAATCGATGCCATGATGAAAGAGTTGATAACGAATCATACAATTGGATGATTTTAGATTTTAAATTGTAAATTTTAAATTGCTATCCCGGGTGATTGCGGTTTGAATCTATGAAATCTAAAATCTAAAATCTAAAATCTAAAATAATATGAACAGTGTATTTGTATATTGCGAGATAGAAGAGGGGGTAGTTGCCGACGTGAGCCTTGAGTTGCTGACGAAAGGTCGTGCCCTTGCAACAAGATTGGGTGTGAAGCTTGAGGCTATTGCGCTCGGACATAACTTGAAAGATATAGAGAAACAGGTATTTCCTTACGGGGTTGATGTAGTTTGGGTGGGCGACGATGCCCGTTTGGCTCCTTACACGACGCTGCCTCACACGAAGATGTTGGTTCGTTTGTTTGACGCGGAGAAACCACAGATTGCTTTGATGGGGGCTACCAGCGTGGGACGTGATTTGGGGCCTCGCGTGTCTTCTGCTTTACATAGCGGTTTGACTGCCGATTGCACGAGCCTTGAAATCGGGGAATACACGGATGCCAAGAGCGGTAAGAAATACGAGAATCTGTTGTACCAGATTCGACCTGCTTTCGGGGGAAATATCGTGGCTACTATCGTGAACCCGGATTGCCGCCCGCAGATGGCTACCGTTCGCGAGGGGGTAATGAAAAAAGAGATTGTCGATCCGCAATATAAAGGTGAGATAAAGAATTTGAACATCAACGAGTATCTGGACGACACGGATATGGTCGTGAAGGTGATAGAACGCCAGATGGAGAAATCCAAGGTGAACATCAAGGGAGCCCCGATTATCGTTGCCGGAGGATACGGCGTGGGTTCCAAGGAGAATTTTGCTTTGTTGCATGAACTGGCTTCCGTGTTAGGCGGGGAAGTGGGTGCTTCGCGTGCTGCCGTGGATGCCGGGTTCTGTGAACACGAGCGCCAGATCGGACAGACGGGTACCACGGTACGTCCTAAATTATACATCGCTTGCGGTATCTCCGGACAGATACAGCATACTGCCGGAATGGAAGAGTCTTCCATGGTTATAGCGATCAACACGGATGCGGATGCCCCGATTAATAAATTTGCTGATTACGTGATCACGGGTGACCTGAACGTGGTAATTCCGAAAATGATCCAGTATTACAAGAAAAACAGCAAGTAAAATTATTTACGATTTATGATTGAAGATTTACGAAACAAAGAGTGTTTTTGTGGGAGGGAATCTGAAATCATAAATCATTAAATCAAAAATTGAAAAAGGTATGGCAAATTTCTATACAGATAACGAGGATTTGAAGTTCCACTTGGGACATCCTTTGATGAAAAAGATCGTCGCGTTGAAAGAACGGAATTTCGAGGAGGCGGGAAAATGTGATATCGCTCCCCGTGATTTCGAGGATGCGATGGATAACTATGATAGAGTGTTGGAGATCGTGGGGGACATTTGTGGTAACGTGATCGCCGAGAATGCGGAAGAGGTTGACCACGAGGGACCGCAAGTGATTGACGGTCGCGTGAAATACGCTCGCGGAACACAAGAGAATCACGACGTGTTGACACAAGCCGGTTTGTACGGTATGTCATTGCCGCGTGAGTATGACGGGTTGAACTTCCCGATGGTTCCTTATGTAATGGCTGCCGAGTTGGTTTCCCGCGGTGATGGTGGATTCGCCAATATCTGGGGATTGCAGGATTGTGCCGAAACGATTCACGAGTTTGCCAGCGAGGAACAAAAACGTGAATTTTTGCCTCGTGCCGCGAAAGGCGATACTTACGCGATGGACTTGACCGAGCCGGATGCAGGGTCGGATTTGCAGTCCGTGCAATTGAAAGCGACTTATTGCGATAAGACCAAGAAATGGTACTTGAACGGTGTGAAACGCTTTATCACGAACGGTGATGCCCAAATCTCGTTGGTTTTGGCACGTTCGGAAGAAGGTACGCATGACGGTCGCGGTTTGTCCATGTTTATTTATGACAAGGCTGACGGCGGAATGACTGTTCGTCGTATTGAAAATAAATTAGGTATCAAGGGTTCCCCGACTTGCGAACTGGTATTCAAGGATGCGCCTGCCGTGTTAGTGGGTGAGCGTAAGCTGGGATTGATCAAGTACGTGATGTCGTTGATGAACGGTGCCCGTCTGGGCGTGGGAGCTCAATCGGTAGGTATCGCGGAAGCGGCTTATCGTGAAGGTTTGAAATACGCCGGGGAAAGACGTCAGTTCGGTAAGGCTATCATTGAATTCCCAGCCGTGTACGAGATGTTGACCAATATGGAAGCCAAGTTGCACGGTGCTCGTGCCATATTGTACGAGACCAGCCGTTTCGTGGATATGTACAAGGCTTACACGCATATTGCCAACGAGCGTACATTGAATAAAGAGGAGCGCGAGGAGATGAAGAAATACCAGAAATTGGCGGATGTTTTCACCCCGCTTCTGAAATTATTCTCCAGCGAGTACGCTAACGAGATAGCTTATGATGCGTTACAGATTCACGGTGGGTCCGGATTCATGAAGGACTACCCGATCGAGCGTCTGGTACGTGATGCCCGTATCACGAATATATACGAGGGAACTTCTCAATTGCAGGTTGTGGCTGCTATCCGCGGTGTAACAACAGGACAGTACGCCAAGCATATCCGTGAAGAATACGAGAAAGCTCCTATTTGCCCGGAGCAGGAGTTCGTGCGTGAAACTTTAAGAGGAATGACTGCCGCCTACGAGGCTGCCGTGACGAAAGTTACCGCTGTCGGGGAAACGGAATACGTGGACTTCCATGCTCGCCGTCTGGTGGAAATGGCAGGGTATATCATTATCGGTTACTTATTGTTGATTGATTCTCAGCGGGATGGCCGTTTCGCGAAATCAGCCGAGATATTCGTGAAATACGGACAGGCAAAAGTTGCGGGATACGCGGCTTTTATCAATGATTTCGAATTGAAAGATTTGGGAATGTACAAGAAATAATGCGTTTCTAAAATTACAAAATACGTGAAGAGATCGTTCCGAATGGAGCGATCTCTTTTTTATCTCCACTCTTCCGGGGTCCCCCCTTGAAAGCCTGCTCTTGGAAAATTGTTTTTACAACTGTTTCGTTTTCTAAAAAAAAATAGTGTTTTTTTTTACACGAATATGATTAAAACATTATCTTTGCTATTGTAAATCATTGATTTGCAAAGTATTGAAATGATCAGAAATGGCTCTGGGAGGGCAGAGTCGTTAATTTGTAATTGTATGAACGGGATAAAAAAGTCTATTTATAATGTTTTTTATAAAACGTCAGGAGTATGTTTTATACTTTTCTGTACGATTGACTTTTTATACGCCCAAGGGACAGACGACGTGGTGAACGCGTTGGTGAATGCAGGGTACGAAAATGTCAGTCGGGAAATAGGGGAGACGGAAGAGGTAATCATGTTTGAGAATACATTGTGGCGGGCGAACGGGGACGGTATAAGAGAAGCCATTAAACTTATAGAATTATATCCGGTGCCCCCGGGAAAAGGACGGCGGGTGGTCGTTCTGAGAAACAAGGTGCCACAGGTATCATTGTTGCTCCGTCCGGGAGAAGCTGCCGGGATAGGATGGAATGTCAGTTATGAACTGGGGGATTCATGGAAAAAGGTTCACGATAAAAAACTTGCCAATAATTCCCGTTGGAAAGCGGATTTGGTATTCTACCCGCAATTCTCTTTACGTAACCAGAAGTTCCACAAGATATACGATGTGTTGTTCAATATCGCCCCGGCGTTGGAGATCGCTCCGTTCCGGGGAACGAAAATCACGGGACAGGTTATTATCCCGGTTTTCAACGAGTTCGGCGGATTGTACGATGATGTGCGTCCCGGCTATATTACCGTGCAACAGAATTTCAGAGTGGAAAACGTGTTCCTTCAAGCAACGGTGGGGAATTTCAATCAAAACCGCTGGGGAATGGATTTGAGTTTTTTCCGTCCTTTTACAAAGGGCTGGTTGCAATATTTCGCGATAAAAGGGGGTGTCGGGTTGACGGGTTCTTCTTACTTTATAGATTGGAATTGGCATTATGGTCCCACGAAACTCTTTACGTGGAACGTCGGGGGAAGTTATTATAACCCGCGATATAACGTGCTTTGCGAGGTGCGGGTGGAGAAATTTCTTGCCGGGGATATCGGGGTGCGGGCAGATATGACGCGCCATTTCAGGCGTGCCTCTATCGGCTTTTACGTTATGAAAAATGACTATGATAATCTGGACGGCGGATTTCATTTCTCGATATTGATTCCACCGATGAAGTACAAGAGGAAGCGGGTGAGAGTAACCCCGGCTAAATACTTTAATATGGAATACAAAGCGGCCGGATTATTCTTTAACGGGAAGTCCTATAAAACGAATCCGGGACAGAATAAAGCGGAGGAGAACTTTAACCCGTATTACATAAAATCACAAATACAGAATAACTAATAACTTAAATTAAAAGCAGAAAGCAAGTAAAATAGTAAACAAAATCAGGAAATAATAAGTTAAACAAGTGTAAACCTTTATAAATGAAAGAATGATGAGAAAAGAAGTAAAACATTTTGGTATGAGCGCGAAAGCTATACTAATGGTAATGGTTGTCTTCGGAACGCTTTTCGCTAGCTGTTACACGAAGGATGATATTCCGGTGGTTCAGGTACCGGAGGAAGTTCCCAACAAGTACATTATCGAAGGTACGATTGTAGCCAACACGAATGGAGTTTTGGAAACTTTGAAAGGAGTTACCGTGACCAGCGACAAGAACGGCGTTGTTTCGTCGGGAGATGCTAACTTTATTGTTACAGTGGGCAGTCCTGATACTTACACGTTATCATTGAGTAAGACGGGATACGATCCTATTTCTTACAAAGTGGTTGTTCCGAGTGCGGGTGATAAGATTACCGGACAATTGATTTCCGTGAATGTACAATTGACGATGTATCGCGAGAATACCTCGAATCCGGGTACCGGAGAAGTTGGTGTAGACGGTGGAAACGTGGTAAACGGAAACGGTACGTTGACGATTCCTGCCGGAGCTCTTACAGCGAACACGACGATCACCATGAGTGTTAATGATGATGTGAAACAAGCTGTCGAGGTAACCGGTTCGCAGGAAGCTGCCGCTCAATTCCTGTTGGGTGAGTTCGGTCCCGGCGGAACGAAATTCCTTGCTCCTGTGGATTGGAGTGTAGCGTATGACGCTTTGTCTGATTTTTATTTGGCAAACACGCAATTACAATACAGGGCGAATAACAATGCCGGTGACTGGACGGTTATGACTGATGGTATTGTTTATGACAATGATAATGATAAGTACAATGTATCATTAACCCACTTCTCTCAATACCGTATGGTATACTTGGCAAGCGGAATGACGTTGGATGCTGTTACAGAAACCCTTCCGGCTATCGCGACAATCTTGAATACCAATCCTTCACCTGCTTCGATCACTGAAATTCCTTACAAGAAATACGAGGGTGCCGAGTTGACTTTAGGTGACGGATGGAATAATATCACGAATGCTTCTGATCAACAACAAATCGAGGAACTGGTGAAGAATGCCGTTATGGCTAAAGTAAACGTATCGGAATTTAAAGCATCTATCGGTGAGCCGGTTGCTGCTAACTATGTATTGAGGGATCCGATCACGTTACCGTACGATTATCACTTGTTGTCCAAAGGAGAACAATCCATGGATTACTACGTGTTCACGTTCAAAGTATACAAGAAAGCGGACAACGCGGCTGTCGAGTTGAAAGTGAACGTGAAGGTGGCAGGTAAAGTTTCTATTTTCGTGGAAATGGATTATTGTGGAGCACATCATACTCACGGAAGCTGCGGACACGTGTATCACGGTGGTGCCGGCGGTGGTATGGTTATAGGAGATTAATTTAGAAAAGGAATCGAACGTTAAGTTAAATCCGGAAGCAAAATGTCATTGATATTGAATATGAAAAGGGTGTTACTCGCGAGTATATTTATCTTGAGCACTTTCATGCTTTCGGCACAATTAACGTCGGGTACGACCGGATTGTTGAACAGTCCGTCTGCCGATATGCAACCTGACAAGACGGTGATGCTCGGTGGAAATTTTTTGCACGACCGGATAACCCCGAACGGGTTCCCGTATAACACGTACAACTATTTCTTGAATATCACGTTCTTGCCTTTCCTCGAAGTGGCTTACACGTGTACCTTGTTTAAGGCTACCGACAAGTTTGTCCCGGAAAAGAAAGGGAGGTTTGTCAATCAGGATCGTGCTTTTTCTGTTCGTTTACGAGCGCTGACGGAGAGGAAATATCGTCCGGCTATTGTTCTCGGGTCTAACGACCTGTACACGCAAAGCAACGGGGGAGGGATTATGACGGAGGAATCCAATAATCAATATTTCAACAAGTTCTACTTGGCCGCGACGAAACACGTGAACATCACGAAAACAGAACAGGTCGGATTGCATTTAGCGTATCAGTACAACAGACGGGCGTCCAATCGCCTGAATGGGTTTTCCGGGGGAATTAGTTATAAGCCCTCGTTTGCTCCCAACTTGAATCTGATCGTGCAGCATGATTCGAAAAGTTTCTTTGTAGGTGCCAACTACCTGCTCTTGAAGCATCTTTTTATGCAAGTTGTTTTGCAGGACGGGCAATATTTTTCGGGAGGGCTGGCATACAAGATTTATTTGAAAGGTAAATAACGAGGAATTTGATAAAACTATAAATATTAATAGAATGAAAATAAAGACTTTATTACTCTCTGCACTGGTTGTGGCGGCTTCCTGTTCGGTAACCGCCCAAACGACCGATACGGATGTAAAATATATGTCTCCTAAATTTAAGGATAATATTTTTATCAGTATTGGTGTGGGTGCACAAGGTTACCTGACGCAGGATAACTTTGACCACGGTTTCGGGAAAGTGATCCAACCGTTGGTGAATCTGTCCGTGGGTAAATGGATGGATCCTTACTGGGGGCTTCGCGGACAGGCATCCGGTTGGCAAAGCAAAATGTACACGGATGTCGACCGTCTGAACAATGGCGGCGTATTCAATAAATTCGAACGTAAATATATCAATTTGAACTTGGATTTCATGTTGAACCTGACTAACCTCTGGCGTCAATATGATCCCGAAAACAAATGGGATATGACCTTGTTCTTGGGACCCGGTTTGAGTTTCGGTAAATTCCATGACAAACAACTCGATGTGCTTGTTAACGGTTCGTTGGGATTGGGTGGAAAATACCATATCAACAAGTATTGGGCTATCGACTTGGAGGCTCGTACACATTTGATGCCGACATTCTTCTATACCTCTAAATACACGGGGTCAGAAGAGATTGCCGGACGTTCGTACCAAGACGGATTGCTTTCTTTGTCGATTGGTGCGACTTACACTTTCGGCGGTCGGAAGTTTGCCCGTTACGAGAGTGGAGCGGAACAGATGCGCCAACAATTGAATGACAAGATCAACGGTTTGGAAAACGAGTTGCGCAACACGCAATCTCAGTTGGAAGCTGCTAAGATTGCCGAGCAAGTGGCTCAAAAAGAACTTGCCTTGACCGAGGCCGAGAAAGCTGAAGCTATCGCTGCCGCTGCAAGACAGGATTTCACTCAATACGTTGGTTTCACAATCAACAAGAGTGCCGTGAAAACGGAACAAATGGTGGTACTGCAGGCTGTAGCCAACTATATGGCTGAGAACCCCGGCGTGAAGATGAAAGTTGTGGGTTACGCCGACAAACAAACTGGCAGTAACTATTTTAACCAGAAACTTAGCGAAAGACGCGCGAAAAGTGTTTACGACCTGTTAGTGAAGAAATTCGGAGTGTCTTCAGACCGTTTGTCTTACGTCGGGTTGGGTGACCAGTCACAACCTTTCAAGGTGAACAATTACAATCGTTTAGTAATGATCCTTGGGGAAAAATGATAATCAAGAGTTTATGAGGTTCGAGAGTCCGAACAAGTCATTAAATACAAAATGAATCTTATAGGCTTACAAGCGAGGGTGTGTTTCGACACACCCTCTCGTTCATAAGGTCTGAAAGTCCATAATGTCGTAAGGTCTAATGTATCGAGTGAATTGATTTATGGGGTTGTGTATCATTATGTCATTGAATTATAGACTTTACAGACTTTAGGAGCCGAAGGCTCGACTTTATGGACATTACAGACTGGAGGTGTGTTTTGACACCTCCATGTTATTCTTCATCTTTACCAATTTCAATCGGTTTGTAACTCTCCCTTTCTTTACGGTCAGTTGTGGCGGCACAGCTGATGCCTCTTTCTCTCATCGCCTCGCTTTTACCGATGTGTGTATTCGGGAATTTTTTCTTTTTACTGAAAAACGTTGTTATTCCCAAGCCGATGAAAGCTATCCCGACCAGTACCAGTATGATAATGAAATAAGTTCCCAGCATAATATTATTCGTTTAGTTTAAACAAATGTACAATTAATTTTTTCACTCTTCAAGTTTGATATGTTTTACGTTGTCAAGAAAATTTGGTTGTGGAAGAGGAAAATGAGCGGGAGCTAAAAAAAAAGATTAAAAAAGTCTATTTATTACTTTGTTTTTTCTACATTTGGGGTGCAAAGTCAAATAAAATCGAGATATAATGGAAGGATACGAACAAAATGACGGAATGGATAGGGACGAAATCTATTCCAATGCAGTGAAAGCAGGGAAAAGAACTTATTTTTTTGATGTGAAGGCGACGCGTAATAATGACTACTATTTGACGATCACCGAAAGCAAGAAAAAATTTGATAATGATGGGAACGCAAGCTACGAGAAGCACAAGGTCTTCTTGTATAAAGAAGATTTTGATAAATTCGTCGAAGGCTTGGATGAGGCTATTGGAGTGGTAAAAGCTGCAATCAATGGCGAACTTCCTGAAAAGGATTCTGAACTGTAATCAAGCTGTTATTAGTATATGAGAGGGAGTGTTTCAACACTCCCTCTCGTCTGTAAAGTCTGAACGTCCATAAGGTCGTAAGGTCAAATTAAATCACGGACTTTATAGACTTTAGGAGCCGGAGGCTCGACTTTATGCAACCTGAAACTTGTAACTTGCAAATGATAATATGCAAACTTTCCGTATCTTTGTGGGGATAGAATAAGGAGAGAAATGGAGAATAAGCCTTTAGCAGAACGTATGCGCCCCAAGTCTTTAGAAGACTATATCGGGCAACAACATTTGGTGGGACCGGGAAAAGTGCTTCGGAAAATGATTGATTCCGGGGTAGTGGCGTCCTTTATTCTATGGGGGCCACCGGGAGTGGGAAAAACCACCTTGGCAATGATTATCGCTGAGCAATTGAAACGCCCGTTTTACGTGCTGAGTGCCGTGAGTTCGGGGGTGAAGGATGTCCGGGAAGTGATTCAGAAAGCGGAAAGTCAGCGGTTTTTCAATTCACCGAATCCGATCTTGTTCATTGACGAGATTCATCGTTTCTCGAAAGCGCAGCAGGATTCGCTTTTGGCTGCAGTGGAGAAAGGAACGGTGACGCTTATCGGTGCGACCACGGAGAATCCTTCTTTTGAGGTTATATCTCCTCTGCTTTCCCGTTGTCAAGTGTACGTGTTGAAATCACAGGAGAAGAAAGATCTGGAAGACTTGATCGACCGTGCGGTGGAGAAAGATTATTATCTTAGTAAACGGAATATCACCGTCAAGGAAAAAGATGCCATGATATCGTACAGCGGGGGGGATGCCCGAAAACTGTTGAATATACTGGAGCTCGTGGTGAACGGGTTAGGCGAGGGAGATATTGTTATCGACAACGAGGCGGTACACCGGGAGTTGCATGAAAACCCGTTGATGTACGATAAAGACGGGGAACAGCATTATGATATCGTGTCGGCGATGATCAAGTCTATCCGCGGGGGAGACCCGAATGCGGCGATTTACTGGATGGCACGTATGTTGCTGGGGGGAGAAGACCCGAAATTTATAGCGAGACGCTTGATTATCTCTGCCGCTGAAGATATAGGTCTGGCAAACCCGAATGCCTTGCTGATAGCGAACACTTGTTTTGAAGTAGTGCATAAAATAGGAATGCCGGAAGCCCGCATACCCCTGTCGGAGTGTGTGATCTATCTTGCGACTTCGCCGAAGAGCAATTCGGCTTATCTGGCGATAGACGCCGCGATGGCTACGGTAAAACAGACGGGCAATTCGCCCGTACCCTTGCATTTGCGTAATGCCCCGACGAAGTTGATGAAGGATTTGAACTACGGGCAGGATTACAAGTACCCGCATGATTATCCCGGTAATTTCGTGGAACAACCGTATTTGCCGCAGGAATTGAAGGAAAAGAAGTTCTACCTGCCGCAACAGAATGCACAGGAAATAAAGATACTGGAGCGCTTGAAAGCGTGGTGGAGAAAATATAAATAATTAATTTACGATTTATGAATTACGATTTACGATTCATCAAATCTAAAATCATAAATCATAAAATCATAAATCATAAATCTAAAATAGTAATGGATAAGTTGATTAATCAAGAGATGTTTTTTTTGTTAGCCGGACCTTGCGTGATCGAGGGTGAGGAAATGGCTTTGAATATTGCGGAACACGTGAAGAAAGTTACCGATAGACTGGGGATTCCCTATGTATTCAAGGGATCGTTCAAAAAGGCCAATCGCTCCCGGTTGTATTCTTTCACCGGCATTGGTGACGAGAAGGCATTAAGAATATTAGCTAAAGTAAGGCAAGAATTTGATATTCCTGTCGTGACGGATATTCACACGGAGCGGGATGCGGAGATGGCAGCGGAGTACGTGGATGTTTTACAGATTCCGGCATTCTTGTGTCGCCAGACGGATTTGTTGGTTGCTGCTGCCAAGACGGGAAAGATCGTGAATATTAAAAAAGGACAGTTCCTTTCACCCGAGGCGATGAAGTTTGCCGTGGATAAAGTACGGGAAACGGGAGATGACAAGGTGATGGTTACCGAGCGGGGAACCACGTTTGGCTATCAGGATTTAGTTGTTGATTTTCGCGGTATCCGGGTAATGCAGCAAGTTTGTCAATGCCCCGTGGTGTTGGACGTGACACATTCTTTGCAACAGCCTAATCAGGCATCCGGGGTAACTGGGGGACAACCGGAATTGATTGAAACGATAGCGAAAGCCGGAATAGCGGTCGGGGCTGACGGGATCTTCATCGAGACTCATGCCGACCCTCGTTGTGCCAAATCAGACGGGGCAAACATGTTACGACTGGATTTGATCGACGGTCTGCTGGAGAAACTTGTGCGAATTAGAAAAGTGATATCATAAAGAAAAGGGACTGTCTAACAAGTTTTAGACAGTTCTTTTTTTTTGTAAAAATAAGGCT
>NZ_JAKNJD010000013.1:0-208286 GCF_022132345.1 Butyricimonas sp. DFI.6.44 | reverse complement strand
ATATAGGAAAAGAAAAAAAGAGGACTGCCAACATTTTATTGTTAGACAGTCCCTTCCACGCATTAAAAATCTAAAACACTATTTATTCGTCAACATTTTATCAATTTTATAGAGCATGAATTCATAATGCTTTTTAGTTTCTCCTTTGGCATTCCCGACTGTCCCCCGGATAAGGTCACGAGTTCTTAAAAGCATATCATAGAACAATGCCGCACTGGAGTAGCGATTTGCCTGTATACCCGGCCACATCGGGAAGAAACCGAGTTTTTCCCCGTTTTCCGGCTCTCGGTTGTATTGCCAGTTTTCCAATAAACCGGAATCATTCAAGAATGCCAATATTTCTTCCGGGGTTTTGTTTACCCTCTCTATTCCTATTGCCTTAGCCGTTTCGAATGTTCCCGCGGGTGCTCCAGCTTGAGAAGTTACAGCGATAGAACCTAACAGACTCTGCTGTATCATGATTTCTTCCCGGGTCAATTGCCGTCCGGCAATCGTACCTTTCCACACTTCCCGGTACACGTCATCCACCAACTCCTCCGGGGAGTAAGCATCCGGGTCCCGTTCCACGCATACAGCCAAACGATTGATTCTCCCTAGTAACGACCCGATGATTGCCGCCCGACTGACACGAATATCCGTTCCGATTTGGAATTTTTCCGAAATGGCGGGATTGTACAACCAATCGATATCTTTCATCTGCGCGATAACGTATTTCACGATTTCTTTTTGTGTTTCCCTAGGCACCACATGATAGGCAGGTTTTCCATCACCGACTTTCACATCGTTCATGTATATTCCCCCGATATAATTAATCACATTTCCCAACTTGCCACTATACAGAAACCCGATACGCCCTAAAAGCAAAGCACGATAGGATAGATCGCGATCATTTTCCGTGTACCAATCATAGAAATTCCCGGCATAACGTTTCAGGTTTTTCTTATAATATTCCATGGCTTTCACCGGATCATCTCCTAAATCCCCCACAGCCACGGAGGGGTCGAAAGAAAACATCGGGTATTGCATGAGGGAATAACGATAACGGGGATCTCCCGACTTCTCGTTAATCCAACCGTCTAACACGACCTCTTCCTGACTCGGGGATTTTACCCCGGCTATCGGTTGATACAGCCAACGAATGACATAATAATCATAAGGACCTAAAACGGTCGGGTCTAACAAAACTCCTTTCTCCACGTCTTCCGGTTGCGCGATAAAATTATATCTCAAATGATCCATCACGGATGCCGCTAACCCGTATTGCCGGGTAAATGAAGCGGAACGCAAAGAATCAACGGGATACGCCCGAGAGGCCGCAAAATTAGGTAACAATCCCAAGTTCAACCCCATGTACTGCATGAGGTTCGCATGGATTAACCTCCCGATTTGCTCGTCCGTGAATTGCGCACGCCGTACAGAAGGATCGGATGCCATCGTAGCCAAAGTTCTTTCCCTCTGCAATACACCTAACGCGTTGTGATGAATGTATATAGAAGCATTCAATATTTCGCCTGTCCGGGGATCCGTTACCATCGAATTTTGTAAATCGTACATCCAAGAAGGAGAGAAACGAATCACGGAGTTTGTAATGTCATTCGCGTCAAATTCAGGGTCATTCTTCGGGAATTCCTTTACCCGTATCACGTTCTTAAACCCTATTTTCTCGAAAGCGACATTCCATGCCTCGGCTCCCGCCTTCACGTACGGACGCCATGCTGCCGGAATCAACGTGTCCATGTAAAGAACAATCGGTTTTCGCGGTTCTACCATCTCGCCGCGGGCATATGCCACGCTATCGACCGGCTCCAGACGCCATCTACGGGTGTAATACATGGATTTCATCCCCTCGAACTTGCCCGGGATGCCGGACTTATGCTCGAAAGCGACTCCTATCCGCGGATCTGCAAAACGGACTGCCATCGGTTTTGCGGGCAAAACGGATAACATTTTATTCACGGTCAAGTTCACGGGAACACCTCTTCGATTCAAGTTTCCAAGCATATAGTAATCTACCTTATAAAGTAAATCACAAGTTGCCAACACGGTGGAGGGAGTGGCTTTTATCTCCCGGAAACGGGATTGAGTCAAGTCTATCTTGTGATCCCGGTGCACGAAACCTAACATGGAATTACCAGCCATCCCGGGAAACGGGCTGGCATAGGCAATATGTTCAACAAAAAATTTCGACATTTCAAGCACCACGGCACTGCTGTCCGGGGTGTAAGCCTCGATTTTGAAACTCGAGAAAATTCCCGGCATCTTTGATTTTTCAATCGCCGCAGACAGTGTTACTTCTCCACTATTGTTTACCGGTTCATCAACTATCACCAAGCGGGCATAAATTAACGAATCCTCTTTCGTGAACCGGAAAACACACCCGTTATCCCCGAACTGTCCCACGATGCCTTCCCCGTTATCACTGATGTCCCGAATTGACGTCGTGTACAATAAATCCTTTCCCAACAAATGTAAAGGAAATTCCACGTAAGCCTTGCCATCCATCGTGTGCACGGTCATCAATCCTTTCGAGGTGCTCACTTTCTTGCCTTGAAATAATTTTTGATAAGGCGTTTGTTCTGTTTTTACAGTTTCCGCCGTTGCATGCTTTTTCTTTTTTCTTGCCCAAGCCTCTTGTGTCCCCGCACCGACGAGTAGTAACAACAATAATATATAGATCAAACTTTTCATCATATCTTTTTGTATTAATTATTCAACGCCTGCCCGATCTTATAAAGCAGTAACCGGTAGTGTCTTCGCGTATCTTCATTTCCGGTACTCGCTTTTTGTCTTATCAAAGATTGAGCTTGTTTCAACTTCTCGTAATAGATATGATCCATCGGTTCCATGACGTCACTAATGGTTACGTAAAACCCGAAGCCCATGACTTCCGCCGGATTCATCTCACGTTGCGCCTGATGTTCCACAGAACGATTCGAGAAGACCCCCATAATCTCTT
Organism: Butyricimonas sp. DFI.6.44; assembly: GCF_022132345.1. Lineage (NCBI taxonomy): Bacteria > Pseudomonadati > Bacteroidota > Bacteroidia > Bacteroidales > Odoribacteraceae > Butyricimonas > Butyricimonas sp. DFI.6.44. The sequence continues at coordinate 205,330 of NZ_JAKNJD010000013.1, read as the reverse complement.
CCGGGAGTACCCCATACGTTGCACGACTTTGTGCTTTTATACACTCCGGAATCTCAATCATCCGTTCTGCCGAAGCGATTCCCAAAGTACCGCCGTTCATGGTTTTATTGGCTATCCCGGCAGTCGTGATCAAATGTGACAAGAGGCGTATTTGCAATTTTTTCTCCACGTTTGTCAAAGATTTGTTCTGACGAGTCGGCTGCCACACGAAGTCTGTCACATCATTCAAAAATTCTGCCCGGGTATAAGCATCCTTTCCCGCTTTCTCGGCGGATATTCCAACTACACGCAGGCACCCCATTAATCCTTTAAATACCCGATCTTCCAAGGTTGTCGAAATATTACTTCTCAATTCGAATCCTTTCAACAATTCTTCATTGTCCAACCAAGCCATATCTTTCAATTGTTGCAAGATAAAGCGAGTTGCACGTTTTTGTTTCTCCTTGGGTACCGATGCGTAACCGGGCACCTGATCACCATCGTACCGCTCATACAAGTAAATCCCCCCGATATTAGCCATCACGTGATTCATGTATCGCAGGTACTGGTATAATATCTCGTTATACATCTGTTTGCGGAACGCGTAATCCCGATCCTCACCACCGAGCCACTGATTCAAATTACCGAGAATATATTTCAAGTTTTTCACCCCGTATGTAGCGGCTTGTATCGCGTCATCCCCGAGATCCTCCTCGTAGCAACTCGGATCGATACGCCACATAAACTGCTGTTTCCCGTACCGATAAACCGGATCTCCCGATTTCTCGCTAATCCAACGATCCAAAACAGGAACCTCTTCTTTTGAACTCTTGGCGTCCAACAAGGGGGAATAAAGCCATTTCACGGAGAAATAATCGTACACGCCTAGACGGGGCGGTGTCAATTTCACTCCCCGTTCCTTGTCGCCGGGTTGAGCGACATAATTATTTCGGGCATAGTCCATGATCGAATAAGTGGTACCGTGTTCTTTTGTAAACGAAGGGGAACGCAAGGAATCAACGGGTATAGCCGCCGAAGCTGACATATTGTGCATAAACCCAAGACAGTGCCCCACCTCGTGAGCAATCACGTAACGGATACATTCCCCAGCCAGTTCCTCGGGCATCGTTATCGTTCGCACATCCGGATCCGCTTGGGCAGTCTGAACGAATCGCCAATTCTGCACGAGTTGCAGCAAGTTATGATACACGTATACCGAAGCATTCACTATCTCACCGGTTCTAGGATCCGTCCAAGAAGGTCCCATGGCGTTAGCCACCCAAGAAGGAGAGTAACGCACGCAAGAGTATTTCAAATTATCCGGATCAAATTCAGGATCGTCTGTCGGGAAATCGACTGCCCGTACAACATTCTTAAACCCGATTCGTTCAAAAGCGGCATTCCACTCTTCCACTCCCGCTTTGATGTATTTTCTCCAGCTCTCGGGAAACGCGTTATCCACGTAAAACACAATCGGTTTCTTGGGTTCAACAAGTTCACCTCTCCGGTAGGCAGCCTCGTCGCTCGGCTCTACCCGCCAACGGTTGGCATAAAACAAGGGATTCATCCCGCGAGGCTCACTCGTGAATTCCGATTGATACTGAAAAAATATATTTATCCGAGGATCGGCCACCCGAGGACGCATAGCCTGCTCTCTCTCCGGCAATAACACAAAGCTGCGAGTCATCACCGCCGTGAAGGGTACCTTGTATAAATAATAGTATTGCTGATCCCGTAAACTGACCAGATAGCTCAAAGAAGAACGTACGCTCACGTTGTCCTCGAATGCCTTGATCTCCCCGATAAAGGAATTATTCTTTTTGAATTCTTTCTCTACCTTTCTTTGTCCCAAGGCAATAGCATACGGGGAGAATGGGTTCATCTGTTCCTTGTCTTCCAACAGGAAATCCGTCATATCCACGACTATTGCCGTGCTGTCTTCCGAATACACCTTGATAGGAAGTCTGGCAAGAATAGCCGGTTGCTTACTAATCCGTATACGTTCGGCAATCCGTGCGTCTTCCGACACGTAGTCCGTGTTTACCAGACATAGATTTATGGTGGAATCCACTCTCGTGAATATCACGTGCTGGGGAGCAAAAGGTTTCTCTCCCACGTTAGCGAACTGATTATCTGTAATCTCGCTTACAGTAGAACCTAATAACATATCCCGTCCCAACAAGTTCACCGGGAGTTCGAAATAGATTTTTCCATCCATTTTATGAAGTGTGAATAACCCCTGTCGGGTTTCGCACTTTTTACCTTTAAAAAATTTCCGGTAAGCAGTTTCTTTTTTTACCTCCGGCACTTGTTTCTTTTTCTTGCTTTTAGCTTCACCCACGAAAGGCAACATTAATAGCAGCAAGAATAATAAAGTTTTGTTTTTCATACAATTACGTGATTTATTTTATAGAACATTCTTACATAAGTATCCCATCAGCACATTTGCATGCCCTGTTGACATTATAAAGGCTTATAAAGCCGTACTCTCGAGTGACGGACTTTATAAACCTTGAAAAAATATTTTATTTGGCCACGACATCCACGACGTTTCCGAAATTATGACGGAACAACTCTTCGTAGATATTAGCATTAATATTTGCCGAAGACATATCCAACGAAACCACATCTCCATTGGTAAATACCACACCCAGCGTAGATTCTCCGGCCATTACATTAGGCAAACGAAGTAATTGAATAGACGTATCCTCATAGCCTTTTACCAAAACGGTGACATTAGTACGGGTATCATGACGATATAACTCGTTGTTCGCGGCTCCACCCGTGAAGAAGATATAATTTCCATCCCGGAATACCACAATCTGTGTCCGCGAGGTAAAATAACTTGCGCATCCCAACTCCTTATGAGCCTTCCCGGGAGATAACATAAAGGTATTATTCCACGCCATGTACTGCAACATAAAACGCTGAAAATAGTATTTGCCATCGGACGGGTCTTTCACGATCATGTTAAAGTTCATCGGATCGCCCACGCCCAAGTATATCAATTCTTTATTCCCCATATCATTCAACGGGGTATATTGCACCGGGTAAGAAGCCGTCGGCATCTCTTGTACGTCACCGCCATACCTGAAATCTGTTCCGATACACAGTAAACGATTGTTCAACTCGTCGTATACCACAACTTCATTCGCAAAAGCCGGAGCAACTCCTAAAGCCTTGATTCGTGATTCTTTTTTCGGATCAACCAGCATCGGATTATTGTTGAAGGGGTCCCGATGTAATTTCTCGTACTCGGCGATAGGTCGGGAATACAACTTCCCGTCTTCTCCTAATAAAATATCCGCCCACATCCCGTAATAGGCATCCTGAGGAACAAAATCAACCGGAGGTTGTCCATTAAAGAATTCTTCATCATTGCGAATAACACGAGCCATGGAATTTACATCCAACTCCACTGATTTTTGCCCTCCTCGCTGAATGACCAACAATTCCGGGAAACTGTAATAAGGAGCATGATAAATTAACTTCACCGGTTCCCGTCCCAATTCTTCGCCTCCACCATTATAAATATCCCGACGGGCAATATACTGATAAGCCCCGTCTACATATTTGGAAGAAACCATGTGCAACACGGATTCACCCTCTTTATCCGACAAAACGAACCAACCCGGAGCACCCGATATATTATAAGGAGAGGATACCTGTATAAGAATTTCTTTTATCGTGCGAACCTTTGTTCGGTTATTAATTACCGTGAACATCGTGAAATTTGAACCCAATTCTTCCCCGGTATATTTTAAATCGCGTGTTGTAGCGTAAAGTTTACCGCTAATCAACCATTCATAACTGAAATTGACCGAATCTGCCGGATTTTTAAATTCCAATGTCGGTTTTATTTCTATCTCCTCTCCGATTGCCACACCATACGATGTCAAATCAAAGTCTACTGTTACCTCGTCAATCGGGGCATAGTCGTAATCTCCTTTATCCTCGTAACAAGCGTACAGGAATAGACTACAAAGAAATAATATTATTGCATTTATCTTCATGGATATATTTTTTACAATTAATACATCATTTTCATTACCCGGTTACGAACCTAATACCGGAAGATTTTTCCACATGATAGAACCGTTCTCATCCGTGTAATCCGGCTCATATTGCCGCAGATAGTTTTTAAATTGCAGGGCAATGATACGTTTCGCGTTCCACGTCCAACCGGTCAGATCTCCGATTTGGGTCACCTCTTTAAATTTATTGAATTTTTTCAACGTGTAAGTACCCAAAGTTTTATCGACATCACTATCCCACCAAGCAGGTTTTCCCACTACATTCGATATTTTGATCGCCCGTCGGGAGTAATTTGCCTCGCCGACTAATAATTGCTCTCCATTCACAATATCCAATACCAACACGTAGACATTCTGATCTCCGGCAGCGATACCACTACGTTTCACGTGAACCGAGATCGTATCTTTTGTTTGCCCTTTGGAGAAAAGCACCGTTTCCGGAAGTTCATAAAGTGCGGCAGGAGCCGTACTTTCTTCTTGATTCACCTGTAAGCGGAAGGGGGTATCGGACGATAACATATCCCCCACTAATTTCACCTCCAACGGGATAGCAACCTCATCCTCTACCGAAAAGAAAAAGGAGAAATTCACCGTATCCGTGTACAAACTCGTAAATTGTATATAATGCTCCTGCCCGTAAGGTTTGATCTCCTGTTTCTCGCACGCTGAAAAACATAAAACAAGCAGTACCGAATATATAATATATTTCATAACTTCATTTTTTACATTAATAAATATCTTCCGAATCCGGTCGCGGCAATACAAAATCAGCCGTAATCGTACTGGCACCCACAGTGATTGGCCTGTTCAGTCGTTTGAACATAAAGAAGGTTTGCCCCTCTGTTAAAAACTCTTTACGTCCTTCCCAGATCAATGCTTTCGTGAACTCTTCAGACGGTGCTCCCGTCACCACACGTTTGGCATCCCGGGCAAACCGTACTTCCTTTAATACTTCCTCGGCTTCTGCCGGGAACCCGTTCGCAGCGTAACACTCGCTCAAAATATAATATATCTCGCTCAAACGAAGCATAGGGATAAATTTGTACTGCCGTTGATTAGCAGTTTTCGTGGAGCCGATATCATTCCATTTTACAATCGTTTCTTTGTTGCTGCTACTCTCTATGAGGTTCATCCGGTAATCGTCCAAATCCAACTCTCTAGTAAACAAGTCTTTTATGCCGTTCAAATATAACGAAGTAGCATGTTCGGTTTTATACTCTTCTACTTTACTCGCCAACCGATCGTCATACAACGCAAATAGTAAATCGTCAATCAACTTCACGGAGCTTTCCGGTTTACCGGAAGGATAGACACTACCGGAAGAGGTGAAGCCCCACGGGCGAGTTTCCCCGGCCTTGGGAGCATAGTTGTTATAAATAATCTCCGCGTATTTCTGGGCGCTCGTTTTATCATTCGCATACAAATATACCCGGGCAAGTAATCCGGTTATAGCGACATAATTAAGACGTACACCTCTGGAACAAAAGAATAAACCACCCTCTGCCGAATAACCGTTAATAAAACGATTATCGTTATTAGTCAATAACATACTCCGGTTCAGTATCGTATCATTTTTAGCTACCAAATCTTTCGCACGTAGTAAATCTTCCGTGATATTTTTCAAAGCAACTGCATTTGTCACTTTTGACTCGTGCGTCACGGTATAAGTTTTCCGGTAGGGAATATATTCTCCCCCATCACCCGTTATCGGTGCCGGAGCAAACAAACGCAAGATGTCAAAATGTAACATTGCGCGTACGGCAAGAGCCTCACCGAGGATCAAATCCTTTTCAGCCGCACCCTGCGGAAAAAAGGAAGAATCTTGTTTTTCGATTTCCTCGATTAATTTATTACAATTCGCGATAATGTTATAAGATTTTGACCAGATATTAGCAATAACACTCTTCACTGAAGCATTCTCGTAATTGTATTTTTGTACCTCTTGATACACAACACCGGATTCGTTGGCAGCATAATCCTGTCCCAAAGCACTCGCCATCCCCCAGCTCAATTCCCTCCCGTAAAGGGCGGGAGAGGCCATCTCCTGATAAATACCGTTCAACGAATTACGAAATCCCCGGTAATCGCTAAACACATTTTCATCCACGATTTTGTCTTTCGGATCTATATCCAACCACTGGTTACAAGAAGTAAACATCATCATAGCCAGCACTATCGTACCTATATATCTATATCTTTTCATAACCTATATGTTTAAAAACTTAGATTCAAACTAAAATCGAACGTCCGGGCAAAAGGATAAGACAATCCCCTCTCCTGTTTTACACTGGAAATATTCAAAACATCCTTCATGCTAAACTGTGCGCGCAAAGTACTCAAACCTATCTTTTGCAACAAAGCCCTATCAAAATCATAAGCGATAGTCAGAGAATTGAATTTCAAGTTATTGTACTTTTGGACAAATCTTGATGTCGGACGAGTCATCACGTTGTTCTCCTGAATCTTTTTGAACTTCACTTTATCTCCCGGATTCTGCCAACGATCTTTCAACACCCGTCGATCCGCATTTTTATTTTTCAAATCTACTCCTTCGACCTTAGTTACCAAAGTCTGGTTGTATTCATCTCCCCCGAATTCATACATAAAGCTGGCAAACATGGACAGATTGCGGTATTGTACGTTCAACCCGAACGCTCCCTGCGCTTTAGGTTCGGTATTCCCGATAATCTGCTGATCCTGTGCTTTCCACGCGTAGCTGATACTACCGTTGCTTCTTAAAAAGATTTCTTCCCCGTCGGACGGGTTAATTCCCAACGAGCGCATCCCGAAAATAGAAGTTAAGGAACCGCCTTCAACATATTGCAACACGGGTTTAGCGTACTTTTCATCCTGTTGGTTCACCAATCCTTGTTGTTCATATTTAGCAAACTCTTCATTTACACGCTCATTATACGCTTTCAATGATTCGGATATTTTCATAATCCGATTCTTGTTGTGGGCCATATTTCCCCAGAAGATGACCAACAAATCATCCCGTTTTACCAACTCGGCACGAATATCCAATTCAAAACCCCGGTTTCTCACCTCTCCCATGTTATCCATGTAAGAAGAGAATCCCGTCGAGGTTGGCACGGTGACAGTCGTAATCAGATCTTTCGATAGTTTGTTGTACCAAGCGAACTTCAGTGTGAATCTATCTTGCAAAAATCCCAAGTCTACCCCCAAATCAACGGTATTAGTCACTTCCCATGTCAAATTATTGTTCCCGTATTGAGTGATAATCACACCGCTTCCGGTTTCATACCAGTCTGACAATAAATCGTAACTGTTTTTTGCCGCGTACTGCGGGAAATTGGTCTTACCCGTGGAACCGTAAGTCGCCCTCAGCTTCAACTGGCTGAAAATCGAATGTTCCCGCATAAAATCGTAATTGTGAATATTTATTCCCGCACCTGCCGACCAGAAAGGGGCATATTTTTTGTCGGCTCCAAACTCGGATGAACCATCCAAGCGACATGAACCGTCAAAAAGATAAATATCGTTATACGTGTAATTCACGGAGAAGAATGCCCCGAATAATCGGGTATGATTGTCCGAGAATGTAGGTTTCTTGGGTGACTCTGCCGCATATTCAGGAGAATTCAAATGTCCGGAAGGAAAGCCTTTATAATAGCTGGTAGAGTTTCTGGCATTATTTTCTATCGTGTTAATTCCCAAAGAGCTATTAATCTGATGCATACCGATAGAAGCCACATAATTGACAAAAATGTTCGAACTCACCTGTGTACGTTTCGCCTCGGCAATAGTCAATTCGCCGGGGAGAGCCGTATTCACGGCATATTTACCGGACAACGGATCGATAAAATCCTTTGAATTTGAATTATATTGTGATATTTTAAATTGTCCCTTAAACTGCAAACGATCTGTTATATACCAATTCAAACTCAACTCGTCAGCATATTCCTGATAACCGTTCCGTTTGAAATTCGACAACACTTTAGCCTCGTACAACGGATTTTCCAAATTACCGGGATTGCCATGCCATCCTTTACCGTACTCCTGTTGTAACAATCTCACGTAATTACCATTTTCATCCTTGTACAAATCATAAGGCAATTTCTCGGCATAATCCTGAAAATTACCATAAGGGGATATATTTGCTTTTACCTGATTAAAGGTCACGTAATTCTTGATTTGTAACTTTTTCATCCGGTAATCCACGTAAAATCCCGCCCCAATCTTATCACGGGAAGAGCCTTTCATAACACCCCCTTGAGCATCATAACGCAAATCGATTCCGACACGAACGTCTTGAGAACCTCCGTCAATATACAAACTATGTTTATGATTAAACTCCGTCTGCAACGGTTGTGATAACCAATAAGTGTTGACTCCCCGGTCTATACGGCTTTGTTTTAACAATCTTTCCCTTTCCAACATATTCCGAGTCGAGGAAGTGGCATCCGCTGCCGGAGTAAAGAATCCTGCCGCGATTTCTGCTTCCAGTTTCTCCCGTGCATTCATCAAATTATAATCGGATAAGTCCGGAGCCGTCACCGTCGCCGTAAAATTATACGCCACTTTCAAACGTCCGGGTTCCGGCGCTATCGTTTCAATCACGATCACCCCGTTTGCCGCACGAGATCCATAAATTGCCGTCGCCGCCGCATCTTTCAATATCGTCATACTCGCCACCCGATTCATATCGAAATCATAAATCTTCTCCACGCTTACCTCAAAACCGTCCATAATAAAAATCGGAGCATTCGGGTTATTCTGCAGGGAAGTCTGCGACACATCCTTGTCCAATTCTTTCACGCCGATACCGGATTGCCCCCGCACGTAAAACTCCGGTAACGTATTCGGGTCTGAACCCATGATGTTATTCTTCATAAGACGTAATGACGGATCAAATACTTGCAAAGCATCAATTACGTTCCGATTCGACACGTTCATCAATTGATCCCGACTTACCCGAATGGAATTTCCCGTGAAACTGGACTTTTTCACGTTGGCATACCCCGTCACGACCACGTCTTCCAACTCGCCCACGTCTTCCAGCATAGTCACGTTCATAGACTTTTGCCCGGAATATTTAACTTCCGTAGTTTTCATCCCGATAAACGAGAACACAAGTACAAGATTACTCGAATCCGTGGTTGTCAATTCAAATTTACCGTCAACATCCGTGGCAACCCCCACTTTCGTTCCCTTGATCAAAACAGTCACCCCGGGCATTGTCACTCCTTTTACGTCCTTTACCACACCCCGGACGACGTATTTCTTCAATTGATTCAACGAATCGGCCACCGTGATTTTTGACGGCACGATTAAAATATAATCCTCCATCAACTTATACGCCATCCCGCTTCCCTTCAATAATGTTGTCAAAAATGCATCTAAGTCCACGTTTTTAAAATTTGCCACCACCTCACGAGTCGTTTCGAAATTATCATCGCTATAGATCACGATCATATTCGTTACCCGCTGGAATTCTGTTAAAGCCTCTTTAATTGTGGTTTTCCCCAGATTCATATTCACCTTCTGTTGGGATAAACTACTCCCGTAAGAGGCTAACACGAAAAAAATACACATAAACAATGTCAACTTCATAATCGTACAGATTTTATTCCACCTGTTTTTTAAAAAGACAGGTCGATACTTTCGACTTTTTTTCATACATTTGTTTTTAAGTTTTATAAATTACACTCCCTTTACCGAGGGAGATAATATCGGGTAATGTTGCAAGCGTTACCCGATTTTCTTTTCTACTTTTTATTTATTACAATTTTATTATCCGTTATTTTAAATGAAACATTCGTAATTTCCCCTATCATACTCATGATACGGTTAATATCATCATACTTTCGGAATCCTCCCGTAAAGCGTACTTTTTTTAATGATTCGTCCTTAAATTCATAAGATATATCAAACCAGCGGCTCAATCTAGACATCAATTGTTCTAAAGACATGGCATCAAAACGGAATAACCCGTCTGTCCACGCGATATAAGTTCCTGCATCCACTACCCGCACTCGTGTCCGTAAAGTTTGGTTATCCAAAATCAACTGCTGATCGGGTTGCAGACGCTCCCGGCTATCACCCGCATCAACTTGCACGGATCCATTTACCAGAGTAACCTCCGTACTCGTTTCTTCCGAATAAGCAGATACATTAAACAATGTCCCCAACACCCGTACATCAGCTTTTGTCGTGTGAACGATAAAAGGTCGTAGCGTATCTTTTGCCACTTCAAAACAAGCTTCCCCATCAAGAAATACTTCCCGCACCTCTCCCGTAAAGTTCAAAGAGAAACGCAACCTCGATTCCGCATTCAATACTACCGAACTACCGTCCGGCAAACGTAATCGATACTCCCCGCATTTCGGGACAATCAACTCGTTATATCCCGTAACGGCTTCCGTCTGTCTGGTATAATCAAGAGATGCCGAATCGGAACGGATAACCATACCTTCATCCGTAATCTCTCCTTTACCTATCTCCCGCAAATTTACCTCTTCACCCGAAGAAAGAATCAATTTAATATCCGTGTTCCCCCACGCCTGCATATTCTCGACCACCTGTATATTTCTCTCATCATTGGACCAATACCACCCGACAAAACCGACCACAAAAAATACAACTGCCGCAACTGCCGCCCGTGACCATATATACCGAATTCTGTTTCGATTCCGACGGAGCAACACATTCTCCCAGCCTTTGTCCCGATTCACGCTACCCCGCAAATTTCCCCATCTACCGGCATACCATAAAGCACAAAACTCCCGGTATAATTCCCGATTCCGCTCGCTCTCGTCCAACCATGCCTGCAATCTCACCCTGCTCTCCGCATCAATTTCCCCGGCTAATCGGGCTAAAACAAGTTCATATATCTCTTCTGGTAACTTCATCATTTTTTCTTTTATCAGTAAGACTGAAAAATCAAAAAAACGGGTAGGTCATTTCCAAACTTTTTTCGAAAAATATTCTCGCTTATTATTTTCTGAACCAACAAACAATATGGAGCAAAATCTCCGGGCCCATGGAGGCAATCCGCTCCCGCAAACGCTTTGTTCCTTCTTTCAACAAGAATTTCACAGTATTAATGGATATATTCAATTCTTCCGCCGTTTCCTTGTACTTTCGCCCTCGCAGCATCACACACTCCACCACCTGACGGGTTCTTTCCGGTAATCGGTCTACCTCCCGCATCACGACTTCCATACGTTCTTCATCAATATCCGCGGCAACCTCAACAGAAATTTCCACTCCCTCCAACTCACGCCTACCTCGTAAGACATCTTTCTTCTGCAGACAAGAGATCGCCCTGTTTCTCACAGCAGAAAACAGATAAGAGGCTAAGGACACATCGGTTACCCGCATCAAATGATCATCCTCCCATAATTTGACAAACAACTCCTGTACCACATCTTCCGCCTCCAAGCGATCTTTAAGAAATTCATCGGCGAATAAAACCAAAGGACGATAATACCGGACAAACAATTGTTGTATTCCGGCAGTCTTATCCTTCCGAATGGAATTCAAAATATCTTTATCTGATAAACCCATAATTCACCATTACTACCCCAAAGATAATAAAATAAATCATATCCCCACCTTAACATTCAACAGTCTTATCATCTTAAAACAATTCGGGGTTGTCCGAAAAGAATTCCTGAACAACCCCGACTATAGATATCATACAATTATTTTATTGCAGCAAAATATAATTCTCGAAATAGAGTTTAAAACGATCTTTCAATAAATCTTTTATCTGCAACATCTTGTCCATCTCGAGTTGTCTCATCTTTATCTCGGAAGATACAAATTTATTGACAAAATCATCTGTTCCCAGACTTTCGATCAATTTGATCTTCGCGTCAATCTCGTTCTCGTATATTTTTGTCAATTCTTTTACATCCGTCTTTTTCAACTTCAATACTTTGGTTTGAGCTTTCACCACACTGTCGATCTCGCCTTTGATAGCCTGACTCTTTTCCAGCAACAATTTGTAAAGCGTGGCATCATCTCCCAACTGTTTTTTGAAAGCCTCTACGCGGGCTGCCTGTTCCTCCGGCGTTAATTGATTGCCTTGTTTCAGCAGCTCTTGCTCCTCTTCCAGATTCTTCAGGTATTGCTCGTAAGTCAATTGTTCCTCTGCCAATTTAAACGTGATCGGCAAAGTCTTGGAAAAACGTACCGCTTCACCGTTCATCATGGCGGGTTTCCATTTCGGCATACTTTGGATCACGCGCACAGCCTCCGCGTCCAGAATCGGGTGAGCCGAACGCACGACGGTAACATGAGATATTGCCCCGTCTTTTTCTACCGTGAAAGTCACGAACACTTTACCCTCGATACGCTCCTGTTGAGCCTCTTCCGGGTACATGATATTCTCCCCGAGCCATTGATTCAGATTACCGTTAAACTCCGGCTGTACATCTGCAACCACATGTACGGTAGTATCACCATCTGCCAAACACACTTCCGTGCCGTGTGCCATTACCGGAGAAGACATCCATCCAAGGCCAACGACCAACGCTACAACAAATATTGTTCTAGCCCAATTGTAATTATTATTTGATCTATGCATAATGTATTTATTAAGTACATACCTATTTAAACAGCCATAAAGCTACAATTATTATCACAAAAACGTACTTGAAATTGAAAATATTTGTCATATGACGAAACAAAAAATGAAAATTTGACATAATATCCATGACAAAAAGTCCGTAAATCACGATGGCACAGGCTTTGCACTATTCCTTATCGAACGACGGTTTCTAAAAAGAGCCGGAGTCCAAAGATAAGATTGAATGTTAAACTTAAAGATAGGAGACTGAAATTATGATGCCTGTAAGAAGAACTCAAAATTGGTTACCAAGTATCTTTAATGATTTCTTTGATAACGAGTGGATGACTAGAACAAACGCAACTGCACCTGCAATCAACGTGATCGAGTCGGAAAAAGATTATAAAGTAGAAGTTGCCGCCCCGGGTATGACAAAAGAAGATTTTAACGTTCGCATTGACGAAGATAATAATCTGGTCATCACCATGGAGAAGAAAATTGAAAACAACGAGGAGAAGAAAGAACAACGCTTCCTGCGTCGTGAGTTTTCATACTCCAAGTTCCAGCAGACGATGATTCTGCCCGACGATGTTGACAAAGAAAAGATTGCCGCCGGTGTAGAACACGGTGTATTAACCATTGATCTACCGAAGATTTCAATCGAGGATATTAAAAAAGAACAAAGAACCATTGAAATAAAATAAGATTAAGGTAACCAATATAAAAAAGTCGGTCAAAAATTGACCGACTTTTTTTATTGACACGCTATTTTTTCTGTGCTTCAATCATTAACAAAAGGGATTGATAATGAATTTTATCCCCTACATTTGCCGTTGCCTGTTTTGTTTTTATCAAATTCTCTATTTTCTTCAACATAGCGGCACAATAAGCAGCAGATTCATCTATATCACTTACATTCACCTCTTTCTGCCAACCGTAATCGCCAGTATCCCCAAACTGATATTTCTCCCGCAAGCAAGCTGCAACATAACCTTTCCCGTGTTCTTCCTCGAGAGCTCGCAATTCCGGCAAATATTCATTAATACAACCCGTTTCATCCAATCCGTAAAGAGCAATCTCATCTACAGAAGGAGCATAAATCATATCTGCAACTTGAAGAGATTTACCTCCTTTTTTATCCATAACTTTTCCGGCTGCAGCTATCGCCTCCTGCACAGCCAACCTCTGCAATATTTTATCACCAGCCGTCAACTTACGCCCTTTCATAGCCGATTCCCAGATTCCGGCAAAAAGATCATCGTAGTAATTCTCCAATGTATAAGGTTGAGTGCTGACATGAGAAGACAATAATATGCCTTTATTAAGTTGAAATAATTTTTTACCCACTCGAGATTTCAACATAAGAGATTGATTGATTGCCAACGGGAATTTGCTCGTCACATCTTTTTGATCCAACCAATCGCTTTCACGCAATTGTTTAATAACCCATTTCAACGATTTTTGTTGTACATCCCGAGGAACCGCTCTCCAACGCTCACCCGGAGTTCCGTCTTTCACCTCCGTTAAATAAATACCTCCCACGTTAGTCAAGGCATTCAACAAATAACGGTTATACTGGTTACAAAGTCCCGAATACAACTCCTGTCTGTGAGCTGTCGATTCATCATCTTTTATCCAACTATTCAAGTTCTCCAAAATATATTTCAGATTCTTGATCCCGTAATCTCCCGCTTTACAAGCATCATCTCCCAAATCTTCCTCAAGGGCACTCGGGTCATAACGAGAATACACTTGCTGTTTCCCATAACGGTAGATAGGATCGCCAGCCTTCTCGTCTACCCAGCCTTCCAATATTTTAGCTTCCTCCCGTACTGATTTATCACCCGGGATAGGAGAATACAACCATTTAATGGCATACTCATCATACACACCCATATCCGGGGGTGACAAGCGTACTCCCTCGTCACCCGGCTGCGCCACGTAATTAAAACGGGCGTAATCCATAATAGAGGGTGTCGTACCGTATTTATTCGTGAAGGATGCGGAACGTAACGAATCCACGGGATAAGCACTGGAAGCAGCCATATTATGCATCAATCCCAACGTATGTCCTATTTCATGGGCAAACACGTAAGCCAAGGATTCATCCACCACCTCTCGCGGCAATTTCTTACCCCGCACTCTCGGGTCTAACTGCGCGGTCTGGATAAAACGCCAGCTATTAATCAATTTAATTACATCATTATAAACCAGTACGGTCGCGTTAATAATCTCTCCGGTTCTCGGGTCTACCCAAGAAGGTCCCATGGCATTCTCAACCGAGATCGGCACATAACGAATACATGAATATTTCAAGTTGTCGGGATCAAAATTAGGATCATCTTTCGGGAAATCACGTGCAACCATCACATTTTTAAAACCGATTTTCTCGAAAGCCTGATTCCATATCAAAACCGATTGTTTCAAAGGTTCCTTCCATGATTCGGGGAAAGCATCATCAATATACCACACGATAGGTTTCACCGGTTCCACCAGTTCCCCGCGTTCCCATGCCTTCATATCCTTAGGTTCCAATCTCCAACGGTTAGCCAATGCATAACTTTCAATCCCATCTGCCGCCATAGTGATATTTTGTTTGCCGGTAAGAAATATACCTACACGGGAATCTGCGATTCTCGGTTTCATTTGCTCCTCCGGCAACAACAATATCGTACGCATTACTTTAGTCGTCAATTCTCCCGACCCGATATTCTGCCCAAAAAAGGATATACTATAATCATAAGTCATGTACGACGCTATCGTTACGTTATCATCGAAAGCTTTGATCTTATCCAACATACCGAATCCCGGTTTCAACCGAGAAGAGATCCCCAGAATACTGTAATTACTCTCAACCGGCTTCAAAGCTTCCTCGTCCCCGACGAACAATTCCGTCATATCAAATACAACCGAAGTAGAATCATTATTATAAGCCGCTATCGGGTACTTCTTATAAAACGTGTCCATGTAATTTCGTTTTATGGCAATCTCCAGTTCCTTATCCCCCTCCATCATGGCATTTACGTTCTGGAGTACAATCGTACTATCCATCTTTATAAATCTGACATGCAAAGGATCAAGTGTTTTATACCCGACCATAGCCAATCTGGAATTACTGGATTCCGATGTCGTGGAAGCAATCAATAAATCACGTCCGCAATATTTCAAAGGAAGTTCCACGTAAAGTTTTCCCCCAATCTTGTGCAAAGAAAGAAACTCCCCTGAAGCGGTCTCCCGTCCCGCTTTTTTCATCAACTTCTCATATTTCGTTTCCTTCGCGACATTCGTCTCTTCTTTGACATTTTTCTTTTTCCTTTCTGCCGCAAAAGATTTACACACGCAAGGTGCCATAAACACCAAAAGTAATAAACCTACAATACTTTTTTTCATACAATACATTTTAAACATACAACATTATTCATAAACAGTGTTACCGATTTTACAAACATCTATACCATATTGCTCCTTCAGACAGTTGACCAGTATTTGATATTTCTCCCGAATCAACGGGTATTCCAAATCCTCAGCCCACTCCCCGGTAGTGCGATATACCAAAGAAGCCAAATAAGCGTTTACATCATCTGTAGAAGTGATTTGGTAAGTATCATAACTCCATTCACTATCCGTTTTCGGATTGTACACGAATCCCCACTCTCTCGCTTCTTCCGAACTACTTGCATAAGATTTCGTGTAATCACTTCCAGCATAAAACTCATCAGGAATAGTTATCACACCATAAGCCACGCAATATTCCAAGAACGTGGCTTGCAAATAAGATTTAAATTCTCTCTTCTCCGCGGCAGACATATCAGCCACATCCTTCTCCACCTTATTAATGGCTATCTGATTTTCCAGATAACGAGCCGGAATATCTACCCAATTTTCCCACCAAGAGCCAATATCTTCCTTCAACATCCCCGTTAAAAATATCCGATAAGGCATCATTCTTTTCAAAACCTCCGCATCATACAAATCAAACCAAGTAATTTCCAACAAGTTTAATAAATTCACAACATCATTGGGGTCTATCGGCTCATAATCATAATAAGCCCAAAGAGCCGTCTGAGTCCATTCTATATCTTTTTCCGTGTATTTATACAAGAAATAAGTATTGTACTTTTCATACAACTTCAAAATGACCTCATCCGCAGCAGCATTCCCTCCCTGTGGCAACACGTAATCCGGGTCAGTTATTTGAATCTCCCCAATCTCTTTGTCCTCCGCGCAGGCTCCTAAAAACAGGAGCGCAAACAAGAATACATATATACTCGTCTTCATCGTTGTAACATTTTAGATTCTACATTTCTCATTTCCCTTGCCTCAAAGGCTGCTTTGCCGATTCATTTTGCTGCAATCCCGGATTCTCGTCCATCACTTCATTAGGAATCGGTAACGTGTACAAAGGATCTTTTTCCGTCAACACGTAAGTCTGCCAATTCGCCGAACTCCTTGCCTTATACCGGTGAGAAATAGCAGGCATTCCATAACGCCGCAAATCAAACCAACGCACCTCGTCATAACAAAGTTCCAATCGACGTTCTTCACGAATTGCTTCCAGCAATGCCACCGCATCTGTAATTTCCGCTTCATCATAATCCCGATAACGATTCTCCCGCAAATGCTCCAAGTCATCCCATGCCAACCCGATTTGATTATCCTGTACCAAAGCTTCTGCCCGATTCAGGTAAGCCTCCGACATGCGAATCGAATTTGTCGGCATTCTTGGCGTACCGCTCGGGTAACTCAGTCGTTTTTTAGTAACATTCCAGTTCGCATCAAACCAAAGTAGCCGGCGGGTATCATTCGGGTTCGCATCAAACTTTTCACGCAAATCCGAAGAAACAAGAACCGTATTCAATCGACTCGGTGTATTTCCATTACCATACACCCACTCCACTTCCGAATAACTATAATTGGCAATACAAATTGCGCTTGCCGGTAAATTCACGTAATTCGTTAACAAATTACCATGTTCTATCGCCTTCGTGGCAGCAGCAATAGCTTCTTTCCATAACTCCATGTGTAAATAAACACGAGACAAAAGAATATTAACCGTTGGCAAATTTATCCGGAAACTTCCCCTACGCTTGGTATATTTTTCAAACAAAGCTGACGATTCAGTCAAATCCTTCACGATCTGTCCATACACCTCTTCCACCGTACTCCGGGCTTTCCCGTTCGTTTCCATATCAGCCGTTAACTTCAAAGGTACTCCTAATGCCTTTTTATTATAATTATAAGGTTCCCCGTAAAGATTTACCAACATAAAATAATAATAACCTCTCAAAGCCAAGGCTTCCGCCTTCACCCGGTCACGCTCTTCCACATCACCGGTTGCCTCATCAATCCCGTCCAGCACGGCATTCACTCCCATAATCCGCTCGTATGTCGGGGAATAAGTCTCATCATACGAAGATTTATCCACCTCCTGTCGTTCCCACATATCCGGTTGCCATGTAAAAAACGGGAAAACACCCACTGCACCAGCATTATCCGTTTCGTCGTTAAAATTATTATCATTCAGCATAAAATCGTCATCCAACAAATAGAGCGTATTATAAATCGCCTTTGTCGGTGACGGATAGCCTGCCCCCAAAAGCAATTCACTATAATCGGAAACAGTCTTCACGATTACCTCATCCGAGGACTCTTTCTCCAAATAATCGGAACAAGCCCCCAGCCCCAGCAATCCCAATAAGCATATCATGAATTGTAATTTCTTCATCATATCATTATTTATTATTTAACACTCAACTTACCTCTTAAAACATCACTTGTAAAGACAATGAAGTAACCCTTCTCGTCGGCCAATCTCCCGTTTCCGGATCCAACCCGTTCCATTTACTATCGGAAACCCACATAAACGGGTTCGTCATACTTGCCTTAAGCAACAACCGTTGCGCCCCGATTCGAGATAACCACTTCTGTTCAAAATCATAAGACAACGACAAAGAACGACAACGAATAAAATCCGTGTTAGCCACTCGCAAATCGGAATTATTATACATATCATACAACCGTCTTTCCGAACTCGCTACCGTGGCTGTCGTCGGCAAATTGATATAGGCTTTACTCGTCGGAATAGAAGGAATATTGGTTTTATCTCCCGCTTTCCGCCAACGCTTGGCTAAATCCCGGGATACATTCTGCTCCGGGGTTGGAATCCCGTAATTGCTATCCGTGTCATACAACTTCGGCAAACGGGCATGTCCTCCCCACTGCACGTTGAACAAAGCATACAACGACCAATTCCGGTACTTGAACATCATGTTCAAACCTCCCGAAAAATCCGGGGTAAACTTACCGGACTTCACCAAATAGGCCAACGGACTCTCCCCGTCCTCCACATCCATGTAATCAAATTTCGGGAAACCATTCTCATCATCCAGACCTGCATACTTGAAAGAATAGAACGTGGAGAAAGCCTCCCCGTTCACCACGGCACTACCATCCAGATAATCGTTCAAGGTATTAATCCGTTGATTCTTATTTACCTTATTCTTGGTCACGGCCGTATTCAATGACAACTGCCAAGTGAAATCTTTCGTCCGAACCGGAATCACGTTAATCACGAAATCATAACCGGTATTCGTCATCTCACCCCCGTCCACGATAGCTTTCTCCACTCCATTTTCCCGGGGGATATTACGGGAAGAAAGTACGTCGCTGACCTTTTTGAAATAATTCACCGTGAAATTCAATCGTCCTTCCAAGAATGCGGCATCTACCCCCAAATTATAGGTTTTCGTTTTTTCCCATCCAAGATCAGAATAAGGCAACGACTTCACGTTCAACACGTAATCATTATAATATTCATTCACGCCTCCCTGTTCCGCTATCAAATAAGGTGAAACCGTTTCCACCGCGTTACCTTGATAACCGTAAGAAGCTATCAAATCCAAATTATTCAACCACCACAAATCTCTCGCGAAATTCTCCGAAGCCACTCTCCACTTCGCTCCCACCGACCATGTCGGCTCGAAACGTTTATTTTTATCCTGCCCGAAACGATTGGATGCATCAAGACGAGCGCTGACATTCAACACGTAGCGATTATCATAAGCATACACGGCGGAAACATACTCGCTCAGTTTATTGTCAATCTTATTCAACACGGTAGCTTCTCCTTGTGCCAAATCATTATCTACCGGATCACCCAAATATATATACGTCATCGGCAACTTCACGAAAGTTTCGCCCCGATCCCTCAAATACCCGTAACGCTTTCCGGTCGACCCTCTCGTTTTAGTAGAATTAGTTTCGATACCCAACTGCAATGTCATCCGGTGCACATCCTTGAACATTCTATCATACACCAAAGCATTCCGCACCGTGATGGTAGTCACATCCGTCAACCCGGTTTCCAACAATCCCCCGAAAGGCAAACGGGTATACCCGAACTCCTCGGCAGAATTTTCGTAAGCCTCAAAATCATACCCCCGGAGAGTAGAAGCGTAAAAAGAACGCTCCGTGGCATACTTTTTCACGTCTGCCGACGAGGAAGCATAAGACACCAAGCCTTGGTATTCCAATCCCGGCAAAATATTCCATTTCAAGTCCAAGGTTGCCCCCCAACTCTTCGTGTTGTTCTCGCTTCCCGTGTTATCTAACTCATTCTGAATATTATACAAGTAATTATATTTACTATTAATTACCGTACTTTCGGTTTCCGCCCATTTGTCATGATAATGCAAAGTACCATCCTCGTTATACATGGGGATCACACGGCTCGTGTTATACGCATAATTGAAAGGATCCACGTCATAGGCAAAACCTTCCGCTTTTCGCCAAGTACCCTTCAACAACAAATTCACCATCAATTTATTGTCAAACAAATTCACCGTCGTGTTAGAGGTAGCCGTAAACAACGCCACGTTATTCCCCTTCGCTTCTCCCCTCTCGTCCGTGTATCCCAACGAAGTCCTGTTCTGAATCTTTTCAGAACCACCGCTCAAACTCAAACTATGTTTATGACTAAACGAATTACTGAACAGCAAATCAAACCAATCCGTGTTTCGCTCGGCCATTTTCCTGTATTCCTTATCGAAATCTTCCTTCGAAATCTTTTTATCCAAATAAGATTTCAACAATCCGGCATACCCGACCTCCAAAATCGTGTTAGGGTAAACCACCCGATCCTCGTACATTTCCCTCGAGAACTCCATCATCTCCTGTGAATTCATCCGGTCATACAACCCGTAACGAGGTCTCTGACCTATAGAAAAATCCCCGCTATACGATACCGAAACTTTACCCGCTTTTGCCTTTTTTGTCGTGATAACGATGACACCATTAGCCGCCTCGGAACCATAAATAGCGGTAGCCGAAGCATCCTTCAAAACAGTGATTGTTTCTATATCATTGGGATTCAACCATGAAATTGCATTACCCGCTAACTGGGAAATATCATCCGCGTCCACCGAAAACTTCGTGTTATCCTCCGAGTTAAACGGTTGGGGATCCCGTTGCACCACTCCGTCAACCACCCATACCGGTTCCTGACTCCCCAGCAAAGAAGAAGTACCCCTTACGCGTATCTTCGGTGAAGAGCCCACCATACCGGTTCCCGACTGCACCAGCATTCCCGGAACCACCCCCTGCAACATCTGGTCGATAGAAGAAGCTCCCGCCATCATAATATCCGCCACGCTCACCGTGGTTGCCGCTCCCGTGTAATTCCCCTTCGCCGTTCTCCCGTAGCCGGTAATCACCACGTCGTCCAAAGCCTTAATATCTTCCTCCATCACCACGTTAATCGAATCTTGCCCCACGTACTTCACCTCTACAGTCTTCATTCCCATAAACGAAAACACGAGAGAAACATTATCCGTCATCGGCAAAAGCAAAGAATAATACCCGTTATGATCAGTCGTCGTTCCTAACTTCAAATCTTTCGCCATCACGGCTACCCCGGGGAGAGGCAACTTGTCTTTATCTGACACTCGCCCCACGATATTCAACGACTTTTTCTTTTCCTCCGGAGCTAGTTTCAAAACAATAAACTCATCCATCATCTCGTAAGTCAAACGTGTGCCTTCTAAAATTCTATCCAGCACAACCTTCAAATCCGTCTGCACGAATCCCGCTTCCACGGTTTGCGACTTATCCAACTCGTTGTTACTATACACCACGGTAAGCCCCGTCTGTTCTTTGATCTGTTTAAATAACTCCAAATAAGTCACGATCTTCGCCTCAACCGTGATCTTCGCTTGAGCCTTAACACCGGCAACCGCCAGATGCATGCTTGCCAATAATAAAATTACGCTTAGTTTCATTACTTTCAATAATTTTCGTGGTTCAAAACCTCGCATGAAAAACCACCTCGTTCGCTTTTTTTTCATACTTTTGCAAATAGGTATATTAATTATTAATAAGCCCTATCCCGGATCGTGCGTCACCACTATTCGGGATAATTCATTTTATATAAGCTTCATCTTTTCGCACGAATCACGACTTTCCCTTCCTCCTCCTCGAACTTCACGTTTGTCGTCTTCGATATCATATTCAACACGTAATCCAAACTCCTGTATTTAGTCACCGCCCCGGAAAAACGTAATCCTTTTGCCTCCTCATCCACGAAGACAAAAGAAACTCCATACCAACGAGATAATTTCACGGTCAATACCTCCAAGGGCATATCCTCAAAATTAAACTTACCGGTTTTCCAATCAATAATCATCCGAACATCACCTTCCCGAATAGTAGTTTTACCGTTCTCTTTGTTTAAAGATGCAACCTCTCCCGGTTCAAGCGCATAAGCCTCCTTTCCCACGTCAAAACTAACTTTCCCGTGCAAAAGCGCCACTTCCGTCAAACCGTCATTCTCGTAAGCCGTCACGTTAAATGCCGTCCCCAGCACACGCACTTTCACTTCTCCCAGATGCACGTAAAACGGTTTATCCGGGTTTGACGCCACCTCGAAGTAAGCCTCGCCTTGCAAACTCACTTCCCGCGAATCCCCGTAAAAGCGATTGGGAAACTCCAACCATGAATCCGAATTTATCCAAACTTTCGTACCATCGCTCAACTCCACGAAGTACTCCCCTTTCCGAGGCACCACGATCGTGTTGTTCTCTCGTATCCCCTCCCCGGGCATCCCTTTATCCTCGAATCGAACTCCTCCCGTTGAATCCTGTATCACACCTACACCGGAAATATCCGCCACTTGACGAGTTTCACCTTCCTTTAACTCGATCCTTTTTCCCGACGAAGTCACTAAAATCGCTTTAGCCGATCCGGATTCAACTTGTAAAACACTCGCGAAAACATTTGATTCTCCCTTGATTTCCCGTTGTCCTCTCCAAACGAAAAACGCCCCTACCAACACCATTACCACGGCAGCGACACTACTTCCCCACGCGTACCACAATCTCCTTCGCCTCTCCAAAATCGGGGTTATACGCTTCCACACATCTTCTTGCATCCGCTCCAATCTACTCCATTTTCCGACAGCATCCACATGCACCTCCGTCCGAAGAATCTCCCGAAAATACTTTTCATGCTCGGGGGAAGCTTCCAACCACCGAATCAAACTACTCTTGTCTTGTTCCGGAAGCTCCCCTTGCAGGTATCGGGCAATCCACTCGTCTATTTCATTCCATGTATCCATGACCTATTTTCTTTTCCGTATAGACAATAAAAAAGAAAATCGGGTGAATCAAAAAGAGAAAAAATTCAAAAAAAATCAAGCACCAAGCATAACCATCAATTTATCAGCACCATAACAAGAAACAAATCCATCCGTTCGGCAAAACGCTCCCGCAAATGCCTCATCCCGTTTTTCAACAACGTTTTCACGGAATTTATAGATATTCCCAACGCATCCGCGACCTCTTGATATTTCATTTCATGAAAAAACACGCTTCTAATAATTTCCCGTGTCTGTTCAGGCATTCGCTCTATTTCAGCCTCCACCTCTTGAATCAACGTGTCGTTCCACTTCACCATCTCCTCCTCAACCACTTCTTCCCGCAACACATCCAGTCGATCACGCAATATATCTTTCTTTTTTAATCGATTCAGGCAACTATTCTTTACCGAACGGAACAAGTAAGTCTTCGTGACCTCACTCCGGATTTTTTGATACGTTTTGTCCTTCCAGAAATTTATAAAAACCTCTTGTATAACATCCTCCGCTTCCTCCTCCGAAATCAAAAAACTAAGGGCATACAAAAACATCGGCTTCGAGTATTCTCTATAGACCTGCTCAAACCTATCCGCCAGATTCATTTTATTCACAGACTCTTCCATGCTCCCCACTACTATTTTGAATTAAAGCTTATATCCTGTTCCATACGTTTCTGCCAACCAAAAACCGAAAAACCGGTCATAAACGTGATACACCCCTCCATCCTTAGTTATAAACTCTCTCTCGAGCAATTGTTTTATCGCGGATTGCACGGAACTCGGCGAATGCAATCCATGCCTTTTGACAAATTGCGTCGAGGTTATCTCCATGGCTTTCCCTTCTTTAGCTATTGCAAACAACACCTCTTTCTGCCTTTCGGGCAACATGGCAACCATACTTTGATAAACAGTTTTATTCGCTTCCACCGTTAAATGCAATATCTGGTCAGCAAGGTTTACCGTCATCTCTTCTCCTGCCTCTACCTGTTCATAAAAACGATTAAACAACATCTGCATATACCAAGTATGCCCCTCCAACAAATTATACACGCGTGTGATACACTCCTCCGTAATCTTTTTACCCGCTTCACGAAAATGATGATACACGAACTCCTTATACCGTTCCGGCCGAATGGCTTCCAGATTCAGAAGAGAAGCACTCTGGTAAAACGGTCTTGATGCCGAAAAAAACATATTTTGCATCATGTGGCGTTGGCTACCGGAAAACACAAAATTAGCATTCTTACATCTTTGAATACACGTGCGCAACATTGCCTCCACGTTTTTCTCCGGGTACTTGGCAATCTGCTGAAACTCATCAATAGCCACGATACAACGTTTATCGGCTCTTTCCAAATACATGAAAATCTCTTCAAGAGATAATTCCGGTTGCTTGATATCTCCAATCCCGATATCAAAAACAGGCTGTCCACTCATTGAGTCTAACTTAAATGCCGGACGCAGTGAACTGATAATGGCAAAGAATTGCTCGATAAACTTCTTCCCCTTGGGCTTCAAGGTTTCAAAAATATGCTTGCCAAGAGCGAACACGAATTCCCTTAACGTACCCGTGGCATAAATATCGATAAAAAACGTGTAGAACTCTTCTTGCACCTGCTTACGATGAAAACAATGTTCTATTAACCCTGTTTTACCCATACGCCGGGGAGAAACAATCACCGTATTACGCTCGTTAAAAAAAGCCCGCGTAAGTTCATCACTTTCCATCTCCCGGTCACAAAAATATTCGGCAGAAACATACCCGCTAATTATAAAAGGATTCCTAACCTTTGCTATCATCATTAGATTATTTAAATTGCAATTATTGCAAATATAATAATTGCAAATCAAATAATCACAAGTATCATAAAAAAACTTGGCTCACCGTAAAAGCGAGCCAAGTTCCCTGTGTTCTATTTTCTATAATGACTATTTCTGCAACGGGAAAGTCAATACCTGTTCTTTGTCTTTCTTCACGTCAGACTTGTTGATTTCTATATTTTCCACCAGAATAGAAGAAGGATAAATGATTGAAGACAACACCTCTCCGTTAGAAAGATAATTGCTTACATTCTCCTTGTTGGAAATATTCAACATACGTTTCAAGTTGGGTAACGTGAATCCGGAAACATCACCGAAACGTACTTGCGTTTCGCTTCCGTCTTTCAAATCCACCCGGTAGATGCGGGAAGCCTTTCCTGCCAAGCCGCGCACGATATAAGCGTATTTCAAACCTTCCTCCTTGGCAGCCTTGATCAAAGCGGCTTTCATCTTTTCCGGCTTGGTACCCTTGTCGGCTTTAATATGAATTGTACCGGGAGCCAATGTATAGGTTCCATCCATAGAAGAAAGCGTGAACCGGGAACTACCTGTCGATTGGGGCGCATGTAATGTCGGAACGGTTCCGTTCAACATCGCCTTGAAAATACCGTTCTCCACCAAGGTGATTTCCTTGGGCGGCACGATACCGTCGGCGTCAATATCATAAGCTCCCAATAAAGTGACACCATTGTATTTTTCCAAAGAAGAATAATTCTTCACCGTCAGACGGGTATCGATGATCTTCATATCCAGACGATCATCCAAAGTCTTGATCGGTTGCATACGATCTGAAGCAGGTTTACGATAAGCGTAAAGAGCACCTCTCCTCAATAAATTAGAGGTCAAAACAGAAGAACTCGCTCCTCCCTCAAATAAAACCGGACCACCGTAATACTCCGTGATAACCGGGGCATTCTTTAACTTGATCAAATTATCGGCAAACGCTTTCACGCCTTTTTTCAACTCATCAAGCGAAGGTAAATCTTCCGGACGGTCTACAATCACGGAATAAGTATCATCGATACGTACACCATCCTCGGTCACCACGTAAGCCGTGGCATACAAGTTGGTATATCTCATCGGTTGTTTCAACACAACACCATCGGTCGTCATTTTATAAATCTCAATATCCGCACCGCTGATATTTACCGATGAATTGTATATATCCTTGTAATCCTTGAAGATGGCAGATAATTCGTTTGCCGTTTTCTCCAACGCGGCACGATCTATCGTGTAAGCGTTTTTAGCTTCCTCGATTTTCGTGACAGGCTCCACTTTCTGACGATCTTTCAAATTCACCTCTTCGGGCGTTCTCGGGTTCGCCTTCAAGTAAGATTCTTTCATGTTGGCAGCCTGTAACGACCACTTGTACATCATATCCGACCCCATCCAATAATTCCTGCGCATGCCGTCATAATCGGGCTCTGCCGGCATCGGCAATTGAGCCGCAACACAGCTATACGCGAAATCGTTATTATTATCATCATTCCCTAAAAACATTTGTACCGCCCCGCGGGAAGACCACGGCGTTTCCGTGAAATTAACGATACCGCCCAACGAGGCTCTCACCTGAAATTGACGAGAACGTCCCAAGGTATAAGAAATATAGTAAGGAGGTTGCATCCCCGGCAACATCAACTGTTCCTTGTTGCGTTGCATCTCATCCTGCATAGCTTTAAAGATCACCTGATCTTGATCATTCTGGGCGGCAAGCGGTGCCACAAGCAGGAAAAACAATAATATCGATAATATATATTTCATTTCAATTTAAGATTTTAGATTTTAGATTTACGATCCTATTAATTTTTGATTTATGATTTTAGATTTATGATTCAACTTATTCACCGACATAATTTCACTCGTAAATCGTAATTCATAAATCTGAAATCAATCAATTGTTCGTCGGTGCCGGTAAAATAGGAGGTAAATCCATTGATTTCTGACGACGCTGCGTTTCAATCTTATTTACCAGAATCATCGGGGAACTAGCCGTAACAGGCACCCAACCGGATTCAGCACCACACTCGCCCGTGAACACGCTTGGGGTATCACCACCGCACACGATATTGGAGAACATGGATAACGGGGTTCCGATCAAATCCACTCCGCGAACCAATTCGTCCGGACGACCGTCAACATATATCCGGTACACTTCCAACGGGGTCACGTTAAAGGAGTTCAAGCTACCGCCTTCACCGGTCAACGTGAAACCGCTCGTTACTTCTTTGAAATAATAACCGTATTCTTTTCCTTGCTTTTTAGCTTCTTCCAGCAACATCTGACGTAATTCCGCCTCCGTTTTCGGGGCTGTCGTTTCCACCACCAAGTTAGACTGACGGGAAACAGGATCACCACCACCGGAAGTACGAGCGTGTCCGTTCGTACGGGGGAATCCGTCCAGAGGCACACGACTCATCAGGAACTCCCTTAATATACCGTCTTTCACTACATCTACACGACGTGCTTTTGCACCTTGATCATCATACAGGTAAAACCCGTTCAATTCCTCCCCGGCATAACTGCGTAAAGTCGGATCGCAATACACTTGGAACTCTTTCGGCAACACGTATTCACCTACCATTTTCTTGAAGGTCTGTCCTCCCGATTTCAAACGATGTCCCTCGATACGGTGACCGAAGATTTCATGGAAGAAAACACCGCTTGCAGGACCGGACAACAATGCCGGACCCGTGTAAGGATCAACGACCGGGGCAACACGCAATACTTTCAAACGCTCTATCATTTTTTTCGCGTCGGCAATCATGATGCCTGCATCAGGAAGGTCTTTCAATTCGTAAGCGAAATAAGACATATTCAAAGGCAATTCCATCCCGTCATCCGCTTTCATCGAAGCACTCATCATGACACGGGCATACGTGCGGTTCTGCACCACTTCCGTGCCCTCGGTATTCACGAAATAGGTACGCAATACCCGGAAGGTCAGGCTTGTTTCCCCGCTCTGTAATAAAGGTTCACTTTTGAACACGGCGGAAACCTCATTCAGTTTCTTTTCCCACGCCGCGATATCGATAGCCTGCTTCTCGGCAGGAATCGGGGCCTCGTAATATTTCTCTACCGGGGCTGCAGAGAAAGAAGGAGCTTTATCCTCGTCGGCAACGCTTACCTTACTCTGCGTCTTCGCCTGCTCGTAAGCTTCCGTGGCAAAATTATAACGTTGCATCACCTCGTACCAGATTGCCTGACGCGTTGCGTCAGTCCCGTTCTCGTCATCCAACCCGATATAAGCCATCCGGTAATTCCCGTTCCGGTCAGGCTGAGCCCCCATGGCGTTATATTTAAAGTTATCCAGAATCGTATCTCCCACCCGAATCTGCGGCACCAAAGAACGTACATGTTGCTCCTGTGCCCGCATCGTCGCCCCGAAAGCACTCGAGATATTCACGGTACGATCATCCATTACCCGAAAATTCATGTGGTAAGGAGGATTCTCCTGCTTCTGCAGCTCTTTCATATCGGCTGCCAACTCTTCCTTCAATAGTTGCAATAACTTGTCCTGCGCCTGCGCGTACGTCTTTTGGACGACAAACAGCGAGAGGACACAACTAACAAAAATCAATCCTAATTTTTTCATTTCTAATTGTTTTAATCATTTTTCTTTAAAGTTCTCTGAAGAACACGCACTAATTATACCAACAAAATTACACCCCAGATTTCACTATTCAAAATGATTCTACATTAATTCTTTGTTAATTCTTCAACCCTCAACCTACATTTAAAACGCTCCATTTTAACATTTCCATAACCGAAAAAAAATCGCCCGCCAATTACCATGGCGAGCGATTTTATCAAAGATCAAAAAGAGCATTCACTCAACCTTCCCGTTATCAACAACCGTCAATTTCCCACTAAAAATCAAACGCCTATCCACCCTCTCGTCTATCGATTCGGCTATATTCTTCAACGTCCGCTTCACTTTTCCGCTAAAGAATTTATTCCCTTGATAAAATATCTCCACGGGCTGCTCGAAATCAATCATCTCATCATTCAACCGAATTATCAATCGCTTGTAATCATTTTTCAGAATCGTGAACGTGTTCCCGTTCCGTTCCACGACGACCTCCATGCCGTGTTTCGCCTCGTCCGTATCAACTCGCAGCCAATATAAAGAAGGCATCACCACCTCTTCCTGTCTCCACACGACCTTTGTCGGGTTTGGCTCTCGTTGATATTCCGCCATCCAAGGGATTGCCGCACGATCTTCCCGATCCATCCAATGCCCTTTCCCCTTCACGATACGCGTTTCGTGAATATACCCTTCCGGGTCGGAAGCGTGCAAAGAATCCATCACCACTCCTTTCTCGGCAGCCAAAGTATTCCGGTTATAAGCCGCATCCCGTTCCCCCATCCAAATCATGAAAGGAACGTTACGCAAATTAACCTGAGAAGCCTCACCGGGATGCCCTGCCATCATGGAAGCAGCAGCCCAACGATCCGCCATACGGGGAGCCATACGCCACACGCCGTCACCCCCTGCCGAATAACCCAACAAATACACCTTATCCGGGTTCACGCCCATCATCACGACCGCCGTCCGGATCAACTCGTCGAAAAACTCGTCCAACCCCGGCTTAAACCACATATTCCAATCATCCCAAGGCGCCCGGGGTGCCACGTACACACCCTCCTTCGGTTGATACAACTGAATCTGATTCTTCCATTGTTGCGTATTCAAAGCCTCCGGGGCGCTTCCCCCGCCATGCATGGAAATATAAAGACTCCTCCCGTCTGCCGGTTTCACTCCGAACACCTTATAATCAAAAGGCATCCGCAACCCCTCCCTACTAAAACATTTCCCTCCCCACATCCGCTCGTTTTTCTTCTTCACCTCTTTCAGCTTCTCGTCAAACAACAAAGTCGCAATTTCCCTTGCCTCCTCCTTATTCAACGCCTTCTCGTAAAAAGCAAATTTATTCAACGGTTTTCGTTCCTCCGCTTTTCTTGCCACCCATGTTTTCACGGCTTTCACTTGTGCGGATACACAGGACGGTGATAACCACACGCTTACAAAAAACAAAACACAAACAATTCTCATCATCATCAAAATCACTAAAATAACACAAAACACAACTTATTTCTCCTCTACCCCTTTGGGTTGAAGAGAAATTTTCGCCCTAAAAATAATGAAATTACACTCGCGACACAATTATCATTAAAGCAAAAAAATAAAAGGTGGGTTTCTAGCATATTCAAATATCCTACCTGAATTAATCATGAATATACTATATATTTTCATGGTATTAAATTTCATTCAAATTCAATTAAATTACTATTTATTTACCTTTAAAATAGGCTTTGAATAGGAGATGAATGGGAGTTGAATGGGAGATGATACAAATCAACTATAAATAATATACAATTTACATATATATTATTTAACTTATTTTATCTGAAACGGGGAAGAAAATCGACTCCATTTTAAACTTGAACAGCCCTTTGAAAGTTCATTATTCAACTTTCAAAAGGCTGTTCAAAATTCCAAACCAAGTAAAAAATATACTTTACTTCAAGTTAAGAAATTGTTTATACCACTGTATATATTTAGGGTCGGTAAGAGAATCAACTATCTCTTTCCCCCACGCGTTCCACTCTTCCGTTCTCCCCGGCTCCATCGCGAGGACATTCGCGTATAAATCCGCGAACGGAATCTCTTCCGGCTTCATACCTTTACTTGCTTTCTTGTATTCCTTAACGCTACAAACCTTGTTCTTGAACAGTTTGACAATATTTGCCAACCCTATTAATTGACCCGAGTTCTGTAACTTATTTTGTTTAATAAATTGTATCGTTCTATCTATATCTTCGGCAGTAGTTCTTGCTTTCGCGTTATAAAGGACTTGATTTAAGTCGGAATTAATTTGATACGCGACCAACTCATCCACTTTCTCGACACCTGATTTCTCACGAAATTCCTGAATATTCGAAAACAAATAATTCTTCATATCCGAACTAATCATGGAAAATTGAGGGTGATACAGCATCCAAAATTCGGGAGAAACTCTCTGCTCGTCATCAAGCAAAGCGAATAGCTCCACGGCAACAAGCGAAGTTCTCGGGCTAGATATCTTAGCCAGTGCCATCAAATATTTCACCATAAATTCGGGCGAACGCTCACCCATTGCATATCGTGTTTCAAGTTCTCCCACGGCTTTATTATCATCAAAGGTTTCGCTCATCCGTTCGATGAAATCACCTTGCATGAGATTGGACACCCGGTGACGAACATCCCCGTATTTATCGATCATAACCACCACGTTGGGAACAATGACACCATATTTTCTGGCAATTCTAGCTCCCTCCCCTTCTCCAACGTGTATTTTATAATTTATAAAGAACTTATTCAAGTAATCCCCCACCTCTTTGCTAGAGAAGAGTTTTTCATTGATAAGTTTTGAAGTTTGACCGTCGTTGTGGAAATACAAAAATACATACCTACTCTCGAGCAAAGCTCGCTCCATGACCTCTTTCAGTGATGCCAAATCTTCCCAATACACGCCGTCCTTCCCCGATACTCTTCTGGAAGTGAGCCCTATTTTAATAATCCCCTCTTTAACCACCTCATCTTTCACGGTTTCTTGTGCCCGTAAGGCTATATCTCCCAACATTCTCGTGTGTTCTTTACCATTGGCAAGCGAGATAAATAATTTTGCCGCCTCGAATATCGTTCTTTTTTCCGAATCATCCCATACATCCAAATTGGCATCAAGAATATCCAGATAAGCCCTTTCATCATAATTTCCCCGGGCTTCAGCCAATTCGGTTATCTTCAAAAGAGCCTCTTTACGAGGTACATCGTTATTTTTAAGCAAATCCTTAATAGCCGGTACCTTTTCATATTTTTTCGCTGGTAGTTGGTATATAATCATCATATTCAATTCGGTTATAAAAGAATTATAGATCAATTTACCAACCTCTTCTTTCCCGACTTCTTTTTCAAAATATTCCCTATTGGCGCAAACGAACTTCATCTCCTCGCCCTCTATGGTCGTTGCCCGCGAGCGTAACAATGCCCAATAAGTCGGGTTTAGCTTATCCTTTTCTGAAAGTTTTCCCCAAAGGTCATCACCCACGGTTTGAGCTTTCACCACCTCTCCAGAGATAGAGAGCAATTTCCAATATGCCATTTGTTCCGTTTTATCCAGCTTCCCCGACTGATACAACGTTTCATACTCCGCAATGCTGCTTGCCTTTAGACCACACTCGACGTTTTCAATCAACTCCTCGAGCGACATCGCCCCGACAAGTTTATGCATCAGTTTTCCATCAGCATTAATAATCAAAAAGGTAGGATACGCGTCAACCCCGTACTGTTTCCCGATAGCCGGACCTTCACCTTTTTCCATATCGATTTTCACGCAAACAAAGTTCTTGTTGAAATACTCACCGGCAGCTTCAAGCGTGAAGACATTATTCGCCATCATCTTGCACGGACCGCACCAAGAAGTATAACAATCCAAAAATACGGGTTTATTCTCTGTCTTCGCTTGCTCGCAAGCTTTCTCTAATGACAATTCCTGAAAGTTGGTTTGAGCGAAGATAACTACGGAACACAAGAGTCCCACAAATACCAATAATAACTTTTTCATTTTCTTTTACTTGTAATATTAATTCTGTTTTTGTTCCCTAGCATTGAGCATATTTCCCAGTCCGATTTGCAAAGGTTGATGCCCGGTATGCTCGTAAGTGTACTCGTGTAATTTCACCACGCGAGCGTATTGTTCCTCCGTCCCGGAACCCGCGATGAAAATTGTCACGGGAAAATAAAACCAAACCAAATCCTCTCCATCGATTTTCGGGAATTCTTTTTCACATAACACGAGTACTTTTTCTATTTTTTCTTTGTTCTTGTTATCCGCCCAAGCGGCACGCAACGCTTGCGCCAAAGAGGCATAAACATCAAGACGTGACCGAGAGTTAAAATGATGAGGTTTCATCTGTTTTATCACTTTATCCAAGTCATCCATCTTTTCCCGACCGCGAATCATATCTCTCAATTTTATCTCAAAAGCCATCGAGATTCTCTCCAACACTTTTTCCTCACCCATGCTCTCGCGAAATTGGTCGAAATGTGCAAACAGGAAATCCATCGGTTCCGAACAAATCGGGGATAATACCTGATTATCATAAATGTACCAATACTCTCTATTCGACTTTTGGGCGTCCAGAACCACCTTGAACAATTCCGCACGTACTTCTTGTGCTTCCGCGATCATTTGGGCTTTCAACAATTCCTGCAAATAATTTGTCAAGAAAGAAGCATCCCGGTTACCCTCCGCGTATTGTTTTCCCAAACTGGCAATTGAAGCCG
Source organism: Butyricimonas sp. DFI.6.44 (assembly GCF_022132345.1). Lineage (NCBI taxonomy): Bacteria > Pseudomonadati > Bacteroidota > Bacteroidia > Bacteroidales > Odoribacteraceae > Butyricimonas > Butyricimonas sp. DFI.6.44. The sequence continues at coordinate 172,008 of NZ_JAKNJD010000013.1, read as the reverse complement.
ACATGGCCTCTTCCACCATTTTTTTAAACTCTGACGGGTCAATCGTGGCGCCGACAATTTGATTTTCTAACCCTTGAGCGGTATTCAGTAACAGGAATGTCGGGTATGCCTGAACGTTGAACTTTTGCGCGAGGACTTTGCCATCTTCCTCCGCACCCGTGTCATATTTCACGCACACGAAATGCTTGTTCATAAACTCACCCAACTGTACGTTCGGGAATACATCGGCAGCCATCACTTTACAAGGTCCACACCACGACGTGTAAAGATCTACAAAAACCATTTTCCCTTCCGCTTTCGCCTTTTCACAGGCTTCGTTTAATGTCAATTTCTGGAAATTTGTCTGCCCGAAAACCAGCGCAGAACACAAAATCCCGACATAAATCAATAGAATTTTTTTCATTTCAGTTCATTTTATACAATACAAAACATACTTCTTTCAATTACGGCAATGTGTTCCTCAACGGAAGAGAGTTTGACTCTCTTCCATTAATAGTAACACTCTATGAATAAACGAATAATCTATATAGAAACCCCTATTTCCTTCAATACGGACACTATAATTCTATACTTGATCATCACGGCATCAAATGCCCCGTACGACGCTTCGAACTCTTCCGGCGTAGAAGTAAATATCGCACTGATATACATTCCGACATCCTGAGTTTCCGTGGGCATATTACCATAATCATAAGGATTCGGGTCTTTCAAGAAACCGACAGTTCTCGGATCAGAGAACCCGTAAGTATTATAAAAACGCCACCCATTACAACCATACAAATCTGCCTGCGTATAGCAGCCGCGTGTCGTCTGATAGAACACTGCCAGTTCTTCAGCATAAGCAGCGATCGGCGTGGCAAGGACTGCATTAAGAACAGCTCCTTTCATGTTCAGCCGTTCCGCATCGCTCATGTCCCCAAATTCGGTAACACGGGAAATCAACACGGTGTTCAATCCTTTGAAAGCCTCCTTGCTTGTTGCCGGATTATAGGGCGTTAAAGATTTCAACAACAAGAAACTGCGAATTTTAATACTCTCGGGCAGAACAGGCACGATTTCTTCACGCAGGAATTCAAGCCCGTCGACAACATTTTCTCTCGGACATAACTCGTAAGCCGAAAACGGATTAGGAGTTTCCGTTCCCCCCAACGCTGATGCACCGAACTGCAAGATTTCGTAATGTGTATAAGAATTACCCCAGTTGTCGACGCGGGTTTCTTGCCCGATCGTATCGTTATAGAACACGGGAATCCCCGTTTCCACGTAGAATTGATAAATCGCCCGGTCGACAGGATCATCCGAATTTTCAATCGTGAACCAATCTTTACCGAGGTTGGAAGGCGTCAAATTATCTTCCTTGTCACACGCCGTGAATAACACGGACAAAAGCAATACATAAAGGAATTTATTCTTTCTCATAATCAATCTCTTTGAAGTTCTCTATTCGGGCGAATCTCGTTCTGGAGTTCTCCCCGGTTAAATTCAATAGCATAGTTCGGAATCGGAATCATCCAAGCCGCACGATCTCGCGTGTAAGCATTCAACTCGTAATAACCGTTTTCATACCAAGTTCGTGAATTTGCTTCATAAGCATTATTCCGGTGACGGATAGTGAAATTATCCGGCAGAGGGTGAATACTGTTCACGGCATAGCGTCGCAAATCAAACCAACGATGTCCCTCGAAGCAAAGCTCCCGACGACGTTCATCGCGGATAAAGTCAATCAATGCCCCACCCGTTTCCGTTACTGACGGAGCTACCACGAATCGTTTGGAACGCAACTTTTCCAACTCGGTTTTCGCATCCCCATCCCGGTTCAACATTGCCAATGCCTCTGCCTTATTCAAAATCACTTCCGGCAAACGAATCAAAAAATCCGCCCCAATCTCGTCATTATCATTATAATCCGTCCACGTCTTATACTTATCGGGAATAGCCGCATGCAAAGAATTCTTGAAAAAAGCGGTTCTGCGCAAATCCCCATCGCCATAACATCTCAACAGCTCCTCGGACACTTGGTACGAAAACGCTTGCTCCGGATATGTATAATCCGGATTCGGATTATTCCAATCGGTCGAAGAATTCAAGAATGTCGAAACAACAGCATTCCCCCCCTGCGTGAAAATCGTTTCGGGCGATGTCCATGAAATCACGTTTTTCCCATCTGTCCAACTGTTCAAATCCATCACCGAATAAGCCCCCGACATTGCCTCGTCTGCGGCGGCAATACATGCCTCATATTCTTCCATATACAAATACACTCTCGACAACAGCGCGTTGGCGGCAACTTCCCCAACCCGCAATGTCGAAGAAGGTATTATACCTTCCAGACAAACAGTTGCACGTTTAAGATCCGTGACTATCTGCGAATACACCGCTTCCACCGAACTACGGCTAAAATATTTATCCTCTATATGTTCCGTGATTTTTAAAGGCACTCCGGCATCACTGGAAGCGGTAGCTTTGCTATAAGGCATCCCGTAGATATTTACCAACAGGAAATAATAACCTGCCCGAAGAAAACGCGCCTCTCCTTCCACCCTGTTCAACAACTCGATATCCTCTTCTTTCGAACGAAATTCGTCCGCCATGTAAATGATGGAATTCAATACCCCTATACTCTTGTAAAACCGTTCCCAATCATTATCCCTGTACTGGTCGTTCTCCAAAGTCAAAAACGGATCAGAACCCCAGTGATAGAAAGAACCCAGTACATTACGCGGGTAATTCGAAGTGTAAGGGAATACCCCCTCCACGAATTCCTCCGCGTCATCATCCATCACGTGCAACCACGGGTAATTCATGGTAAGCCCGCTACTGAAACTCATCGTTTCCTGAGTACTGGAAGTAAGGTTCGGCGTTTGCATAAAACATTCACCTCTAAGCAACTCGTCCAAATCCTGCGCCGTGGTTGCATATCGCTGATTCTGCGAATATTCTTCCAAAAAATCACCGCAAGAGCCAAGACCAAGGGCAAGCACCCCGAATATATAAATTAAAACTCTTTTTTTCATCGCTCAAATTTTAGAAAGTGATACTAAGATTACACGAGTAAGTCGGACGTACCGAAAGATTTACACTCGGCGACGAACCGGACTGGGTAGGATCCTGTCCCCGCAACTTTTTATGGGCTATCGTGAACAAGTTCGTTCCCGTCAAGTTGATATAGGCAGACTTAAGACCTAATTTCTTGCAAAACCGATCATCCACGTTGTAACGGAAAGAAAGCGACGATAAGCGCAAGTAATTTCCACTTACCACCCGGATGTCCGAATTGTCATACATCTCGTAAATATTAGATGCAATTGTATGTGTCACATTCGATCCACTATTCCACCATGGATTAGTATGGGCTCCCGCAACTGTATTCAACGCAGGAATATTGGTATAATTCTCGTCACCCGGCTTTCTCCAACGATTTACAAATTCACGCCGCAAATTGCTTGACGGATTGGGGTTGGTTGTCCCGTATTCGGTACACAATTTCAACAAACGAATTTTGTTACCCAAACTATAAGCCAGATTAAACGATAAACCGAAATTCCGATACCCGAAATAATTCGAGATTCCCCCTTGCAGGTAAGGCTCACGCCGTCCTGATCTCTCCATTACCTCCAAAAAGACATCTTCCCGTTCCATATTGTTATATTTCTTGCTCAGCTCATCCTGCAATTCATCCTCCGCCCCGTAAAAAACAGGAGAACCGTCTACCGGACTCAATCCTTTAAAGCGATATGAATAGAATGTATTCAAAGGTTCCCCGGCAATATCCACGTCACCGGTCAACATATCGGTATACTCGATCTCATCCCGCAACACGTTATTCCGGTTATTTATCGCACTATTTACCAATTCATTCAACACCTGCCCCAACTGAGGATCTATGCGCCAAACAAACCCTCTCTTCCCGCCATCCAGTCCGGCACGGTTGATCGGGGTAAAATTCAAACTCACCTCTATTCCCTTGTTTACAAGCGTCCCGCTATTTACCACGTATTGCTTGGTTCCATTGATTTCGGAAATGGTCTTGGTCAAAAATGCATCCCGAGTCTTTTTATAATAGTATGAAACCGAACCGTTAATCTTATTTTTCAAAAGCGAAAAATCCAATGTAATGTTCGTGGACGCTGTCTTTTCCCATCTTAAATCAGGATTCGGGTAATGGGCTACCTTCGAATTAAACTCACCGTATTTCCCTGAATAGTCAATATCTTGCCTAATAATCATATTCGGGGTCTGGTTACTCAACATATTTCCCTGATAACCGAAAGAACCCCTTAACGCGATGTCATCCACCCAATCAACAGATTTCAAAATATCCTGCTTCACGTTCCAACGACCGGACAACGCCCAAATCGGCATCATTCGATCATTTGCCCGTGACCCGAATAAATTGGAAGCCTCCCCTCGAATATGCAAATTCAACATATAGCGGTTGTCATAATCGTACCCGGCCATCGCATACCACGCTACCGAATTTGTCAAATTTTCCGTGATAACCCCCAAAGCATTGGCACTTGCCATAAATTGGTTATAATATCCCGTGTACGTCTGGGGAATAGAAGAAAACAATTTACCCCGATCTCTATGATACCCACGACGTGTAATATTGAAGCCATCGTATCTTTGAGAATTCAATTCCAAACCGGCAGAACCACTCACGTTATGCTTACCCTCTTTTCCCACGTTCTTGACGTAATTTGCTTGCACCCGGGCCATCCAACTAGTATTGCGCACCTCACTTTTCCGCAATTCACCACCGATAGGACACAAGTCATTCCGTTCCGTCTGGTCGGCACGTAACTTGTGCACGTAATAGGTATCCTCCGTGAAATAAATCTCTTGATTCGTGTTGCTTACCGCGTAAGATAATGTTCCCTCCAGTTTTAAATCGTCGATAACGTTGTAACCGATATGTGCCTGCATATTAATAGCGCTTCCCTTGGTTTTATCCCCGGAATTATCCATTTCGTTCAACACGTTGAAATTAAACACCGGCATAGTGCTACCTGTCCGCTGATAAAAATAACGGGAACCATCGGGATTAAAAGCCGGAACGGCACGACTCATGTTATAAGCATAATCCAAAACGCCTAATTCCGAAGGATTGTAATCACGGCTAGATACATTTCCCTGAAGCTGGAATCGTGCAGTAAAACGCTCGTAATTAGCCGTCAAGTTCAACGTCGTTGAATAGCGTTTGTTATTCTCGCCTTTTATAGCCCCGTTCTCATCGCTCATCCCGAGAGAAGCATAATAGCGGATATTGGTAGAACCACCCGACAGGCTTAACGTATGGTTATGTGAAAACACATCTTGACACACAATATCAAACCAATCCGTGTTCAATGTCTCGTAATACGAAACCAACCGGTTATACTCCTTATAATCGATCGCACCATTGTAATAATCTTGTACCACAGCCTCGTATCCTACCCAGCTATCCACATTGTTATAATAAACACCCCGCTCTACCAACTCCCGGGAAACATCTACCCGCTCCTTTGAATTCATCAGATATATAGCCCGGTCGCTGTAACGCGGACGCCGTGTAAAAGAAGCCGTCCCGGAATAAGTCACGCTGGGAGGACCAGCCTTCCCTTTTTTCGTCGTGATCACAATCACCCCGTTACCCGCTTTAGCACCGTAAAGAGCCGTTGCCGAAGCATCCTTCAACACGTCGATTTGTTCTATATCGTTAGGATTCAATCCCGAAATGGCATTCCCCAACAGATTCACGAAGTCCAAGTCATTGATTTGTGCCGGATCCACGTTCACCGGATCGGTCAAAACCACCCCGTCCAGCACCCACAACGGCTCCCTATTGCCCAGAACAGTCGAAGTACCCCGTATCCTCAATTTCGGTGCGGCACCCACCTGACCGGAGTTCTGCATGAAAATCATACCCGGAATACGTCCTTCCAACATCTGGTCGATGGTGTTCACTCCCGCAACCCTTATATCGTCCATCTTGATGGTTTGCACGGCACTGGTCAACTTACGCTTATCAATATTCTGATACCCGGTTCGCACGATCACTTCATCCAATTGTTCGGCTGATTCTTTCATGACAACACGAAGAGTATCCTGCCCCGTGTATTTCACTTCTTGTGTTTCCATCCCGATAAATGAAAAAAGCAACGATATATTCTCTGCTTTCGGTAAAGTCAACGAGAACGTTCCCTTCGTATCGGTAGCTGTCCCCAGCGTCAAACCTTTCACGATAACAGTTACCCCGGGAAGCGGCTGTTTTTTCTCGTCCGTCACTTTTCCCGTGATACGTACGACTTCCTTTTTCTCGTCATTTCCCTTGCCCGATACAATAATAATCACACCTTGCTCCACGCGATAAGCCAAATTCACTTTCCCGAGAATCGCATCCAATACCTTCTCCAACTCCTCGTTCTCGAACTTCGCAGAAACATCTTTCACCTTTTCTAATTCGTTGTGATTAAAAAAGAATTTATAGCCCGTCTGCTGGCGTAATTCTTGAATTACATCCAACATGCTTACATTCTCGACATCCAAGTTCACCCGCTTCTGCGAGTAAGTTGCCGCCGAAACTTGTAATAGTAAGAGCACCGTAAAAAAACACGTCAGTTTCATCACTAAAATCATTTTTTTTAGACATACCCACTTAGCGGGGTAGCCCTCGTTTCGATTTTTTTTCATACATTTGTCTTGTTAATGTTAAGATTGATACAAAGATTAACACATTTTCAGCCGGCAGGTGGTCGCAACACCTTCCGGTTTTTATTTATTACATTTTTACAGTTATAGTATTATCCTTTACTTCAAAAACCACGTTTGTCGTCATGGATATAATATTCAATATGACCTCGCAGTTATTGTATTTTTCCAAGTCACCCGTGAAAACTAAATCCTTGACTCGCGGGTTTTGATAAAAAACTTTCACATCATACCAACGAGCCAGTTGTTTCATGATATTTTCCAATCTCTCGCCCTCGATAATCCATTTCCCCTCAGCCCATGCCGTGTAGATTTCCGTGTCTACTTTCACGACATCCGCTTCCCGGGTTTCTTTATCGTAGGTTACTTGTTCTCCGGGAGTAATTACCAATGCATCCGGCATCCCTGTTCCTTGGAATGCAACCTTCCCCTCTACCAGCGTGGTTTGCACGAATTCTTCATCGGGATACGCGTTCACGTTAAACACCGTTCCCAAAACTTCGACCTCTCCATTTTCCGTTTCCACGATAAAAGGATGCCCCGTGTCCTTTACCACTTGAAATAAAGCCTCACCTTCCAATCGTACCCTTCTCTCTTTCCCGATAAACCTCTCCGGGAAACTCAATTTTGAATCGGAATTCAGTTTCACACTTGTCCCATCTGCCAATACCAAATTGTACTCACCTCCTCTTGGAATAACAAGTGTATTATATTCCTCTTTTTCCTGTTGCATATCTCGAGAGGTTACCATTTTTTGCTTGTACTCCTCAACCACCCGTTCCAAGACGGACGAATCGGTCAATGCAATTTGTTCTCCCGAATTAAATACTAAAAACGCTTTCATCGTACCCGGTTTCAACGGTTGATTCACGGCTACCGCCTCCGGCTGTTTTACCCGACTATCCGACATCCAATACGTGAATCCCACCCCAAAAAGTATAAGCACCGCTGCTGCATACCCGATGACTTTCTTCCATAAAAATTTACGGGAAGACTTATCGGTATAAGTAACGAACTCCGCCCACGCACCTTCCGAATCTACTTCCCGGGACTCCTCTCCCGTGTAGTACACGTCAAAGTAATGCTTCGCCTTCCGGTAATATTCCCGGTTCGCTTCATCCTCCGCAAGCCATTTCTCCACTAGTTGATTCTCCTCTTCCGAAGATTCATGCAATAGCCGTCGCACAATGATATCCCAATTTATATGCATCCTGTCTGTCATAGTTTCATCACAATTACACACCTAAGACACACCGGAATAAAAAACGGAGTACAAAAAAAATGATTTTAACAAAAGATTTTTAAGCTCACGAACGCATTACCCCTGCTGGAGCCATTCTATCAACAATAGAATCGGCACCAACTTCTCACGCAACATCCGGTATGCCCGTTGTACCTGAGTCTTTACCGTCGTTTCGGCAATATCCAATTGCTCGGCTATTTCCCGATTCTTCTTTCCTTCCACCACCTTCAACAGGATAATCTCTTTGCACCGATCCGGCAATGAGTCTAAGGCTTCTTGTAGACGCCGCTGTACTTCTTCATCAATCACAACATCTTCCGTCCCGGAAAACAATTGTGCTTCAAATAACTTATCGTTATGCTCATCCCGGATTTTACGATCACGCAACACATTCAGACAGCGATTCCGTAAAGAGGTATAAAGATATGCTTTCAAAGAGGTCATCACCTGCAAGGTCTTCGCGTGATCCCAGATATAAAAAAATAAATCCTGTACCAGATCTTTCGCCTCCTCCTCGTCATACAAGTAACTCTCGGCAAATAAAACCATTTTAGCAAAATACTGCTCGTAAAGAAACCGAAACGCTTCCCGGTCACGCTTCTGCAAACGAATTAAAATATCGATTTCCTTATCTTCCATGTACATATTACTATCACAGCAAAAATAAACGATATAATCGAGAAAAACAACCACACCAGTAATTAGCTATAAAACAAATTACCTCATCGACAATTAATCATCGACGAGGTAATTATATCATCCGGAATATCCCCTTTACTTCACTTCCCGAATCAGCTCGACAATCCGCTCATTATTAATGATAATCATACCGTGCTTATCATTGGTTATTCCCGGTTCCAACTTATAGGTGTAAGTCGGTACACTCCCGTTCATCACCGTGGGCAAGTAAGCAAAGGTTGCATTATCGCAATTTTTACCCAACTCATGACCGACCTCGATGATATGCGTCGAGATCATAAAGGAACAAGCGTGGCGCTTTGCCAAAGCCGAGGTCACGGCATACGTGGCATCATAAGCATCCTTGACATTCGTACCCTTGAAAAGTTCATCGAAGATCACCACGAGCCGTTTGGAAAGGCTCACCTCGATAGCCACTTTCTTCACCCGAAGCACTTCCGCGTAAAAATGACTGTATCCCATGTTTATATTATCCGGCACATTGATAGAGGTATACATCCCGTCCTGCACGGTAAAACGCATTTCTCTGGCAGCCACGGGGAATCCCATGTGTGCCATATACACCGCGATACCGAAAGATTTCATGAGCGTGGACTTCCCCGCCATATTCGCTCCCGTCAGGAAAAAAATATTCTTCTGGCGGGTTATGGAAAGATCGTTGGCAACAGCCTTACGGATACAGGGATGATGCAAACCTTTTATCTCGATAGATACCTCTCCCTCTTTCATGGCTTCCGCGAAACAGAAGTCATATTCACGAGCCACTCGTCCGACCACAATATAAAGGTCTATCTCGCAGAAAAGACCGAGTAACTCCTGCAACGGCTTGAGCCATACGCTCCGCAACAAACGGTCGACAGAAAACATCTGACCGAAACTCAAAGGTCGTGTCGTATCTTCCAACAACCGGGCAAAAGCCTTATTATTCAACAAATCCAATCCCCACTTCACTCGTTCTTCCAATGGATTGCCCGCTATATCTTCATTCACCCGCTCGAGAAACGCTTTGCTTTCACGCAAGAAATGAATAGTCGCTTCCATGCCTGCACGCCAGATGCCAAAATGCTCGTCTTTACTAATCAACTCCAAAGACTTCATTTTGCACAGCAACAACAAATTGACAAACCAAGATGTACGCCCGGCATTCCCTATGTACTGGTCGATCTCTTCCAATTCCTCGGAATCACCAGGAAATTCAAGAGCATGCGTTTTAAAATAACGGAAAATCGCTGTTCTCCGGTTGATCTCTTCAGCATCCGTCAAGGGATGGGTAAACATCTGATCCATTAATCGTTCCGCCCCTCTGGTTACCAATCCGCCAAACAGGCTATAAACCGAATTACTGCTATACTTACCCAATATGTTCAAATCGTCCAAAGTCTGTTTATCCGTTTCAAAACTCATGATTTTCCTCCTTCCCCGTTTATAATATCAATGATTCTCTCGTTATTGATGATAATCATTCCGTGTCGGTCATTCGTGATCCCCTCTGCCAGCCGATAAGTATAAACCGGTTTGCTCCCCTCCATTTTAGTCGGAAGATAAACAAAACGAATATTCTTACACCGTTCTTTCAAAACTAAACCGACTTCTATGATATGTGTAGAAATCAAAAACAAGCAATTGGGAACACCCGCGAAGGCTTCCGTCACGGCAAGCGTGGCATCATAAGCATCCTTGACATTCGTACCCCGGAAAAGTTCGTCGAACACGATCACGAGATTCTTGGTCTGTTGCAATTGCATCACGACTTTCTTCAAACGTAATACCTCCGCGTAGAAATGGCTATATCCCATGCTTAGGTTATCGGGCAGATTAATAGTCGTGAACATCCCGTTGCGCACGGAGAACTCCATCGCTTCCGCCGGAACGGGGAACCCCACGTGCGCAAGGAATATCGCGATGGAAAAAGTTTTCATAAACGTGGATTTCCCCGCCATATTGGCTCCCGTGAGAAAAATGATATTGCTATTCTCGTCCACCTCGATCGTGTTGCCTATCGGTTTCGCCAAAAACGGATGGAAAGCACCTTTTATCTTCAACACGTTGCGCTCGGCAGGAAGCACGGAAGCAAAAGCAAATCCTCGTTCCTTAGCGACCCGTGCCACGGCGATATATACATCCATCAAATAAACGTAATGAAGTATCTTTCGGAAATTCTCCCGTTCCTCGAACCGAAGAATCCGGTCATAGACGACGGCTTCCTCGTAATTTATCTTTTTCTTGCCCGCGTACCATGCCCACTTTTCATTGTCCAACAAATTCTTCAAGTTCACATTTACCTCGGTCACGTCTTTACTGTCCGTGCTCCCGGTTTTATTCAGAAAATCATTCAAGGTATTCAACAATTCAAGACATCCCAGAATACCGTTTTGTATCCATGTATATCCCGTTTCGGCACCCATCAGATTTTTCACTTTCCATTCCAGCGTATTATTCTGACTCATCAACTGACTACGGGTATCCGTGTTATCCAGATAAAACTCGATAGCATCGAAAATAGCCGCTCTAAACGGAAATTCCATCCCGCACTCTTGATAGTAATGTATCGCCGCACTCCGGTTAGCAATCAAATCGTATTCGGAAAGGGGGTACTGGAACATCTCTTCCAGTACTTTTGCCCCTCCTCGCGTATGCGTCCTGTTGAAGATTTCGTACACCGATTTGTTAGCCCCGGCGCTCAATATCGCCAAGTCGTTCAAAGTTTGTTTATCTATCCGAAATCCCATTATTTCAATTTCTTTTTATTAATTTCTCTTTCTACGAATCCACAAAATCGTACCCCACAACAACAGAATCACGGGAACAACACCCATGAAGGCAATCTTCACGTACGGCATATCCGGACGTTTCAGATGAATCCCGACATCCGACCCATTCGGACGGCGTACATCCAAAGGCGCCTCCCCGTAAGAGAACCAATGGAACGTCCCGGTTACCAACGGATAATTCGCCACGGCTACCCCTCGTTCTCCAGCTACCCCGTCATTACTGATACAACTGGCATTTCCCAAGATCATGATTCGTTGTTCGCGATCACCTATTTTACGGGATAGAGCCAAAGCCGTCGGGTACATCCGTTCAATCTCTCCCGCCGCGGGATTCAATACCACGGAATCATTCACGAAATCCCGTGTTTCCATCTCATTCCAACATCCGGTAGAATCCGTACGCAATAACTCCTGCACGGTAAAGCCCTTATCCGTCGTGTAATCCAATCCCACGGCATCTTTCATGTTTACCTTCCACCCGCGTGTTACCCACATAAATTCATAATGATACGAGAGTTCTTTCACCGTTTCAGGCACAGCATTTATTATCATGGAATTCGGAAGGATATCTACTTTCTTCTGTACCAGTGTTCCCGGTAACATACGTACACCAAACGGTTCGATAATTGGGTTCATGATGTTTTGCTTTCCTGCTCCGCCCGCAATCAATAGATTGCCGCCCCGTTCGATATACTTGTTCAATTTGGTCATCTCCTCCGAATTTAAAGGAGTGTTCATATCAGCAATAACCAAAATATTTATATAGCCGGGAATATCGGAATCACCTGAAATAGAAACCTCTTCCGTATCGAATCCTTGATTCAGCAACGAATGACGGAAGTTTTTCGCTCCGGCGAACAACAAATAATCTCGTTTCCGCTCTCCGGTGATGGAAGGTTCCCCGTGTCCGGTAAGGAATCCCACTTTAGGCATATCCATTACAAAACGTTTGAACATTACTCCGATTTCCGCCTCACTCGGGTGTTTTTCCATATCGTTAAACAACCGCAGGAAAGCCTTTTGTCCGTTTTTCCGTTCTACCAACCGCACGAAAACATTCCCTTCCGGTTCCAAATCGATTATCTTTTTAATCTGTTCCGGTGTCAGCAATTTCTTGATATCCCAGTCCCGTTTTTCAGACTCCTCTTTTGCGATTTCATCAATTGTTTTTTCTGGATAGCGACTCATCAGCCAAGGATTAGTAGTCACCGTATCATAATAATAAACATATTTCATCTTAATATCCGGCTTGAAGCGAAGATATTGCTTGAAACGCCTTTTATCATCGTTCACCATCTCGGGCCACCCGTAAAAAGCATCTCGATCCAAATAATTCACATAAGTCGTTATCGTCATTCCATCCTCCAGCGAGTTCATGATTTCCTGACTCGCCGGCGTCAGAGTCATCCGTTTCGTTTCCGTCGAATCATAGAAACACATCATCATCGGACGGGATGTAATATAACCAATCAGACAAGTTCCCGCAATCACTCCCAGATATTTTCCCCACATAACACCCTTCGGGGCATACTGGCGGGTTGAATTCAATCTCAAAATCGTCAGTGACAAAAACATTGCCGGTACCGCAATAAAATAGATCACGTCCTCACTACAAACCAATCCGGCAATCATCTCTCCAGAACGTCCTGAAATACAAAGCCAATAGGTAATATCACGCACGAAATCATAACTCTGTCCTACTTGGTTCACGTAGTTCAACGCAGCCAGAATCACCAATGTCCCGATACCGGCAACTACCTGATAGGAAGTCAGCGAAGACACGAACAGACCGATAGAAGCGTAAGCACACAACAATAAATAAAGTCCCAGCAAACCGACTAAAGCTTCTTTGAATCCAAAATTAGGAATAACACAACCGGCAAACAACACCATAATAAATAACACACCCATCAACACCAATCCGTAAAGCATCATGGAAAGGAATTTTCCCAAAATGATATGGGTAGAAGTCACCGGTGACGCGTAAAGCAATTTAATAGAACCGCTGCTATACTCTCGACTCATCAACGACATCGTCAACAAGGGCATATACAAGTACAAATATTGTTGCACTATTGTATACAAGCCGCGCATGCCACCTAATAATGTAGCCGTTTGAAACCCCCACTCGTAACCCAATGTACTCGACTGCGCTTTCTCTCCTATCAACCCGACAAACGTCATCCCTACTTGAAACGCGAACACGACCAAAATAAACCATGCTACCGGAGAATAAAACAGGGTAGCCAACTCCGCTTTTGCAATTTTATATATTCTTCTCATAATATTCTTCTCGTATAAATTCACATACTACTTTCTCCCCTTGGAAGCACTTTTTGATAATTGGGCAAATATTGCGTCCAACGAACTCTTCTCGATCACCAGCTCTATCAATCCCCATCCTCTCGTGACACAAGTTTCAGCCACACGCTTAGCCGTATCCTGATCACCGTCATACCGCAAACGGAATCGTCTTTCCGACAAGGTTTCCACCTTGGAGATTCCCGGCATAAGCAAATCGCACTCCATCGGCGGCGTATCCAATTCCACTAGCAGGGTATTCGGTTGGATATAATTATCAAATTCCTCGATACTGCCCGAAAATATCATCTGTCCGTTCTCGATCATCTTAATATCCCGGCAAGTAGCCTGTACTTCGGAAAGAATATGGGTAGACAACAACACCGAACGCTCTTCCGCTATTTCCTTTATCAAATGGCGTACTTCAGTGATTTGGTTCGGATCCAATCCATTCGTCGGTTCGTCCAACACGACGAATTTCGGCTTATGCACGATAGCCTGCGCGATACCCACACGTTGCTGGTATCCCCCGGAAAGATTCCGCAACACCCGTTTGCTGAAATGTGTAATCCCGCAACGAGCCTTCGCCTCATCCACCGCCGCCTTAATCTGCTTCTTATCCACCATGTGAAGATCCGCACAATACGTCAGATACTCGTCTACCGTGAAATCTAAATGCAGAGGTGCCTTTTGAGGCAAGAATCCGATATTCTTCTTCGCCTCCACCGGATTCTCCCGCAGGTTAATCCCGTCAATAAACACATTTCCTTCTGTCTGCTTTAACACCCCGCATATAATATTCATCGTCGTTGATTTTCCCGCCCCGTTGGAGCCGAGAAGTCCCATGATACCCCGTTGATTAATCTCGAAATTAATATCCCGGATAGCCCATTGGACACTGTAACGATGAGATAAATGCTCTACTTTTACAATTGAATTTTCCATACAGTAATTTTATAATTCAAACATCTTTAATTTTATGACAACACGTCCCTACAATCCGTTTTTCAACGCACTGTTCATATTATTTTCACACTTTTGACGGAATAGCGGGAGGCAGCGAATCCCGCCTCCCTATTTTTCAACACAAATCAATAAGTCGCATTCCCTATTTTAACCAAATCAATATTATATTCTTTCTTGAAATGGGCGACCAAAATATCATACTTCTGTTTTACCAGCGGATAAGTCAAATCAGTTGCCCACTGCTCGGAAGTACGGCGAAGAATGCTTGCCAGAAAATGAGTCAAGTCATCAGATTGCAACAGCGTTTTCGTTTGCCAATTGACATAAGTACACCATTCATATCCTCCATACAGGGGATTAGCCACAAATCCGCGTTTACGAGCATAGTTATCGGACTCTATATCTGCACTAGCCGCCGTAGAATAATCACTAATTTTATAGAATTCCTCCGGAATACTTATCACTTTCCGAACTTGCAACAAATCAAAGAATAGAGATTGAACCGTGTTCTTTAACTCCAATTTCTCCGCTGCCGTTTTATTCTTGATATCTTTATTCATGTAGCCAAAAGCCAAAGAATTATCACCCGTCCTCACGCATATCTCCGGGCGATCCGTCCAACTCAACACGGAATACACCGTATCCGCCATAAAAACCCGATACGGCAAATTCTTTTTCAAGAATTCCTCCGGATAAAATTTCAACCATACCTCATCCAACAAATCCAACATATCTATGGCATATTTCGGTTCACCCAAAGCCAATTTATACAGCGTAGAATTGGCTACTTGATTCCAGTTCAAATCAGCCACGGTAAAATCATACAGAAAATAAGAACCGTATTTTTCATACAATTCCACGATCCGCTCGTCCGATTCAGCATCTCCTCCTTGCGGTAACACATAATCCCGTTCAAACTCTACATTCGGTCCCAAAGCCACATCTTTCGAGCAGGAGCACAAAAATATACCCCCGATCAACATTGCTATTACATATCTTTTTTTCATAACGAATCTCTTTTAATCATTCATAATTTCATTCTGCTTTTCGCTCCGGTTCATAAGCCGAAGCATTTTGAGTCAAGGCTAGATTCGCTCCTATCACGGATTCCGGCAACGGAAGCGTGTACATCGGGTCTTTCTCCTTCAACACATAAGTCTGCAATGCCATCCCGACACCGGGCAACCAAGTATGTTTGATAGAAGGCATCCCGTAACGACGTAAATCCAACCAGCGATGTCCTTCCAAAGTTAATTCCAAACGCCGCTCCAAACGAATCTCTTTCAACAACAGTTCGGGATTACTGATGGCAACATCTTGATAGCCCGTGATACGATTCCGACGCAATTTATTCAGATCTGCCAAAGCCTCTGTGGTTTTATTTTCCCACAACACATAAGCTTCCGCCCGATTCAAGTAAGCCTCGGAAATACGTATTGCCGACTTCGGAGAATCGTCAGTTGCCGATGGTTTTTTATTATAATATTGTCCTCTACTTGCATCATATGAATAATAAAGATCCATTCTTCGATCGTTCTCCCCGTAAGCCATTCTTAACTCGGTAGACATCCCCAGACCACTTTCAATTTTAAAGGTCGACACACTGCCTCCATACATCCAAGTTACCTCTTGAGAGGTATATTTGGTACAAACAAAGTTCGCATCTGCATTCTCTATTGCTGTCAAATTCGTTAATTCCCCTCCTATCCGGATAGCCTCTGTTGCCGCTTCCACTGCCTTTTGCCAATTTCCCATGTAAAGATATACTCTAGAAAGAAGGATCTCTACCGTCGGTCGATTGATTCTGTAATCCGTGGTCACACGACTCTCTTCACCCAGCAATTCTGCCGATTTATTCAAATCTGTCAGAATCTGCTCATACACCTTTTCAACCGTGCTCCGGGCGATACTAACTTCCTCCACCGAAGAAGAAAGCTTCAGAGGTACCCCCAACGCCTGCGGGTTCTCGGTATAAGGCTCCCCGTAGAGATTCACCAACCAAAAATAGAACAAAGCTCTCACTGCCAATGCTTCAGCTTTGATTTGATCTTTTTCCTGCTGAGTTCCTACCGCCTCATCTATATAATCTAGCACGGCATTACAACCTTTGATCCGCTCGAACATGGCATAATAAGGAGTAGAAGCCAATTCCGGGCTCATAACCGTCTCTTCGTACCTCTCCGCATCGGGTTGCCACGTGTAAACCGCAAAAATATTCTTGGTGTAATCCGCTCCCGCTGAAGAGTTGTTCACGTCACAGTCAAGATCATCATCCATATAACTGGTTATAGCTACCGGATGCTCATTCGAGGGATTAGGATATCCCGATCCCAATAACAATTCACGAAAATCCTTCGTTGTCTTAGGAATCACCTCATCTTGAGATTTGGAATCCAGAAAATCTGAACAAGAAGCTATCAGGATTCCTAATACACATATTATTGATAAAACTTTTTCTTTCATTTCTATATTGTTTATCGGTTCCACTCGTTAAAAAGTCACGTTTAAAGAAAGAGATGTCGTTCTACGGGCAGGCCAATTTTTCGTTTCCGGATCCAACCCTTTCCATGCCTTGTCAAAAACAATCATAAACGGATTACTCATACTCCAACTGATACTTGCATACTTCATGTGCAAAGCCTTCAAAATCTTTTCACTCACGCTGTAGGTAAGGGCTATCTGACGACAACGAATCAAATCCGTATTGGCTACCCGAAAATCCGATTGCGCATACATATCATAAGGCGTCATCCTCGGCGTACCGGACAATACCGGTAAATCGGTATAACCGAATGTACTTGCGCTATTATAATTTGGTACGGCAGGGATATCCGTCTGGTCACCCGGTTTCCTCCAACGTTTCTTCAACTGGCGGGAAACATTCTCTTGCGGGGCAGGAACTCCTTTTAAAGAACCGGTATATAATTCGGGCAAACGATCCTGTCCGCCAAACTGCATGGCAAATTGCATCGTAAGAGACAAGCGTTTGTATCTCACCTGCGTATTGAATCCACCCGTAAAATCCGAATCAAAATTGCCGCTACGCACAAGGAATTCCGTAAAATCATCTGTTTTTTCGATATCCATATTATAGAAAAGAGGTTCCCCATTCTCCTGACTTAGCTCTTTATATTGAAAAGAGTAGAAAGTATTATACGCCTGCCCGTCTACGATGGCAGAGCCATTCAAGAAATCCTCCAATGTATTTACCCGTTCATTATTCCGTATCTTGTTGTTCACCTTACCGGTGTTCACAGAGAACGACCATGTCAAATCTTCCGTCCGAACGGGTATAAAATTAACCGTTAACTCGTACCCGTTATTGTTCATCTTGGTTCCGAAAATCTGAGAATTCAACATACCGTTTTCACCCGGGATCTGCCGGGAAGCGATCACGTCACTCTTCTTGCCGTAAGCATTGAATACCACATTCATTCGACCTTTCAAAAAAGAGAGATCAACACTGGCATTCCACGATTTCGTTTTTTCCCATCCTAATTCTTCATACGGCAAAGACTTAATATTCAATGTATACTGGCTATAAAATTGGTTCAATCCCCCGTCTCTCGCGATCAGATAAGGAGATACTTCCTCCACCGAGTTTCCTTGATAACCGTATGAACCGGATATATCCAAAGACTCCATCCAATTCCAATCGCGAGCAAACGGCTCACTGCCTACCCTCCACTTCGCACCGATAGACCAAGTCGGTTCAAACTTATCGTTTTTACTCTGCCCGAAACGATTAGAAGCGTCCAAACGGGCATTGAAATTCAACACGTAACGATTGTCAAAAGAATATACCGCCGTTATGAACTCACTTAAATAATTATTTTCCCGGTTTGTCACCGATGATGCCGTTCTCATCTCATTCAAGAGAGGATTCGCTTGTGCAATACTGTTATACATCGATGTATAAGTTGTCGGAACAGAAGCGAAAGTCTCTCCCCGGTAACGCAAATACCCATAACGTGTATTTCTCGAACCGGTAGCCGTGTTGGACGAAAGTTCCAAACCTACCTGCAAGGTCACGCTATGAAGCTCTTTAAACAATTTGTTAAACACCAAACTATTCCGAAATGACCATGTATTCGTCGTGGCATTCTCTGTAACCAACAATCCGCCAAAAGGGAGTTTGGTCATACCCTCTTCTTTACTGTTGGCGGCAACCTCACCGATCTCGTATCCCCGCAAAGAAGTAATATAATTGGAATACTCCGTGGCGTAAGACTTCACTTCCGACGAACTCACCGAATAAGACAACAACCCTTGATATTCCAAACAAGGCAAAATCTTCCACGAAAGATCAATACTGGAAGACACCATCTTTGTCCGATTTTCGTTGCCCGTGTTATCTATTTCATTCAAGATGTTGTACCCGTACGACCTTTTATTGGAAATAGCCGTACTCGTACTTCCCCACTTCTCGTGATAATACAGCGTGCCGTCCTCGTTGTACAACGGGATCGTACGTGCCGTATTATAAGCATACATAAATGGACTAACCCCATAAGCAAAACCCAATATTTCACGGAAACTTCCGTTCAGGTTCAAACTGATTCTCAAATTCGGGATCAACTGTATCACGGTGTTTGAACTACCGGTAAATGTTTTCCCCTCATTCCCTTTAGCCTCTCCTTTCTCCTCGGCAATACCAATGGATGCACGACTGGAAATTTTCTCTGAACCACCGGTAATACTTAAACTATGTTTATGATTAAATGAGTTACGAAACAAAATATCAAACCAATCCGTGTTCGTATTAGCCATTTTATTATACTCCTCAACCAATTGTTCGTGAGTAATCTCCTTATTCGTCAACTTTTGCACCAATCCCGCGAAACCGATAGGCAACACGGCACTAGAGTAACGCACGCGATCCTCGTACATTTCCCGAGAAAACTGCATCAACTCTTGCGAATTCATCTGATCGTACAACCCGTAACGCGGACGCTGCCCGATAGTAAAATTCCCCGAATAAGAAATAGAAGCGGAACCCGCTTGTGCTTTCTTAGTATTAATCACGATCACGCCATTTGCTGCTTTAGAGCCGTAAATTGCTGTTGCCGAAGCATCCTTTAACACTGTCAGCGACTCGATATCCGACGGATTCAACCAAGAAATCGCATTCGCCGCAATATCTCGCAAATTATCCAAATCACTCGAAAGTGCGGCATCCGTCTGACTCAACGGTTGCGGGTCACGCTGAATCACCCCGTCAACCACCCATACCGGATCTTGACTTCCCAGCAAAGTAGAAGTACCCCGGATCCTGATTTTAGGCGTAGAACCCACCAGTCCGGAAGTAATCCGCACGGACATACCCGGAATCACACCCTGCAACATCTGGTCGATCGTACTCTCACCCGGAACCATAATATCCTTGGCATACACCTTATTGATTGCACCGACATATTTACTCTTGTCCAACGTCATGTATCCCGTCACGACAACATCATCCAATGTCGCCACATCCTCTTTCATCACCACGTTGATCGTATCCTTCCCGGCATAGACAATTTCTTGCGTTTCCATACCGATAAAAGAAAACACGAGAGAAAACTTCTCCGGGGCATTCGGTATCGAAAGCTGATAACCTCCCGTGTCATTCGTTGCCGTTCCTATCGCAAATCCCTTCAACTGAACGGTAACACCGGGTAGAGGCTGCTTCTTCTCATCGGTCACTTTTCCGACAATACGAATAACCTTTGCCTGTTGCACGGCAAGTTCCCGAACAATATACACTCCTCCCTCTTCGAAAAACTCGAAACGAGTATCTTTCAGCACTTGTCGCAACGCTTCGACGACATCCATTTCCGTGATTTTCATCTCACGGCACTGCACTTGTTTCGTCTTACCCGCATCATACAGAATACGGATTCCCGACTGATTCTTTATTTGCTTCAGCACCTCGTTCAAATTCATATCGGACTTTACCGAGATATTCACCTTTTGGGTAAATGCACTAGCCGAAATAAAGAAAAACATCACAAAAAATAACGTCAATTTCATCACTCTAAAATTTTTTTTGACACAATGTGGTCGTACCCACACTTCGGGTGGATTTTTTTTCATAACTTTGTTTGATTTTATAAGTTTAACACTTAGAACAAAAAGGGATTCGATACATGGTTTGGTCGCTCTGTTTCGAGCCCTTTTTTATTTTGCTTTTCTCACTATCACAACATTATCTTCTATTTCAAATTTCACGTTTGTTCCTAACTCAAATAAATTCAATAACGAGCTTACATCCGAATATTTATCCAACGTTCCGGATAACTCCACGTTTTTCAAATCCTCCGAATCAAACTGCACTTTCAAATCGTACCAACGGGCTAAAATGACCATAATCTCCGACAAACGCTGTTCCTCGAAACAGAAAAGATGATCTTTCCATGCCGTGTACAATCTTGTATTCACCTTACAGACCCGAGGTAATTCGTTCCCTATCTTGTAAGTTAATTGTTCCCCGGGACGCAACACGATTTCCGGTTGCGACTCATGCACGTAACTGATTGCCCCTCGTTCCAAAGTCGCGATCATCGTGGTCGAGTCGTAGACAGCCACGTCGAATCCCGTACCCAATACTTTCACGTCACCGGCAGCCGTGTTCACGATAAAAGGTTTACCCGGATTACTTTTCACGTCAAAATAAGCCTCCCCCTTCAAATAAACCTGTCGGGAATCCCCCTTGAACTGAAGCGGGAAATGTAACTCCGTCTCGGAATTTAACCACACGTTCGTACCGTCTGACAAAACCAGATGATACTCTCCTCCACGAGGAATAATCAACTTATTATAACTCTTTTCCGTCATGACAACTTCACTTGCCTCCTCTCCGCGTATCACTCCCGCAGAATCAATATGGATAACTCCTTCCGTGGTTTCTATCCTCGAGGAACGAGCCTCTTTCAGGTCAAGCGTCCGCCCGTCATTCAACACGAGCACCGCTTTCCGTTCCCCGGGAGTAATCACCTTTTTCACCGAAGGCACATTCCCCCGTTGCTCCGGTTCCACTTGGAACATCCAAACCACCCCTAAAAGAACAGCTACCGAAGCCGCTACCGAACTTACCCGAATCATCACCCGGCGACGATTACGCCTTCTCAATTTCCCGAAAGCCGCATCAGCATCAAAACGTCGCTGTTCCTCATACTTTTGTTTTAGATAATCCGGTCGGGAAAGCCTCCCGGCGATCCGTTCCTCCATCGAATCACCGACAAATTCTCTGTCAGAACTTTCCTCTTCCAAAAAAAGTCCTTTTAGATAATCCGTAACCCGCTTGGATCTATTCGCTATATTTTTCCAATCTCGTATCATTTCATGTTTCTTCTCATTTAAAGAACACATGACTTTAAAAAACGGGTGACAAAAAAAATCAAAAAAATGAACCACCCCTCACCCAAACGTTCACGTACATAAGCATACGCCCTCTTTTTCTGCGTCTTAACGGAATTTTCGCTTATCTGCAATTTTTCGGCAATCTCTTTCACTTTATCGCCATTCATACTCATCAACAGCACATCCTTCTGCTGCTCGGACAACTCGTCCACTATCGCGTAGAACCTGTTCACGACATCTTCCTCCACCGCAATCTCGATCACAGGATCAAACTCTTCCTGCTCCTCCAGCACTTTCTCTCCCCATTTCTCGTAAAGTCCTTGAGCGTACCCTTGATCCCGTACCAGATTTAATGAACGGGTATATACCGCCCGATACAAATAAGCTGTTAATGAAGGACCATCTTCAAACCGGATAGATGAATCCCATATTTTAATGAAACAATCCTGAACAACATCCTCCGCAACATCCGTATCTTTCACGATTTTCAAGGCATAGTTACAAAGTGCAGGATAAAATCTCCTGTACAACTCTCTCCACGCTCCCTCTCGCTTCTTGTTCACATTTTCAATAAAATGATCCATAATTACAATATCCAATTCTAATTCAGATCCCATCACCTTAATACAAAGATGCAAATAATTATCGAGAATTTAAACGTAATCTCTTCAAATTCTCGACATCTTTTTTTCCAAGTACCTCATATCTACCTCTACTTTGAACGATAATCCGGCACGCCATCTCGAAAAACAACGCCCGTTGAAGCACATCGTCAAAATCCTTCCCGCATACCACCTGCCCGTGATTACTCATCAGCACCGCATCGTGTTCCCGCATACCGTCAATCACCGCTTGCGCCAACTCCGGCGAGCCGGGACAATAATAAGGAATAACAACAATCTCCCCCACGTGATAAGGCACCTCCAATGTCACGTTAAAACTTTCCGGTTTCTCCTTCATGCACGCCACAACAGTCGCGTACTCCGATTGGAAATGCAACACCACGTTCACGTCCGCCCGCTCCCGCATAACCCCCAAATGAAAAACACTCTCCATGGAAGGTCTTACCCCGTTCTCCGACAGCCCGCTCACCACATCACATACCGCCACCCGCTCCCCCGTCAAAACAGGCAACCATGAACCCGTTCCCGAAACAAGAGCCTTCTCCCCGACTCTCCATGACAAATTCCCGCTACTGCAAAGCATCAACCCTGCCTCACCATACCGGTGCGCTTGGGTCACAAAGTACTCTATATTATCTTCTGTAATCATAACAAGCACAAATAACGTGAATTAATTCAAAGAAAACAAGAGAAAGAAACGCCTCCAAAATAAAATCCGGATATTCCTAATATACAAGGAATACCCGGCCTATCAATTAACTGCCAATCAACACCATCCTATCATAATCCCGGCAAAGATTCCAATATTTTCAATGTTCCGGGATCCGAGGGACGAGACATCTTGCCATGTATGTAATTTCCCTCCCTATCAATAAGCATAAACCGAGGAATTCCTTTACAAAAAATAGCCTCCATAAACATCTTATCCTCTCCTATATGTAACTGGAGCCCACACAATCCTTTCTCTTTCACGAACTTCTCCCAAATCTTCTTATTGCCATCACAAGAAATCCCCACAAAACAGATATTCCGTCCCTCCAACTTCTTTTCCAACTCTTTCAAATGAGGAATTTCCGCATTACACGGTCCACACCACGTTGCCCAAACATCAACATAGATATACTTACCTTTCAAATCGGCAAGCCTTACCTCTTTCCCGTTAACATCCTTAAAATTAAAAGGATAAGCCGGAGCTCCCTGTTTCAAATATTTCAACTCGCCCCACACCTGTTCATACTCCTTCACGTAATCCGGACGAGTCACACATTGCCGGAAAATTCGGTCTAACTCCTCTTCCGTACCTTCTATCCCATGAAGAACAATGTACTCTCTCACCGCATTCACTACCACATCTTCCAAAACACGCTTATCCTTAAAGTTTTCTTTCGCTATTTTCAATACATTCAATAATGTTGAATAAGGAGTTGTTGAAGTCTCTTCCATTCTCGCAAGAGCCGACGTAACCCGAAACAAAGATTCAGTGTATTCCAAAATCCCCCATGACTCCGGATCTTCATCCAATGCCCGGTGCAATTCCGTACAAGTTTTTCCGGAAAATTTCATTGACCTATCAGAACTTGCGCTAAGCACATAAAAAGCCAAATAATCATTCCGTGAATATTTTATCCGTTTTTTCTCTTTAACTACAAAATTAACGTCTAAATCACGAGAACCAAGCACTTGCATTCTCTCCTCATTCCATTTTTGCAACTTGCTCCTAAAAGAAAGCTCATCTAAAATACAATCATATCGTTCAATGGGATTCTCCTCCGACACATTCAAATACGTGTTAATCGCAGCTCCCTCCCCCTCAAAACTCACACCGTCACTACCCACTGTTGCTTTCCATGGCTTACCCGCTTCCAACCACACGGGAAACCATTTCCGTTCTAACCATTGCGGAAGATATTTCAAACTAATACACACACGAGCGTACTCTCCCCCGCTAACAGGCAAACGGGCAAAAATTTTCCCTTCATCATTCGCTCCCAATTCTATCCTTCTATCCCTTAATTCCAATACCACACTTCCAACCACCTCTTCTTTAACCTCCAACGTCATCTCCGCCATCTTCTCTTGCGTGTACCCATTCCCGAGAAACAAACTCAAACAAAATAACAAAAACACTTTTTTCATACTTCCCTTGCTTCTTTATTGCTTCGCGAACTTTTTACGATATAATAAACTTACTCTCCATCATTTCCCGAAATCTATATACCGGGTAAAGCCTCTAAAGTTTTCAATGTCTCCGGATTTGAAGGACGAGTCATATTCGCATCAATATACTTCCCTTCCCTATCAATCAACATAAAACGAGGGACACTATTACAGAGAACGGCATTCATAAACTCTTTATCACCGTTCATGTACACTTGAACCCCACCCAACTTCTCTTCCTTCACGAAAGCTTTCCAATTCTCCAGCTCAAAGTCACAAGAAATACCTACAAAACAAATATTCTTTCCTTCCAGTGCCTTTTCTAATTTTGCTAAATACGGCAATTCCGCATTACAAGGTCCACACCAAGTCGCCCATATATCAATATAAACATACTTACCCATAAAATCAGACAAACTAACTTCATTTCCCGTTGTATCTTGAAAAGTGAAAGATATTGCCGGCTGTCCCTTGAACAATTTCTTACACACGTCATACATCTTTTCGTATGCCATCACGTAATCATTCCGCTCCACACAAGCCCGATGTACTCGGTCTAATTCCGACGCACCATCCAATCCCTTCTGTCCGGCGTACTCCATAACACTCTTGTGCACGATATATTCTACTAACCGCTTGTCCTTATAATTTTCCGTCGCCAACTTTAACACCCTCTGCATACGACCTACCGCATCCGAAGTCTTTTCTTCCTCCCCGGCTAACGCGAATAACGCCCTTTTGATAGCCTCGGGATACTCCGGTATTCCCCAACAAACAGTCTCCTCTTTTGCAACTTCCTTCAATTCTCCCAAATACTTTTCGGAAAGGACTATTTTCTCCGCACGCTCATCCACCCGAGAAGCCATCTGCGCCAAATAGTACCCCCTCAACCAATGAATACGTTTCATCTCCCGTGCCGTATAATTGGGGTCTAAATCTCGCTCCCGAAGTATTTTCTCCCTCTCTTGCACAACCTGTTCCAACCTTTCCAAATAAGCGGCTTCACTCATCACGTAATAATCTCGAAAATATATCTCGTGCATCCAACGCCTGTTCAAATAATTATTAATATCTGCCCCCGCACCCTCGAAATGTAATTCATTCCATTTCAATTTCGTAGTCCAAGGTTTTCCATCTTCCAACCAGACCGTGAAAGCAAAATCTCCTACCCAAATTCTAGCGTACTCCCCTCCATTCAATGCCAACGCAAAAGATGTTGTCCGCAATGAATCACCCCGTTCTAAAGTTAAAGGTATGCGTTCACTTGCTGTTTCCAATACTACAATTCGCTCGTCATCCAACGGCAACGAAAAAGTAAACGCCGTTTCCGCATGTCCTCCACAAGCATGGAACAATACCATCAAAATAAATACAAACATCCAATTCTTCATAACCATTACATTATAATTTTACTATCACTTCTCCAGTACATAAGGAATAAACTGTCCCAACGAGAACTTGAATTTATCATTCGTCGTTTCCGCCAGCAAATTCTTGGCAAGTTTCAATATTCGCTCTTGTTGTTTTTTATTCCCTTCACGTTTAATAGTTTGCGACAAAGGGAAAAAGATTGCCAACAAATGTTCATGCTCAATACGGGGAATACACTCTTCGCAAGTTTCCAACAACTTTTCCACGTCCCCGCTTCTTTGTGCCCGTGCTATTTGTGCAAACATCTTCAACCGGGGTTTACTCGGGAAACGATACCCTTCCATCTCTTTCTCGATAGCGTCAATAGCCGCCACTCCACTTTGCCTATCCCGACCGGTAATCATATTAGTCAACTTCAAATCAAAAGCCGTGGCGATTTTCTCGTTTACACATTCCTCCCCGATACTTTTTTGAAAACGGGAAGCATGAGCCAACAAATAATTCATATTCGGAGAACCCACTGGAGTCAACGCCGGATGTTCATAAATAAACCAATAAGCCGTATCCACCCGTTGCTCATCATTCAAACCTTTTAATAACACATCCGCCACCTCAAGCACTTTCACGTCATCCACAGCTAACAAAGCCCTAGCATAATTTGCCAAAAAATGTACATCACGCTCTCCCTCCTCGTATCTCTTCGCTAAAACCCCGATAGCCGTATCCTCGTTCAGTCCTTCGTCCACCCGTTTAATGAAATCTGCGACCGTTTCACTTCCTCCCGCCAACCGATGTTGCACCTCTCCTCGTGTATTCAATATTAAAAACGTGGGATAACTCGAAACTTGATACCGTTTCATAATATCAGCCCCCTCCTTATCTCCCGTGTCATATTTCACGCAAACAAACCGGGAATTCATGTACTCCCCCATTTCATTTTGCGGGAATACATTCATTGCCATATATTTACAAGGCATACACCAAGACGTGTAAACATCTACAAATACCAATTTTTTCTCTATTTTCGCTTTTTCCAAAGCCTCGGCCAACGTCAAATCCTCAAAATTCGTTTGAGCAAAAACCCCCGTTTGCAACATCATACATGTTGCAATAATATACCATATTTTTTTCATTCCCGTAAAATTAAATAATCACCAACATGAAATTAAAGAGCGGCTTCCGTCACGCACCCGGAAACCGCTCAACCAAATTAGCAGTATCTATAAAGATTACTATACAACCCCCACATGGATGAAAAGTAAAACATAAAACGTACTTTCCCTTCCCCCTTCATCTCCAACTCCGGCATTAAAGTCAAACCACCATGGACAGACCACCCGAAAGAATGTATCGTATAGCTCGTTCCCGAAGAAGTTGCCACTATCAACCTATCAAAACGGCTATCATACAATGCACCTTGCCACTCGGATTCATTATAGTCATAATTATTCCCGATAAATTTACAATAAGTCACTTCCCCCTCGAACGTATAAATATCAATCTCGAACTTATCATTATCAATATCATAACAAGACAAACGATTATCCTTAATAAAGTAAATCAAATTACTGGTCTGATGCATCGTGTAAAAATCGGCTGAAGCAAACGCCTCGCATCGGGACACGGGAATCGTGCGAGCAAAACGAATAGGACCGTATTCTCCATCCCACCATTCCATGGAATTTAACCCGTACAGCACCAAATTATCACGGTCATCTTTCTTCTGCATCAAAGCATAAGCCGCGCCGTTATTCTCCAAATTTGCCGGGTCTACACTACCATCCGTTTGTCCCATATAAATCAAATCAGCGTTCAACCCCGTGGGAGAAATCCTCAAAGCATCCTCATCCCGAAAAGCATTTCCGAAATATTTTATATCAAACACGGCATTAAAAGTTCCCGGCGCTTCAAGCAAAACAAACGAAGAACTCACCTCATCATACACTAGCATCGGATTACTATACCCCCAGCTTACCACGTAAGGAGCTAGGTGATAATCGCCCAATAATGCAGGCATAAAAGCCACTTTATTCCATAAATAAGCTTTCCCCCCGTGCAACAAACTCGCCGCACTAGACATCTGCAAGAACGCTTCGTTATTTGAAGTAGAATAATCCAAACCTTCATGAAACAATTCATCGGTTCTAGCCAAAACCTTCTCATCATTTACCCGATACATCAAAATATCTTTCTCGCTCACGGGAACCAAGCACTCTTGCCAACTTTCCAAGTTTCCAGTTGCCGGATTATACCACTCGTAATTATCTGTGCTCAACACGGATATCGGCTTCCCTTTCATAGGTTCCCCTAAAACCAATGATAATTGATTCTCGGCGAACTCAATACCATTTTCCTGTACCAAAGAAACATCCATATCCGTATTCCCGTCCTCCGTTTCCTTCAAAATAATCCACCCGCGGTTAATACGAGGCACAATCGTGTAAGTAAAAGAAAGAACAGCCTGTAGCCCCGTTTCCAAGTAAGTAGCTTCCACAGACAAAGTAACTCTAGTCGTCGTATCCACCCTCCACTCCAAATGCTCGTCTTCCGATATCAACTCTGCCCGAGAACCGTGATATCGATACCAATTATAGGAACATTCCACTTCTTCTCCTCCCATCATACACACAGGAGTAATATCAATCACCTCCCCGGTTTTCACCGATCCATTTGTCACATTACCAATCACCAAATCCGGCAAACGATGGATGGTATTTTCCTTGTCATAACAAGCCGTGAATAACAGTCCTGCCAGCAGAACCATCATAAAATTATATATATACTTCATACCTTATCTTATTTAATTATTTACCAATATGCCACCGTTGGAAAAATCAATTCCGAATTAGGGTCATTAGGATCAACCCGCAAAGGCGGTAACCCCTCTGCGGCCCGCTCTGCATTTTCCGCTCTCAACTCCCGGTTAAAAACATATAAATAATAATTTTTCTTATCAACATCCAATGAACTAATAAACTCATCATCCCAATTCTTCCCTGTTGCCCGAATCATAAATTCATGCCGCACGAAACTCCACTCTCCAGCAAAAAAATATTCATCCCACTCGCTAGGTTGCGACAAACAATCTGCGATTCGCAACCGGATATTACAAAATTTCGGATCCCCCGCTTTCAAATCTTCCGAATCCGCAATCCGAAAAAAAAGCGTGTAAGTCGTATCCCGCAGCGAGCGATCCCGTAACACTAGTACAGGTATCCGTGCTTCCATTTCACCCGGTTCCAATTTCAGAAATCCCGCTACACGTTCATCATCAAAAGGCACATAATGCACACCCGCAACAGCTTGGCGAGGAAAAACCCGCAACACAGAATCCACAACAGTACCTTCCTCCCCGTAAATATATTTCCATTCCCGTCCCTCGTATTGCTCCAACTCAATCCGACTACTTTTCTCTGTCAGCAAACCTTGAGGACGCACCGTCAACCACACCGTATCCATCATCAAATCATCATCCTTCCCGACAAAAGAATAGCTATACACATCAGGAGCCAAAGAATTTCTATTTAGCACAAACTGCACGCCCCTCCATGAAGTATTTTCATCCGGCAATGCTTTCTCGCAAGCAACGCATACCCACATCAAACACAAAAACAATATTAATTTACGCATCATCATAATCTTACATTTTAATAATTTTCAGTCGTACCCAGTTCTCTCAATGGCAACGGCAACACGTAATCATCCTTACCGTTCTCCCTGTTAGACCACCGCATCTTTACCGTCCCCATACGCTTATAGGTAAAAAACATCTGCCCTTCCGCGTAAAACTCTCTCAAGTACTCCAACAAAAGCTGTTCTTGTCGATTCCCATCCGTCAACTCGGTGACTGCCACTTTTCTTGATGCCAAAAATTCCTTGTACACCGTGTTTGCCTCCGCCAGTCCGGCACATTCGGCAATAATCAAATACATCTCCGACAAACGAATCAACGGTACACACTTGTACGGAGCCTTTTTATCCGTATCATACGAAGCCATATTACCATATTTATTCGGACACTGATACTCTCCATTTGCAGCGTACCACAACCCCGAACGAATATCCTCTTTAGAATACAACTCGGTAAGCCTGCTTACCGTCTGCATAATAGACGCATAAACTCCATCCGCATTCTTATCCTCGTATTCCTCTAAACTCAAACCAAACAATTGTTCGCTATTATAAAAAACCCGATCAAACAAATTCAAATCCTCCTGTGTTCCCAACTTAAATACCTTTTGATCGGCAATCGCCACATCTTTCACCAAACGAGCATAGCGTGCAGCCTCATCACGTTCACCCAACCACAAGTGAACCCGTGCCTGCAAGCCCAACACGGCATAGTAATTCATCCGAGTCTTACGACTGCCCCCGTAAGTTGAAGCATTTTCATTTCCAGCTATAACGGGATCCACTTTCCGCAACAACAACTCCGCCGAATCCAAATCCGTGCAAAGTCGGGACATATACTGTCGGTAATTACTGTAAGGATAATTCTCCAATTGCACCGTTGTCTCGTAAGGCAAGTACAAATAATTTTCGTCCACTTGAGTCGGCATAGGTCCCCACAACCGGATCAAATCAAAATGAGCGAAAGCCCTCAATCCCAACGCTTCCCCTTTGTATAAAGCCCTTTCACCTTCGGTCAACACGCCCCGTTGAGCATCAATATTCTCCAGCAACACATTTACATTAGTAATAAGCTTATATTGCTCCAAAAACAACGACGACAAAGCCATTTCAACAAAACGCGCACGATAATCGTGAATCACGTAATCGTATGCCGTTCCCTGCGATGCTGCCACGTACCACATATTAGCCATATATTCAAGCGTCTCAGTTATCATCGGACCATCCGGCGAATAATTATTCCGCATCAAAGTATAACACCCGACCAAGGCATCGTAAAAACCACCTTGTGTCTTGAACATATCTTCTTTCACGATCTGCGTTTCCGGCTGAATCGTCAACCAATCCGTGCAACCCGATAAACCGAAAAGCACACAAAACACAATCAACAAATTCTTTATTTTTTTCATACGTACTCGAGATTAATTAAAACGTGCATGATATTGAAAACGAAGGCTTCACGGCAAACGGGTAAGCCGTTCCCCGCTCCTGCTCTATCGTGGACAAATACAAAAGATCCATCATACTGGCCGACAAACTCAAACGCTCCATTCCCATATACTTACAAATACGCCGCGGAAAATCATATTGCAAATTGATATTTCTCCATATAAAAGTAGACTCATCCATCACAAAACGATTATTAGCAACCGTATTTTTAGTGTTTGCCAATCCCCTGTACGGCGTTTTATCTCCCGGTTTTTCCCAACGATTAGTCAAAACCCGTTTATCAACATTTACCTCAACATAGGCATTTTCCACTTTATTCAACAAAGTTTGATTCAACTTCTGCCCTCCTAACCGCAATTCAAAACCGGTATTCAACGAGAAAGACTTGTAACGGAACATCGTACTAAAACGCGCATTCACCTTCGGCACCTCATTCCCGACCTTCACCTTCGCCTGCATATCAATTTCCGAAGAGATACGTCCATTCCGATCCATATAAAGCACCTCTCCAGTCATCACATCCACGCCCGGCGAGATAAACGTGTAAATTGCATCCATCGATTCGCCTTCCTTGTATTGCAAATAAATAAAAGACCCAGTCTGATTATTTACCGTTTGCTCATTCTGCTTCTTCATTGCGTCAGAAAGAGTTACAATCGTATTCTTATTCCACGACGTCGCACCCCGCACCGACCACATAATATTCTGATTCCGCAACAAATTCACAGAAACGTTTACCTCTCCTCCCACGTTGCGCAAGTTACCCACATTCTCCGTGTATTCCTCGAAACCGTGTGAATACGTCAAACCCAAATCCGAGATGTAATTCTTAGTTTCTTTCCGGTAATAATTCCCTTGAATGGACACAATTTCGTTAAACAAAGTCAAATCCACCCCGATATTATGCTGATACGTGTTCTGCCAACGCAAATTTTCATTTCCGATACCCTTCAACATGGCCCCCATATCCCCCTCGTACCGTTGCGATCTATCATATTCATATGTCGTTAAGGCCTTATATGTATCGCTAGGCAAAGCACTATTCACCCCGTAAGAATAACGTAAACGAAGTAAATTCACCCAAGGCAACCGCTCTTGAAAAAAATTCTCTTGGCTGACCGTGTACCCACAACCGATAGACCAAAACGGCGCAAAACGATTATTGGAACCAAAAGAGGAAGCTCCATCCAAACGATAAGAAAAATCAAAGAAATAACGACTAGCGTAATTATAGTTTCCGGTCAATGTAAAACTCACCTGACGCGAATGAGACTCCGAAGAAGAAGGACGTTCATTCCCGAATTGCGCAGCATTAGAAATATCCGTGAGATTATCATTCGCGAATCCCCTCAACCACAACATATAACCTAAATTTTTCGTTTCGGAAAAACTCCCATCGACACCACCATACACACTATGACGCCCAAACGTATTTCCATAAGCGGCATTAAAATTCCACTGCCAAGAACGCATCTCTCGATATTCCCACGTATAACTTCCCTTTCCGTCAGGATCCGACACTTGATTAAAATCATTACTGGATTTAGGTGAAAACCTATCATCCCGGTCTGTCTGGGTCGTGTAACCGATATTGGTAGCTAATTTCAATCCTTTTGCCACATCCCACTCCACGCGAAAAGCATTTCGAATATTCGTGTACTTACTTTTATTAAACTTATTAATAGAAGCCTCCCACAGTGGGTTGGGACAAAGATCAACACCCGTGGTTGAACCAAACGTGTAAAAAGATTTCACCACACGACCGTTTTCGTCATAAGGATACCAATAAGGATTCATTGTCACGTAATCAGAAAAAGTACCGTAAGGACTTTCTTCCGAATTATTCAATCCCAATGTAAAAGTATTCATGAATCGAAACTTGTCAAAGAAATAACTGATTCCCAAAGTCCCATTAAAATTATTCCGGAAAGATCCCTTCATGGCTCCCGCCACACATTTATAGGACAAATTCATGGTATAACGGAATTGCTCGTCACCACCCCCCATATCCAACATATAATCCTGACCGATACCCGTGCGAACAGGTTTACCAATCCAATAAGTATCCACGCCCTCGGCAACAGCCCTTGCGTTTTGTCGGTACAAATCTTGGCGCACAGCACTATTGTACAATCCGGCACGCTCCTCCAACTCCAATTTCTCCTTGGCACCCAACAAATTATAACTGGACAGATCAGGAATCTCCACGTTAAGCCCGGCAGTAACAGAAATCCGTAATTTTCCTTGCCGAGGCTTCGTCGAAGTGATTACCACCACCCCATTCGCACCCCGTGATCCGTAAAGCGCCGTGGAACTGGCATCCTTTAATATAGTCACCGACTCCACGTCCGCCGGGTTCAAGTCCATCACTCGCTCCAAAGTCACCTCGAAACCGTCCAGCACAAACAACGGCTGATTCAACTCAGCACGAGCCGAACTCTGCAAATTCGTGATATCCGGCAATCCGGAAATTCCCCGAATCTGAATCTCCGGCAACACGTTCGGGTTCGACCCGTATGTATTATTCTCTCGAATCACGAAAGCCGGATCAATATTATTCAACGTCTGCAACAAATTCCGGTTCCCGAACGCCATAATATCCTCTTTCGTGATATGCTTCACCGCACCGGTGAAACTCTCCTTCGGCTTATTAAAAATACCGGTCACCACCACCTCGTCAATCTCCGCCAAATCATTCTTCATCACGATATTCAAAGGCTTGTTATCCTTTTTCAAACGCACCTCCTGTTTTTGGAAACCCACGTACGAAAAAATCAACACCAGCGAATCCCGTTGTGGCAAATCAAAATTAAACTTCCCCTCGAGATTCGTGGTAAAACCAATTGTAGTACCTTTCACCTGAATAGTCACCCCCGGCAACGTCATCCCGTCAACATCCTTCACCGTACCCATCACCGTAATTTTTTTCAAGGTATCGGCAGCCACCAGTGCCCGCACATAGTGAATCACAACGAAATTGTCATTAATCTCGAACTTCACGTCACACCCCTTAAACAAGGCACGTAAAGCCTCTTCCAGCGTGGCGTCAAAAAAATCGACATTCACTTTCTTCGCCACATCAATCTTCGAATTACTGTAAAAAAAATCCATTTTTGTCGACTCCGAAATCCGGTTCAACACCTGCTCGATCGTGGCATCCTTCATTTTCAAATTAATACGTGCCGTTTGCGAGTACACCGCCGCCGACAAATGCATCACGCACACCAAACACAAAATACCTGTTATTCGCATGACTAATAAAAATTTTTTCAGCCATCTGGGGGGATTAAGCCCCAAATCACATTTTTTTTCCATACATTTGTTTTTAAGATTTATAACTCGTCTTGTCCTCCATCGCCAAACGTCGGGCAAGACATTTACCCATCAAATACCGGAATACCATCACACGTTTCCGGTATTTATTTATCCTTCCGAAATCACTATCGTTCTCCCTTTCACGCTGAAACATACCGAACTCGTGCTCTCTATCATCCGTATCAAATCATCCAACGGTTTGAACTTCACCATTCCACCCGTGAAACGGGTTTTCTTCACGTTCTCGTTCGTGAAAAAAATTTCCACGTCATACCAACGAGAAATCTGTTTCGCTATCTCCTCCAACTCCACGTTATTAAACATGAACCTACCATCTATCCATGACGTGTACAACCGTATATTCACCTCCCGTTTCTCTAGCTCACCCGCTTCCCCGTACGCCTGCTCTCCCGGAACCAGCGTAATGGGTTTCTGTGTACCGGAAGCCACTTCCACGCTACCATCCACCAACGTGGTCGAAACCATCTCGTTATCCGTGTAAGCATTCACGTTAAACCGAGTACCCAGCACCTTCACGTCCATTCTGGAAGTCTCCACGATAAAAGGTTTATTCTCGTCCCGTGCCACTTCGAAAAAAGCCTCACCCGACAACACCACCCTTCTCTCCTTTCCCGTGAAATTTTGAGGGAATATCAACTTAGTCGCCGAATTCAACCATACCCTCGTCCCGTCCGCCAACACGATCTGATACTCCCCCCCTCTCGGAACAATCAACTCATTCTTCCTCTCTTCCCGTGAAGTCACAACAGTATCCTCCCGGGAATAACGTAACAAGCGATTCGAATCCACTTCCACCCGAACATTCTCGCCTCGCGCAATCAACATATTCCCAGACGTACTATCCAACACCACGGTTTTCCCGTCAAAAAGTTTCAACACGGCACGCTCCGCCCCCGGGCGAGCCACCTCGCCGAATTGCCGATGCAAAACAATCTTTTCTTCTTTCAACCCCTGCCACAAAGCAAAAGCAATACCCAACGGCAAAACAAACATCGCCGCATACTTCCACCACATGCGCAAACCGATCCGTTTTCTACCGCGCACTTTCAATTTCCTCAGCGTACCCTCCACGTCCGGGTTAAACTCCCGCCGCAACAATTTCGCTTGCTCGTGCAACCTCCGCATCTCATCGAAAATCACCCGATGCTCCCCGTCAGCTTCCAACCAACCCGACAATTCCCTCTCTTCCTCTTCTGACAACACGTCATCGAGTTTACCGGAAATCAATTCATATACCCTGTCTTCAATTTTCATTCTCTATGATTTTTACATAGAGTACTGCAAAACACGAAAACAGGGTGAAGAAAAAAATGATTTTTTTTGAAAAAAAATATCCGAATATAATTACCTCCTCCCGTAAAGCAACAAGAAAAGAGTAAACTGTCCCCGTTGTAAACTTTCCCTCAAAGTCTTATAGGCAATCTTAACCTGAGTCTTCACCGTGTTCACCGAAATATCCAAAGCCTCAGCCACCTCCCTGTACTTCATATCTTCCAACACCACCAATTTAAAAACGGTCTTACACTGCAAAGGCAATTTCTCGATCTCCCCCCACAAACGATTCAACTCCGCACTTTCGAACTCGACAACCTCTTCGGGAGCCTCCAACTCCTGTTTCAAACCCTCCAAATCAACACGTTCCCGCCTATCTTTCAAGAACGTGAAGCAAGCGTTACGCGTGGCAACAAACAAATAACTATCAATGGATTCACCTTCCGAAATCCGGGCACTCTTCTGCCATATCTTCTCGAAAACCTCCTGCACGATATCCTCCGCCACATCGAAATGCACGACAAACGTGGCGGCAAACCGACACAAATTCTTGTAACGAGTACGGAAGAGAAAATCGAAAGCAGCCTCTTTCCCGGCTTTCAAATCCCTCGTCAAAATCGCCATATCCCGATATT
The DNA here is from genome assembly GCF_022132345.1 of Butyricimonas sp. DFI.6.44. Taxonomy (NCBI): domain Bacteria; kingdom Pseudomonadati; phylum Bacteroidota; class Bacteroidia; order Bacteroidales; family Odoribacteraceae; genus Butyricimonas; species Butyricimonas sp. DFI.6.44. The sequence continues at coordinate 135,524 of NZ_JAKNJD010000013.1, read as the reverse complement.
TCAAATTCTCTTCCATTCGCTTGCATCAATTAAACTCGACACTCCCAAAAATCCACATCCGAAATTGATTTTCAAAATTAATAAAATCCCGGAACAAATCTCTGATTTTAGTCCTACTTTTGTAACGAACATTTAATTCAAGTTCACATGACCAGAGAAAAATGGCAAGGACACATCGCTATTCTAATGACAAACGTCATCTTCGGATTGAACACCCCTATCGCCAAAACATTAGTCCCGGAATGGATTCACCCGTTTGCCCTCACGCTGGTCAGGATGTCATGTGCCACCTTGATTTTCTGGAGTATTTCCTTGTTTTTGCCACGAGAAAAAGTAAGTTTTAAAGATTTGACAATACTCTTCTTCGCCGCCCTCTTCGGGCTTATCGGGGCACAATTGTCCTTTGCCGTCGCCTTGCAATACTCCTCGCCCGTCAACATCTCCCTTATCGCCGCCATGACTCCCGTCATCGTTATGCTCATGGCAGCCGTGTTCCTGAAAGAACCTATCACCGGCAAAAAAACAACCGGAGTATTTATCGGGGCTTGCGGGGCATTGTTATTAATACTTCAATCCACTCCCGCGGGTGGCGGGAGCAATCACACGCTCGGCACTCTTCTCTGCATCGTGAATATAGTGACTTATGCCACGTACCTGATCATCACCCGCACCATATCGCGGCGTTACTCCCCGGTCACTTTAATGAAATGGATGTTTCTCTTTGCCGCGCTCGTTGCTCTCCCCCTTGGCCTCGACAAACTCGGCGAATCCAAAATATTCATGACACCAGTGCTTGACCTGAACGCCCTGCTACGCCTCGCGTACATCGTCATCATGGCAACCGGAGTCGCTTACCTGCTCGTACCCATCGCCTTGAAACGTATCCGCCCGACCACTGTCAGCATGTACAACAACGCCCAACCGATCATCGCCTCGATCGTTGCTATCCTCATCGGACAGGATAGCTTCACGTGGGACAAACCCGTCGCCGCCCTCCTCGTGTTCCTCGGCGTCTACCTCGTGACACAAAGTAAATCACGAGCCGATATCGAGAAACAATCGTAATTTGTACCTGTACTGAACAAAGGGAATACATGCACGATTCCCACAGGATTCGTGGTATAATTCCGGTGTAATTCCGCATCACTTCCGTCATGAACGCTATAGAAACCCTATACGAACCCTATACGAACGCTATATACAATAGCGTTCGTACAGGGAAGTAAAAGCTAAATTAAAACTTTACATGCACTATTGAACCGGAAGTGATCCCCTATTCCCGCGGAAATCACACGGGTAACGAGTAGGATTACACCCTAACCTATACTATCTATTATAGAAGTCTATCCCCCGGTTTCAAGGGCAAAGAGAACCAGAAAGTACTTCCTCTCCCTTCCTCGGATTCCACGCCGATAGTACCTCCCAGCTTATTTACGATCGTCTGGCATATCGCTAATCCTAATCCGGTTCCGTTCGAGAAACTATCCAATTTGATAAATCGTTTGAAAATATCGGTTTGCTTATTTGTCGGGATGCCCCTACCGGTATCGGAAACAAAGAAACGTAACTCATCCCCCCGTCGCTCGTACCCGAAATACACGTGTCCCTTGTTCGTGAATTTCAAGGCGTTGCTCATAAAGTTGGACAATACCTGCAATACCCTGTTCTTCTCCGTGTACACGATGCACTCGTCATGACGGGAGATAAAAGCCACCTCTATATCCGGATTATCGACTATTTTCTGGCGACTACTTAACTCGAGACTTCGTAGCAATTCATTCATATCCACCATCGTGTAAACAAATTCCAACGTCCCTGCCTCAATTTTGGACAAATCCAGTATATCACTGATCAATTGTAACAACAACTCGTTATTCCGTTGAATAATATCTATATACTCTTCTCTCTCCGTCCGGTCTTCCGTCTGTGTCAATAATTCGCTGAATCCCACGATAGCGTTTAACGGCGTACGAATCTCATGGCTCATGTTTGACAGGAACATCGATTTCAATTTATCGGAATTCTCCGCGGCCTCTTTCGCCCGTATCCACTCTTTCGCCACTCTGCGCCTTTCGGTTACATCCTCGTATTTCAACACGACACCCCGCGGTTGCCTGCCATCTTCCGCGGACACGGGAGTCGCCACAACTTCAACAAACACATCGCCTTCCAGTTCCAATTCCTTCGTTTCCACTTTACCGGAAATCAAAGCCCGCTGCATCACACAGCCGGGACAAGGTTCCTCTCTGCCCATAACGTTCCGGTAGCAACATACCCCTTGTTTGTATTTTCCGGCTAAAGGATGCGTGGAATACTTGGCCAAATTTTCCCATTCCACGATATAATCCGTGTTCACGTATACCAATCCGCTATTCGAGTGATCCAGTATCAACTGATTGATCTCTTGTATTTGCCTCAAATTTTGATTCGCCTTTTGCAATTGCTCCTGCACCCCGATCAAATCGGAAATATCCCAACGGGTCGCTAACAACCAATGATGAACGTCGTTTGCCACCATGTTTTTGTTCACGATCGAAACGTGTTTCACGCCATCGGGGGTCACGTACTCCTCTTGTTCCCGATACGAACCGCCATTCTTTATAATCTCGAAATCTATTTCCCTGTACTGACGTCCCCGTTCTTCACCGTAAATTTCAATATCATTTTTCCCGAGAACTTCTTCCCGGGTATATCCTCCCAGTAGCTCGCATTGTTTATTCCAAAAAATATATTTCAGATCGTCCTCGATATCTTTAATAATCAATGGCATCGGCATATTATCCAAAACAGCGTTCAACAGCCGCTCGTTCTGCTTGATTTCAGCCTCCGTCTTCTTACGTTCCGTGATATCCCGCTCGAAACAAGCGACGAGATTATCCTCCACCCGCTTGAAACGTCCCTCGTAAAGTATCTTTTTCCCGTTCATCGTTACCGAATACTCGGACTCGCGCACCTCGCCCGTCAATAAAGCCTCTTGTATATTAGCGGTCACGTCCTCCACGCACTCCGGGTCAACACAATTCTTCAAGTTTCTCCCGATCAACGCCTCAACCGGTAACGACAATTTCGAGGCGTCGGCATTATATATCTTTTGTATTTCCAGTTTGTTATCCACCATGAAAATCATATCCGGCACAGAGCTGATGATCCTCTCCGGCATCGTTTCTGCCGTACCGTCACGCGCTTCGGACATCCTTCTTTTATAGTAAAGAAAGAAAGCCAGATTACTTAAAGTCACTATTCCGGCAATAATATACTCCCACATGGTGTTGATGAATTAGATTGTTATATAACGCAAATATAGTAATTAAAACGTCACCCCAAGGGAGAAGTTGCCGAAAAAGGTTTCTATAGCTGATAAAGAGAAAGGCTACCGGATGATTCCGATAGCCTTCTGTGGTTACAAATTCAAAACTTAAACTTATTCACTTAAAAATGCCCGTAGCATCCACAAAGTCTTTTCCTGTTCGGAGATATAAGGATTGATCATATCCTGAGTACCGTCATCTCCCGCCTCGGCTGCAAGTGCCAAAATCTCTCTTTCCTTCCGGATTAAAATCACGAGGCTGTCCATGATATGCTTCACGCATTCCAATCCGTTGGAAACACCCGTTACTTCTTTGATCTCGGCTACTTTCATGTAAGCCGAGTAAGCGTGTAACGGGGTCCCTTCCAACGTAAGCACGCGCTCAGCAATCTCGTCTATTTTCTCGATAGCGTCATTGTAATACTCTTCAAATTTGGCATGCAACTGGAAGAACCCGCGTCCCTTCACGTTCCAGTGGAAACCTCTCACGTTCTGATAATACAACTGATAGTTTGCCAATAAATCATTCAAATGCTCAACTAATTGTTTTGATTTCTCAACGTCTAATCCGATTAAATTCTTTGTTTTCATATCTATTGATTTTTATTATTATATTTCTCTTTCATTTTTCTATTACAAATATAAGAAGTATAATAATATAAATCAAATCGATTGTTTTTATGATTACATCTAATAAAATTATAACAACTACCATTCAATAACATAGAATACAATAAAATCTATATTTACGTGAAAAATAATTTTAAAATGACTTTTCTCTATCATTAAATTCCACATTTAAATAAAACCTTCTTCTTTTTTGAAAAAAAAATCGACTAAACTTTTGCAGTATTCAAAAATTGCGTTACATTTGCACCCGCAATCAAGCAACACGGGCGCTTAGCTCAGCTGGTTCAGAGCATCTGGTTTACACCCAGAGGGTCGGGGGTTCGAATCCCTCAGCGCCCACTCCCGTGGAGCCGAAAGGCGAAAAGGAAAGATAAAAACCTGTAAGCATCAACAACTTACAGGTTTTCTTTTTATAATCCAGTGACTTTTAGTTTATGCTTTTAGAAAAACTACTTAAAGAATTTAATTTTAGCACCAATACTTTTAATTTGGAGGAATCTAAATTATTCGACCAATATTTTGAACGAATATTAATTAGCAAAGGCACATTCTTGATTAAGGAAGGAGAAATAGAAAGGTATAGTCATTTCGTTTTTGACGGAATATTACGTTGCTGGCTTTTAAATCATAAAGGGGAAGAACAAGTTTTCTGGTTTTGTAAAGAGGGTACGTTTTCAATGTCAAACATATCTTTTACATTACAAACAAGGTCTGCATTTAACGTGCAAACAATTGTAGATAGCGTTATTTACCGAATAGACAAACAACAAGTAAATGAACTATATACTGCTATCCCTAAGGTAAAAACCGTATTCGAAGATTTGAATGCTATATTGTTGAATAAACTCTTGAAAAGAAATATCGACTTGATTAAATATTCTCCTGAACAGTATTATCTACAGATGATTGAAGAATATGGCATTACATTAAACTATATACCATTAAAAGATATAGCTTCTTACTTGGGTATCACACCGCAAGCACTAAGCAGAATCCGTAAACGTATTTCTTAACTTGGGTTCAGTGCTTTGAATATGTAAGTTCCGAACTTTACAACCTTAAATCGAAAGTACAGTTATGATTAGAAAAATAAAAACTACGGATTATCCGCGTTTGACGGAAATTTGGGAAAGTGCAGTGTTGAGTACACATGATTTTCTCAAAGAGGAAGATTTTCTAAACTATAAAGAACACCTTCCGGTATATTTTCAGCATGTCACTCTATTCGGGTTTGAACAAGAGGGTATCTTAATCGGGTTTATGGGTATCGCGGAAAGAAATCTTGAAATGTTATTTATCGACAATAATTATCGAGGCACGGGTATCGGGAAAAAATTGATTACTTATGCCATAGATAATTTGCAAGTAACTAAAGTCGATGTGAACGAGCAAAATACTCAAGCTGTCGGTTTTTATAAACATATGGGCTTTAGCGTATACAAAAGGTCAAGCTTAGACGGAGAAGGTAAAGAATATCCTATTTTACACATGCGGTTGTAGCTTTCAATATTATACCTGAATATTTGACCTCACGGGCGAGAGGCGTGTTTTGAAGTGAAGCCTAAAAGTTGTTTTTACACGAGAATTACTATTTTTACGCCTGAAAAAACATAATAGTCAATTCTATGGATAACCTTCAAAAAGAATACCTCGAATTGTTGAAATCCCAGCATTTCGATAAAGAAGAGTTGGATTATGACATACTGGATAAACATATTTCGGTTTTATCAAAATCAACTGTTTTTTCAGGAAGCGCGGTATCGATTTTCGACATGTATAAAAAATACCATGTTTACGAGTCATCGTATCACAAAGAACTGTTCAAAAATTCAAACGGGGAATACACGAGCGTGCAAATTCATCCCGATGATTACGAACAAGTCCTGAAAAACGGCATTGCCGCGATGAAGCATATTTTCATGCACAATAAATACACGAAATACAGCAAACTGATTCGGGAATACAGAACTTTGATTAACGGTAAGTACAAAAGAATTACCGAACAAATACAAATTCTGGAAATAGACAAAAGGGGTAATATTTGGTTGTCTTTAAGCATTGTTGATATTTCCCTCAATCAATCCCCTTTTTCAAAAGTCAACTCCCAACTGGTCAATTTCAAAACGGGAGATATATTTTCCCCGCTAGATAAATATTTCGATAAAGACACCATTTTGTCACAACGGGAAATAGAGATATTGAAATGGATAGAACGGGGAAAGTTAAGCAAGGAAATCGCTGAATATTTAAACATCAGCATACACACGGTAAATACTCACAGGCAACGAATACTTGAAAAACTGAACGTGAACAATTCCATAGAAGCGATTAAATACGCTCAAACATTAGGCTTACTGGATACGTGATTACTGATTTATCAGTATTGTAACCGCCGCGGGAGCCGGGTAATTTTGCATCAAAATTCTTAAAAACAATTTAATGCAATTGAAGCCATGAAGAAAATTTGTATTGTTATTCTGCTGAATACTCTATTTTTCAATTTCTCGCACGGGCAATCATACCAGACCGTCAAAGGAACTGTCACCGAAAAAAATAGTGGCACTCCTGTTCCTTACGCGTCTGTCATGTTGCTTAATATTACTCCCGTCATCGGTGCCACCACGGATACGGCAGGCCAATTTTCTTTGCCGAACGTACCGGTGGGAAGACATAATATAGAAGTACGTTGTCTAGGGTATGAAACCGTTACCGTGAAAGAGATTCTTGTCAGTTCTTCCAAAGAAATAATTCTTGACATCCGTTTGCAGGAAACTTTAATGGAATTGGGCGAAATAACAGTCAAGCCGAGCATCAATAAAACACAACCTCTTAACAGCATGGCTATCGCAGGCGGGCGTATGCTGAGCGTGGAAGAAGCAAGCCGTTACGCGGGCGGGATGGATGACCCGGCACGTCTGGTATCCTCGTTCGCGGGAGTAACGGCAAACGTGGGAAATAATGGCATCGCGATACGGGGAAACGCACCCAAGTTTCTACAATGGCGCATGGAAGATGTCGAGATACCCAACCCGAACCATTTTGCAGACGTCACGAGTTTCGGCGGTGGTGGATTGACAGCTCTAAGTAGTCTGGTTCTCGGGAACTCCGATTTTTTTACCGGGGCTTTTCCTGCCGAATACAACAACGCCCTATCGGGTGTTTTTGACATGTATCTTAGAAATGGCAATAACACACGACATGAACATACTGCGCAAATCAGTTTTCTCGGTATCGAGGCTGCATCCGAGGGACCTTTCACGAAAGGATACGACGGTTCCTATCTCTTTAATTACCGTTATTCCACGCTGGCATTATTATCACCGTTGCAACCGGAAGACGCGGACGGCACGGACTATCAAGACCTGTCATTCAAATTATTTTTCCCAACCCGTAAGGCCGGAGTTTTTTCCGCGTGGGGAATGGGATTAATTGACCACTCGGGTACCATAGCGGAGAAAGATAAAAGCAAATGGCAATACGAGCAGGATATGGAAAATCAAGACGTGAAACAATACGCCGGGGCATTGGGAGTCAATCACAAGATAAATATTGACAAGACATCTTTCTTGAAAACAACAATAGCGTTGACCGTTAGCGGGTTGGATATGCACACGGAACGAATGAATGAACACGTGTTACTTGTACCGAAAAACGTCATAAAAAATACCAACTGGAACTTCGTGCTTTCCTCCGCATTCCAAAAGCGATACAGTGAATATCATACAAATAAAACAGGTTTCAGAATTACCGGGTTGAAATATGACATGTTCATGCAAGACGCACAAAAAACAAGAGGAGAATTACAAACTTTAACTGATGAGTCGGGATTCAGTTCTTTGCTTACCGCTTATTCCTCTTCCACGTTCCGGTTTACCAACCAATGGAGCGTGAATGTCGGGATAAACGCGCAATATTTTACCCTCAATGGGAATTACACGATTGAACCGCGGGTGAGCCTGAAATGTCAATTTATGCCCAACCAAGCATACTCTTTGGCTTATGGCATGCACAGCCGTTTGGAAATGCTGAATTATTATTTCACGGAAAAAGAAGGGGAAAAAATAAATAAAGACCTTGATTTCACGAAAGCGCATCATTTGTCTTTAGGTTATGATTTGAATATCGGGGAAAATAAACATTTAAAAATTGAACCTTATATACAATATCTATATGATGTTCCGGTTTTGCCCGACAGCACCTACTCTTTTATTAATTTACAAGGCAATGATGATTGGTTTCTGTCGGAAAGACTTATTAACACGGGGAAAGGGCTTAATTACGGGATTGATATCACATTCGAGAAATATATGTCACGCGGGGATTATTACATGATAACAGCTTCCATATTCAATTCTCGGTACAAAACAACAAGGGACAAATGGTATAATACCCGTTACAATCGTAATTTCGCACTCAATTTACTCGCGGGGAAAGAATGGATGCTAGGTGAAAATAATCAGAATATACTGGGGATAAATGCCAGAGCAACATTTCAAGGTGGTGACAGGTATTCCCCGATTAATGAAATCGTTTCTTTAAAACAACAAGACGCAATTCATGACGAGAGTAAACCTTATTCTAAACAATTAGCCCCGGTTTTACTGGGACATCTAACAATAAGTTATAAAATAAACAAGAAAAAAGTGTCACATGAGGTTGCGGCCAAAGTACTGAATATTACCGGATACAAGGATTATTACGGGCATAGGTATAATTATATCACGCGTCAGGTGGAGGCCGAAAGAGAAGCGAATGTAATACCGAATATTAGTTATAAAATAGAATTTTAGATTTTATACTAGTAGAGTTCCCGTTTCACTTCCCGGGAACTCTATTTACAATTATTATTTTCCTAATCTTTTTTCCAATTCCGCCCGAAGAACTTCATCTTGCAAGTTCCGACCTACAATTTTATTATCCTCATCCAAAAGCAATATATTCGGAACTGATGTAACTACATACAAATCTGAAGCCTTACCCTGATTCTTCTCATCAATCAACTGAATCCAAGAATATTGATCCCGTTCTAAAGCCCCCAACCACCTTTTCTCGCTAAGATCCATGGAAAAACCGACAATCTCCAATCCTTTGTCATGAAATTCATCATAAAGTTTTAGTAATTTCGAACCTTCTTTCTGGCAATCTCCACTCCAAGAAGCCCAGAAATACAACAACTTCACCTTACCTTTAACATCATACAAAGATACCGATTCTCCATCAGGCGTGTACGCGAAAAAATCAGGTGCCGTTTCCCCAACTTTCAACTTCTCGTATTGCGTCAACATCGACTTGATATATTTACCATAAGTCGTGTTCCAAGCGTTTGGTCCCAACACCCGACTTTCCGCCTTCAACAAATCAAGATCATGCCTGCTTCTGGTAAACAACAAATAAGCCGCAACATAAGTATCTTTATATACATTCAACAAAGAGTCCTCACCCCGTCGCGCTTGAACTTTCAATTGCCCGTAACGACGAGCGGCACGCTCTAGATCTTCTTGCTTTCCATCCTGTTGAGCCCGCTGAATATCCTTGGCTACCGCATCCATTTTAATTCTAAAACCCAAAGAAAGGCTTAAGAATTTAGCCGCAATATCTTGAATACCTCCTCCCGTGACCTTACTGGAAAAAATATCATTCGTCCGATTATAATAAGCTTCAAATTTATTTTCGCTATTTTCAAGAAAAAGCGGTAAAGATCCCATCGTACACCCTTCAGGAATTAACGCTGCCTCGATAATGGAATCAACGGATCCCGTGAGCCGGAAACGACCGTCCACGATAGGAGCCCTCGCAAAAGTATCACTGGCGTTCAAAGTAATAAGTAACATCGTTCCCTCCTTGGGAGTATCAACATAACCTTCAATAACAAACCCCGGCTTCTGCTGAACAGCCATTAAAACAACAAGCGAACCGAAAATCAAACACGCAATAATCTGTTTCAATTTCATCATTTTTCTTTCACAATTACAGTAAACACCGCATCTTTAAACTTTTTATATCCTTCGTTTTCAAAATCAAGAGAGATGAGGTAGCGTCCGGGAGCAATTTGATGTTCTAACGGAATCATAAATGTTCCATCATTTCTAACAGACAACCATTTCAACATGCTATCTTTATCACCATCAAAAGCCACAACATCCCGAACACTAAAAAAAATCGGTCTCGTACCTTCCACGCCTTCTATCTGGTAACTCATCCAAGGCTGTCCCGTTTTAACACGTTGTGCATCTATACCCGTGGAGTCCAAATGAATACGTACGACTAGAGAATCCGGATTGTATGCCGCATTTTTTACATCCAGATAACCTACCGTAATATCCTGACATCCCCAGTAGACAAGTAATAACAGAACTATTCCTAATAATTTTCTCATATTATCTAATTTTTACATTCATCCATCATATTACTTACTGCCATTCCGCCATTTTATAATCCCAACGATAATACTCCGTGAGAGCGTGAATAACCCCATTGACAGGCTGGATATCAGGAGTGGCAACAGGCCAATACTTCTTATCCGTCAAAGAATAGCTATACATAAACTCGGGTCCCATATCCGGTATGCCCCCGTAATCCGTCTTCTCCCGGTAAATCAACACTTCCCCTCCATCCAACGTCGTAAACACACTACCGCCGATTTCCTCCGCGGGTAACTCCCCATCAGTGAAATTAACCTCGGGATTCCGGTATCCCATCTCTTGTTTAAGATGCTTTCCCCGGATCACATGATGCATAACCACGTTTCTACAAAATGTAGAACTAAGTTGAGGCACACTATCCAAATCGTTTCGCAACAAATAAAGATAAACCGTATGTGTCTTAAACGCCAGAAAAGTAATTTCCGGACAATCCGCATCCATTCCCTCGAACAAATCAACAAGTCCGGCACGCTCGATCATCTCGACCGTCATACCAAAATTGTAATGATCCCCCCGAAGATAATCCATAACCGACCCCTCGTAATAAGGAGAAGAAATACCCGTGTCTATAACATCCTGTTTCGTGCAGGCAAAACAACAGACACACAAAATACATATTGCAATATATCTCAACATCGTTTTCATACACCTTTATAATTCTACATTTTTTTCAACCAAAACGTATTCTGTCTCATCAATGTATTCCTCACAAAAGCCGCCGAACCGACAGCATTCCAGAACGCACCGTCAACAAAATCCTGATCATCCAAGGTGATAAAATTTCCCCTCAAATCAAGTTTTCGATAATTATTGCGCATAATATCGAAATAACGCTCACCTTCCAACAGCAACTCTTTCTCCCGCTCCTTGAATATAGCACGCTGCAAATCTCCGTTATACTCGGTATTTTTGTAATCAGCAGCTCCCGCACGCCGACGTACCGTATTCAAATCATCGATCGCACCTTTCTTATTACCTAAATGGCATCTACATTCCGCACGCAATAAAATCACATCCGCCAACCGCCACCAAATCATATTTTGATCAAACGTGATGAACTTCCCCTTATCATTCCCCGCTGTCTCCAACACACATTTTCTCCATTTATATAAAAACGCATCCCGATACAAAGGCGTACCGCCTTCACTGACCACCTGCACGTTCATGGAATCCGGCTTATAAAAATACGCATTCCGTCGTTGATCTTTCCCCGGGTACATTGCTTTTACATCCTGATAACTTACAGCATCCCAACCTCTATTTTCACCGGGACCAACCATCGGTTTCACCGGATAAGTCGTGTAAATCGTGGCATACACGTTAAAAGGATTAGACCCTACCTCATTCCAGAAATTCCGGAAAACACTCACGAAAATCGCTTCTTTCCCTCCATCAACCAACACCCGCGTGCAGACTTCTTCCGGTGTAGCAGCTAACTCGTACTCTTCCGACCAAATAACATCGGTACAAGCGGTTTCCGCTCTTTGCCATAACTCGTCTTCATCGTAATCATTCTCATCCCGTGAAGCCAAATACTTACATCCCGCTTTCCACGCGCAAAGATGCGCCAACAACGTATTGGCAGCCCCTCTGACTGGAGTCGACTTATACGATATCCCGCCTCCATCACATTTTGTCGCCTGCGATAATTCCGGTAACAAATCCGCAGCCATCTGCGCCATGTATATCGCGGAATCCGCAATCGTTGTCCAAGGAGACTTGGCAATCGGCTCAAGCTCGACCTGAGTTCCGATATAAGGACAATCACCCCATCTGCGAATCAATTCGTAATAACAAAATGCCTTGAAAAAATATACTTGACCCTTGTAAAAATTCCTTCGCTCTCGAGTCATTTTTACCTGATCGATATAAGGCAAAACAATATTAGCCGAAGCAATAATCTGATAAATATTACCCCAATCACACAAAGCGTAAGTATACGGTTGATCAAGAGTTTGTTCACTATTACCCCAAATATTGGAAGCAAAACGTCCGGCCCGAGCAGGTTTAATCCGCTGGTTATCTTGCGAATAATCCCGAATTTTCTTTTCTATTGTTCCCAAACCGACCTCGATCTCTCGTTCTGTTTGCATCGCATTCGAAAAAGTAACCGAATTTTCCGGATCCATATCCAGAATGTCATTACATGCCCAACAACCGAACAAAATGCCCAAACCTATAATATAACTAAGTTTTCTCATCCTCACTAAAATTTAAACGTAACACCTATGGTAAACTTCCTCGCCAAGGGATAAGAACCTTGTATTCCATTTCCTGTAAGCACCCCGTCAATACCCGTGGTAATATCGACAGTTTCGGGATCCATACCGATATAATTCGTCCAAGTCAACAAATTTTCTCCACTAACAAAAAACCTCAATTGATCGATAAACCAACGTCTCGTCCATCGAGAGGGAAGAGTATAGCCAACAGTCAATGTTTTCAATTTCAACCAATTCACCTTGGAAACATTTCTATCTAACAAATAATCATACACATGATTATCAAGAATTCCCGGTTGCAATCTAGCATAATCGGCACGATCCCCGTTTTTTTCCCAGAAAGTAGTTTTTTCCAAATCGAAAACCAAAGCGTAGTAATCATTATTCATCATAATAGACTGTACTGCATACGGATACAAAATATGCCTTCCCAACTGATAACTTAATAACATATTAACATCAAATCCCTTCCATTTCAACTCGTTGACAATTCCCCCGGATATAGAGGGCAAAGCACTTCCGATATATACCAAATCATTACCATCTATATGACCGTCGCCACTCGCATCCACGATTTTGTAATCTCCCGGTTGCATATATCCCGAACCCACGTTCATCGGTCCGTTTGAACCATCTGTTTTCCAACTAACAGGAACTTCCGCCTGATCATTAATAAACCCTTCCGTTCTCAACACGCGCATCTGATTAAGAGGCTTACCTATAATCTTATTATCCAAATCATGACCATCGTATGACTTCTCAAAACGATTCCAGTTCCTTGCCCCGTTAACCGACATACGCCACAAAAAATCGGGACGATCAAAGAACTTATACTCCACCATCAACTCTATACCTTCATTAGAAATTGCGGCAGTATTCCTCCATTGATTGTGAAAACCGTTATAATTTCCCGGCAGGGGCACAGGCATTAGCAAATCTTCTGTATACCGGTAATAGTAATCTAACGTAACACCAAGTCGATAATTCAAAAAATTCAAATCAAGCCCGAAATCATACTGGGACGTTTTCTCCCACGATAGATCTTGATTATACAACCCGTCATTCCACACCGGAGTAATAACAGGATTACCCAAATAAGAAGAATTATCCACGGCCATAATTCCCAACGCCAGATAATTCTGATAAAAATGCATACCGGACATCCCCCAACTCACCCGAAGCTTTCCAAAATTGAACCAATTTTTGAACGACTCCATAAAATTTTCCTCCGTGAAAGTCCAACCCGCGGCAATAGCAGGAAACGTCCCCCACTTGTTATTTTTCCCGAAAGTTGACGAACCATCCCTCCGTATGGAAGCTGATAAAAAATACTTCTGCAAATAATTATACTCCAAACGGGCAAACCACGAAAGTAATGTTTTCTCCTCCATGTCCGAAATATAATTCTTCAACGCAACAGTTTGTTGAAAATCACCACTTCCCAAAATCGTTAAACCGGGTAGTCCACCGGGCGCATACTCGATCTTATCACTGGGAGAATTCCGGGCATATCCCCCGTTGTACTCTATCTGGTCATATTGATAAGAAAAACCACCGATAGCAGAAATCGAATGACTCTCTCCAATTATCTTATTATAAGAAATCAAGTTCTCATTTAATACCATTAGATTAATTCCCGTTTCTCCCAAACTGTTCGACCACCCGTTCACGTCCAACGAAGCGGGCGCAAAATAATTTCTTCTTTCAATTGAATAATCCGCAGCAAGTGAAGCCGAAATATTCAATCCCTCGATCAAATCCAAACCGAGTTTAAAATTAGAACGCAAACGTACAGACCGATTCCGTTCGTGAATCCCTTGATATTGATTAATAATCTCATCCCAAACGACAGTTCCTTCTCCCGGCAAGAAAGTATTTAACTGGTAAGGATCTCCCGGTACCGTTTCCACGTTCTGCACGGAGGTCAATTGCCCGGACCGAACTCCCCGCATACGACCGGCAAGAGAAGCGTTGAAACGCAAATCAACATTAAAACGTTCCACGGGAGTAACATTCATCTGCGAATTCAAATCGATACGATTATACCCGGTTCCCTTCACAATACCTTCTTCATCATAATACCCGAGACCGATACCATAAGTCATTCTCTCTTGTCCCCCGTAAGCCTGAATATTGGCATTCGTCACTCTCCCCGTGCGATAATACATCGGGAAGAAATTAGTTGAATGAGCGTAAAAAGCATTCAAACTATCTTGATAAATATTTCCTTTCTTGGCAATTAAATTCCTATGCGGCTCCCAAAAACCGTCTAATTTTGCATCACCACCCACTTCATATACCTCTTTCCAAGAAGTCGGATATTTATATCGTCCCGTTTCTGGATCCCGATAAGCCACCATCGACCGTCTTTGTTGTTCCAGCCGGAAACGACGCTCGGCACTCCCGATGGTAACCGTGGGCAACTGGGGTAAAATACTCCAAGTCTGGGAGGCATTGACTGAAAAAGTAGCCTTTTGATTCTTACTTCCCTTCTTCGTGGTCACGATGATAACCCCGTTAGCAGCACGAGAACCATAAATAGCCGCAGAAGACGCATCCTTAAGAATTTGGATAGACTCTATCATATCCGGATTCAAATCCGACAATAAATTTGTACCCGTGACCGGAGAAGTAAAAGAATTCAACGGGACCCCGTCAACAACCCACAACGGGTTGGAAAAGCGCCGTCCCTGTTCAACATCCAACGAATTGTACCCCCGGATAGTAATAGCCGTTCCCCCGCTTCCGGGAGCTCCCGACATATTGGTAACATCCATACCGGCAACCCGCCCTTGCAAAAGATTAGCTATATTAGAAGTAGGTATTCCCTCAAGTTCCTCTGCTTTAATAACGGAAACCGCCCCGGTCGCTTTACGACGAGTTGTTGTTCCGTATCCCACAACAACAACTTCATCTATACTTTCGACATCTTCTTCAAGCACCACCACCATACGAGGTGCCCCCGCTTTATAAGCAACTTTCTTTTCTTTAAACCCTATAAACGTAAATATCAAGACTCCACCTTTCCCCGGTAACCGTAGCTTAAATTCACCTTTATTATCCGTAGCAGTACCCACTTTTGTTCCCTCCACTCGCACGGTCACTCCCGGCATGGGAACATTCTTTTCATCGACAACCACTCCATGAATCAGAGAATCCTTAACCTGTTGCGACTCTGTATGAATTATTTTAGGAATCGTCGTGGCATTCAACTCCCCCCAACCGGGGAGTATCAAGAAGAAAAGAAGAAACATAACGCAACCTCTTCCTCTTGAAAAGGAATCATAGTTTTTACTCATACTCCATTTTAATATTCTACACTGAAAAAGAAAAAGCGAAGGTGTGTTAAAAGTCCATTCCCTTCTAAACACACCTTCATAAAAACACCATTATTAATACTTATACGACCAAACGCAACGCGCTATTATCTCTTTGAAATCATTTTTACGACCAGATAAAGCACTAGTCTTAATTGTTTCATAAGCAGCAGTATAAGGAGTATATTGCCAAGTGAAAACATTATTGACTCCATCCTGACTACCTTCTGAACAAGTCCAATATTTTGCATAAATTTTGTTGTTATCTCTAATGTACGGCATCTGTCCTAAATCTTCCAAGACTTTATTAAACACACTTAGGTTTTTGTTCAATATGACATTAAGACGATTAGGAAACATTCCCGAAACATCTGCTTCAGGAATATACCACCCTTCCATACCGGTTTTCTCATCCATTTCAGCACAATAGGCAAACACGGGATATTTTTCTTTCCAATTTTCCTGTTGTTTGATTTTTTTGTACATACTTTCACCTGATTCGAAATAATTAGCTATAGCTTTAGTTTCCGTACTCCATACCAATCCTTCCTTTTCTTCCAACGCCCAAACATCAACTTGGTTATTTTCATTTCTAATCACTATCCCCACTTCTTTTCCCTTGTAGTAAAAGATACTACCCATTTTCAACTCTTCTCCGGTTTGTAATACCTTTACTTCCACACTCGTTTCCTTCCCATCAGAAACCGTCACTACAGCATTCCGCTCATCTTGACCGAAATTCGTCGTGGCAGAAATAGTAATACCGTTATCCGTAGCTTCAACTTTACACCAATCCGCATCAGACGTAAGGTTCAATTGCTTAACATCAATATTCGCAATTACAATCTCCCTGTACCCTAGAGAATTCAATTCTATTTCCGTAGACGACAACTCGATCTGTATTGAACCATCCGCTTGTTTTACCGTTACCTCGGCTTCTGCATTATTTGATTCCGTACCTGCAATCACCTTAAAGGTCGTTTCACGAGCCGCTTCAGAATTCAAATCAAGTGTCACGCTCAATGAAGTTTTATCCTCGGCAAGTGTAACATGACACCACGACTCCATATCCTTCGTGTCTATTTTCACGTCTGCCTGATTCGTTTCAATAGTTATCGTCTTCGTTTCCGCAGTCTTAGCCTTGAATTCTAAAACATCGGCAGACAACTCCAAAGTAGCTTCTACCGCTGCAGATTGACGCACTTCCACAATTTGGTCTACAGCATACTCCGCTTTAACAGTCACCTTAGCCGCCCGTAACTCCACCTCGTTGTGGGACTCCACCGTGAGTTTCAACTTATCGCCTGCCTGCTCGATCTTACACCATTCCGCATCGGAAGAAGCAGTCCACGCCTCGGCAGTCGTAACCACGGCAATATCCCTACTTCCTCCTTGAGCGCTAAACTCCACTTTAGACGGACTCACCGTAAGAGGTACTTCCGAGGGGGCTTTGTCACTATCACTACAAGAACACAACATTCCCCAAATGCTTAACACAAGCATTAACATCAGATTCTTTTTCATAATCATCAGATTTTAATTCAACAATTATTCATTATTTTGCATCAAATAACCGACTCCGGTAGCAGTCGACCAGAGCCAGCATTTATTATTTTCCTTTTTCAACACTACCCCTTCCTGTTCTCCGGCAAGCACTTCATTCACCCCTTTAGCTTTCACGCTCATCACCACCTTAGCCTCCGCCACCGGAGCTTCCGCCAATTCACAGTGAACATATTTATCCTGACTATCCGTTTGGATTCGCCAAACCCTTTGATCCTCCGTAAAAGCCATTTGATGATTAGTTTCATCGAACATCAACAAAGGAACATCACCATCATAAACGCCACTCACCGTCTGTTGTAAAAACTTTTCACGCTTGGCATTATCTCCCATCGTCTCTACCTCATCATCTTTACAACCGAGCAAACAACACATTAGCAATAATGGACATACAACTTTATTTAACATCTTTCTTCGCTTTAGATTGAACATTTATTTTACGAACCAGAATTTCCGTCACACCATCAGTCGTCGTCACCTCCGCTCTCAAAACATGCGAACCGGCAGGCAATACTAAATCCCGGGTAGGCACAAAAGTTTTCCCGTCCAACTTCCACACGATCCGACGTACATCCTTTTGAATATTAGTCACTACCGGCCAATACAAATCTCCTTCACGCCAATCCGTCCGAATGCCTGCTAGAGAAGCCACCTCCTCTTGAATCTTCTCCGTGGTAAAACTTCTGCTCACCAACGCTCCGGTTTCAACATCCCCCGATTGAACCACAATCTCCACGTCGTACGCCGTACCCGGCAACAATTGATTGATAATACAGAACGTCGTATCCGATTCAAGAACACGGAAATTATTATCTTTCTGCTGTTTATACCTGATTTTCCAATTCAACACCTCTTTATCATCATTCCATACCAACCGCACTTCCCGCTGTCCGATCATGAAATCTTTTAATTGAACAATATCCTGCACAACAGTCACGTTACATGTTATCTTGCTTTTCCCGTCTGCCGCAGCTGCCGTAACCGTAGCCACCCCCTCGGTCAACCCGATAACTTCCCCTTTATCCGTGACTTTAACAATCTGATTATCCGAACTACTCCACACGATAGCCTTATTAGTTACGTCCTCCGGAAGAACTTTCGCACTCAATCTCACAGTATCCAAAATTCCCACGGTCACCTCCTTCTGATCCAACTCCACTCCTGTTGACCACACCGTTTCCAACAACCAAGCAGACAAAATCATACACATCTCCTGCTTTTCCCATGACGTTCCATTAGAACTCATCACTCCTCCCCCAGAAATACGGGAAGCGGTAATCGGGATCTCGATCTCGTTCGTTTCACCCGTGGCACGTACACCAATCTTTAAAGTTTTACCAGCAGGAATCATAACGGCATCATCTCCCAGGTAAATCCGATTCAACCTTCCGTAAACAAAATTATCCAACGACTTGGTCAACACGCAAGCATCATCGAGCCATACCTTCAGTTCCAAACCGGCGGCCTTCGACACATCCAAATCCACCCACTTCAAACTGCAATTTTCATAATCCCTCAATTCCTCCACTGTCCAGTTGTGCGCCACGTAAAGCGGACCCGCTCCCGAAATATTACGTATCGAACCCATAATCTCTTCATCCTTATTCTGGGACAACTTCATAGCACGCTCCTCCGCAGGTGTTTGAAGTTGTATATCTAAACGATTATCGGTCAATATTATATCTTTCACCGTACTAAAACGAGCAAACCCCTCTTTCTCCGCTTCAACAACATATTTTCCCGCGGGTATATCCTTAAAAGTATAATTTCCGCGAGAATCCGTGATTGTCTCAATACTCTCACTTCGTGCGCTTCTGGCATATTCAATAAAAGGAACAACACTCTTAGCTACCACCTCTTCCACAGCTTTCAGTGTAACACGAACCCCCGACTGCGGCTCTCCCTTCATATTCGTAACCACACCTGTCATCCCAACCGATTCCGCTAAATAAAAATCAAATGAAAGCTCACTCCCACGTTGACTGATATTAGACAATCCCTTCCCCAACTCTATACCGGACCAAGGTTTCGGCTGCACTTGCGTCTTATTCAACGAACCGGGATAAAACATGCCCGAACTACTAAAACCACCTGCCTCAACGCCATTCGCCGGAATAATTCTCATACACGGATGCGCCTTAATACAATTAATCGTATTCTGAAGCCAGCGATCTTTCGCCTTAACACCATTCACCCAATTATTCGAACGATCGATTTGGTAAATCAATAACCCCGCACCTCTAATAAATGCATCCCATCCTTTTTGTTCGCGACATTCCAACATAAAAATCTCCCCTTCCACATCTGTCGTATAAAAATAAGCTTTATTCTCACTGATCGGAAGCAGATTATAACTACCGGCTCGAGTCAACTCCTCCGGTTCCAACCACCCAGCCATCACACGCTCCATGGCAGTAAGACACGGGGGAGTACACCCGTCATTATTATAATTCCCCGATGACATCAAAGAAAGTTCGAACAAACCTGCTCCCTCTCCATTTTCACCGTAATCCGTATCATAAGCATCCATCAAACCTACGACATGACCAAATTCATGACAGAATGTCCCGATGCCCGCCATTCTATTTCCTGTATTTCCGCGAAGCTCTGAAGTACACGCATAATCAGCCAACTTCATCCCATCCACAGTATAATTATGCAAAGCGAGAGAAGCACGATGAGGCCAAATTGACTCTGCCGGTCCGTGTTCCGCTTCATTAAAACCGGCATAATAAATAAAAACATTATCCAACACACCATCTCCATCGGTATCAAATTGTCTCAACGAAACCCCGTTATCCACAACTTTCTGACAGGCATCCTTAACAAAATCCACCATACGCGCATCATTACCATAATCATCGTTCTTTCCGTAATACGCCATTGGCTTGCCTAAATTATAGGGTCCCACAACCACAAATTCAGGATCGAACTGCCCGTATGAATTATCCCGATAATAATCACGTGCGCTCCCCGTAGCCCCATTAGCACTATATCCCCCCAGATTAAGCAGGTCATTAAAGGCTTGTTGAGGAGAAGGCGTTGCAAACTTAACATCCTCAAACTCGACCAACACCACCAAAGCCTTCGGGCTTCCCTTGGCTACAAAAACTTTTTGAACCTCCTTTTGTTCCCGCTCCGCGTATCGCATCTTTGCACGCACCTTGAAACTAGCAGGAATCCCCTTCGTACGTTTTGTCAAAGAAGCCGTCTCCCGGGAATCACGTTTTCCCTGATCATTAGCCCGCATATCACTAATCACCCTCGCACCTGTCGAAGAAAAATCAACGTAATAATAAAAACCGTCCTCTTTTTGAGCGATCACATAACCGTCAAGCGTTGTCAAGTAATGAAATCGTTCATCCCCATACATGCGAATGGATAAAGTCGTTCCATCCGGCAATACCTTATGGCACACCCCTCTTTGGGCCGGTATGCCCATTGTCACTCCATTCCATCCCAAGAATAAAAGCAACAAAAAGATTTTAACACAGCTAATCCTGTCTTTCATATTATTATTTTATTAAAACTTAATTCTCGGGCAAAACAGTGTCTTTATACACAAACTGATAATAATACATAATAGCACGACCGTCACTTCCGGTACTAGTAGAAGTTCTGGTCAGAGAAGACAAACGCCCCTTTTCATCCGTCTTGTAAGAAAAATTATTCACAACAACAGAAGCATCCAAATACTTTACCATTTTCAAATACACGTACGGACTAAGAAAAACATCTTGGAACAAAATACCCACCTTAAAAGGAACAAACAAAGAATAGGGCAATTGTTTCAAATAAGTCGGAATTCTCATCGTTTGAAAATCTGTCGCCCGAAGACGATCCCTCTCCAATGTCGCCGCAAATGCAGTTCCCCAAACCTCCGACATAATCTCTCCGATTCCGGTTATATCCTCGTACGCAACCTGGGTAACAACAACAGCACCCGCCACGAACCCGTTCAACTTCTCTTTATCATACAAACATTGACCGACATGGTAAGTAACTGCCGCTCCCCACGACTCGGTCACGTTCTGCAACATCCCTGTCGTGTCATAATTAAAAACATAATTGATATAATCCGGATTCTCCAAACCGTAACCGCTTTGAGAAATACTCCGTATCACCTCCTTTTCCTTGATCTGATCATACATAATCTGGAACTTGTAATGTTCCAAAATATCAATCAAACTTATACGATTTTGCTCATCATACTCCAAAAGCACCTCATACGGCAACCGACCTCCACAAAGAATCTTTACCGGCTTCTCCATCTCCCGAACTTTAAAAATCTTCACTACCTTCGTCGTTCGTCTTCCATCCACATCCTCCAGTAAAATTTGCACGGAATACTCTTTTTGACGACGTAACGGTATACGATAATTCAACACGTACTCGGTCATATCTTCTTCCACGACCGGAAGTTCCTGCTTCTCTCCGTCAACCGTAAGACGTACCTGACGAATCGGGATCATTCCCGTGGTCAAAGTCGCCCGTATAGAAAAAGCATCTACATCCGTCGAAATCGTTTCCCCTCCCTCTAAAATAATCTCCGGAACGGAAAACTTCTTCACCCGTACCATAAAAGCCTTATTATACGTACGGTATTTTAAATCATAAACTTTCACGATAAAAGCAAGAGAAGAATCGCGCACGATATCACTGATATCCACCTGATAATTAAAATCCAACTCTTTCTCACCCTTATACTCTTCCAACACGTCCAAAACTTCATAACTACGCCCCTCCAAAATTTCTATCCGGTCAATACCGTTCGGTACATCCATAAAACACTCCAGATTCACGAAATCCGCCGTGTCACGCCTTACCTCATAAACTCGCGTATCCGTCGAATCGAACTTCGGATCGGGAAACTCCGGAGTTTCCTGACAAGCTATAAACAAAAAACTCAACCAGAAAAAAAATAAATATGTACTTTTCATCCTCATCATGGCTTAAAACAAATTATTGGTTATATCATCAATATCCTCCTGCGTCTTGTTGGATATAAATTCCCTGAAATTAGGATCCGGAGATATCGCCATAACATCAATTCCTAACTTTATCAACGTCTGGGCGATATACCACATCTTGATAGAACATCGCGCATCCAACTGGTAAACAAAAGGATCACTTTCCGTTTCTACCCGGGCACCATCGATCGTTTCCGGATTAATCAAATGATCGATACAAATACGGACATCCCTTTTCGCATCAGGAATAGGATACGTGGCAAGAAAACCGAACATATTATCCGTTGGTCCCACGCTTGTAACAACCATGTGGTAATTCTCAACCCACTCCATTCGAGAAATAGCGTGCTGTTCCTCACCGAGTTCCTCCTGAACTTGATAAACACGTTTACCATAATACGGTTTACTGAATTCATAGAAAGCATCAGGAACCATACTATACAAATCATACTTTTCAAAAGCATAAATAATCATCACGTACAAAATAGCTTTCGTCACCTGCTCAAACTTCTCCGGTGAAATATTCAACATACCGGACTCCAGATTAACCACTATCGCATTATCATTACTTTGGCAAAAAGTAGAACCCGCCCCCGTCTTACTCGGTCTGTTCACCGTCTGCATTATTAGACCGCTCACGTCCGTACCGACAATCAACTTATTCGCTATCAATATTTTATTCGGGAAATATTTCTTCTTAAAATCAGAACGATACACCTCCCCTTGAAACTCCAATTCATCTTTAAAATAACGGAACACAGCCGTATCAAGAACCGCTATCGCCGAATCGCATTCCGATTTTCGCTCCATCTTCCCAATCTCCATATTTCTCCAGAAACGATTGGCCCAACTCTCGTAGAAATTAAACTTTATATCCAGATTTTCATCAAAATCCGTCATCAATGCCACACCATAATCATCATAATATCTTTTGACAACGGGATTTGACCAATCAAGCAAATCCTGCACCCGGTCAACATCCAAGCCCGAGGGAGACAACCCATCCTCGTCCTCGCAAGCGACACAACAAAACAATAATGCGCTAATAGCTAAAATAATACTTATCCTATTCATCTCGGTAATTTTTATTAAAAGTCAAAAGATTATTCAGGCAATTTCTCCAAACGATCATTATTAATAATCAACGGATTATTCTCGCGTTCCTGCAAAGGAATAGGCAACACGTAATTAGGATCATTCTTGAGTAAACGGTAACTCTCCTGTCCCTCTCTCACCTCATCATCATTAACATAAGTAAATACATGCTTAATTTCCGGTCTGTATTCCTCACCCATCCGCCTTAAATCATACCAACGGAAATGACTTTCAAAACAAAATTCCCGCCTTCTCTCATCGAATATGAATTGCAGAAGTTCCTCATCATCAAAAGGAATAACTACATTCGCGGGATGTCTGTATCGATGATCAACCACCCTTTTCACCGCCAAACGGGCACCATTAATATCTCCCAGCCGAACACAAGCCTCCGCTTTATTCAGCCATGCCTCGGCAACTCGCATATTAAACCCGCCAAGAGAAGTGAAATAAGATTCAAACTTTCTCGGGTAATAATACTTTTGCCGAGAATCACCCCGCATTACAAAAAAGCTCCGGAAACGAATATCATTATCCTGATCATAACAAGAAAGCAGGTTCTCGCTAACAACGAAACCGGTATTCTCCATATTTTCGATACTTAAAACTCTTCTATCATACACGAAAGAATAAATAATCTCGCTATTGGACTGATCTACAAACTTCATAGAATCCAACAACTTGGTCATTCCGACTTTCGACGTAACCGAATCAGCGTAATCTGCCGCGGCCTGCCACTCCTGACGGAATAACTTCACTCTCGACATCAATAAATTACATGCATTCACAGACGGGTGCCACAACGACTTCTCCAACCCGGACTTTTCCAATTCAGTCTTACCAATCGACAAATCACGCTCGATCAAATTATAACACTCCTCCAAACTATTCCTTGAATAAAATTGCTCGACCCCATGATCCAAACGAATAGCAACACCCAATTGTTCTTTAGCCTTTTCCGGCTCATAGGGCAACCCGTACAAATTTACCAAGTCAAAATATGCCAAAGCCCGTAAAAAATAAGCTTCACCTTTCACGAAAGCCAACTCCTTCTCGTCATCATGAATATCTTCACAACTGATCAACACGTCATTCAAAATAGCGATCGAACGATACAAATTTCCCCACGCCACATTCGTCCCGATCTGCGCACCGTAATCATCAAGTTCAATCTCATTCTTCCAAGTATAAATGGTCTTATAATTCCTTTTTTTACTCGTCGGGGTAAGCATATTCTCGGAAATATCATCCGTCATGTGGCTTGCCCCGTAAAAATAAGGATGCGACAACGTGCATTCATTCAAAACAAGAGAAGCAAGATGCTCGGCCTTATTGGGTCTAATCTGATCCTGTGACGACTCATCAAGAAAACCGTCACACCCAGCCAATATAATTGTCAAAAGCAAAAGATACAGGTTAATTGTTTTCATAATTTCAACATAATACATTAAAAACTAAAACCAAGGCTAAAATTATAAGAAGGTAACACCGGCATTCCCACAGAGTTCACCTGCTCCGGATCCTTCCCCTTCAACTTCTTATCAAAAGTCAAGTAACCGATATTCTGAACCTGAAAACCGAAGCGCATATTAGAAATACCTAACCGTTTCAAATGACGATCGGGCAAATCGTAATTCAATGTCAAAAGCTGCCACCGGATATAATCTCCTTTAGCCGTACGTACATCACTCCGGTCATAAGCCCACCAGTAAGATTTTTGCCAGGGAAGAACATACGGCGACACGGCTTCTTCAAAAGTATACGACGGAGTCAAAAGTTCATTGGACAAAGCCGGAATATTCGTATGAGCCTCATCCCCGGGCTTACGCCATCTCTTGTTAAACTCGCCCGTCATATTCTGCTCCGGCAACGGCATCGTTTGATTCTCACCATACATCTCCAACAAACGAACCTTCTGCCCTATCTTGTACGTGAAACTTGCAGATAATCTCAAATTCTTATATTTAAACTCCGTCCCGAATCCCCCGTAAAACAAAGGCAACCGACTTCCCTCGTACACCAGAGCTTTTTGTAATTGGGCGTATATCGTCCTCGTATCCCAATAACCATCCCGGTTCGTAAGATTCTTATCGCCAACCATTCCCTCGAACGTCGGCAAACCATTGGAATCCAATCCCCCGAAACGATAAGAATAAAAACCGTCTATCGGGAACCCCTTCATATAAATCGAACCGTTCAAAAAACTCTCTACGGTACTGAAACTTACATCCTCGTTAATACCATCCAGAATTTTCTCTTTCACACGAGTGATATTAAAATTCATATTCCATTGGAAATCTTTTGTCTTAATATTCTGCGTCATAATATTAAACTCGAAAGTATGGTCTTCCTTCGAACCTCCATTATACAACTGAGAAGAAGCACCGTTAACTAAAGAAACCGGACGAGTCAACAACAAATCAAGACTCTTCGAATACCCGTAATCCAAAGCCCCGCTGATACGACCACCCAACCAAGAGTGATTCAACCCGATATTCAAAGTCTTCGTTCGCTCCCATTTCAAATTAGCATTCGGGAAAGATGCCAGTTCGGAAACATACTCCGGTGATAAATCCGTATTACCTTGCCCGTAATTCTGTATCGTCAGATAAGGTGAAGCCGAAGGCGGATTCCCCCGGAAACCATAAGACAAACGAAGTGCCAACTCATCCATAAACGACACCGCCATATTCTTGATAAAAGGCTCATTATGCAAATTCCAACGCACGGAAGTAGACCACGCCGGTCTGAATTTATAACGTTCATATTGACCGAACTGATTGGAACCGTCACTTCGGATATTAAAATTGAAAATATACCTGTTCTCAAACGAATAATTAAAAATAGCGAACATCGACATCACGTTCCTCACGCGATCCGTAACGGTCGGATAAACTGAAGCTCCACCTACTCCTCCATCCGCCAACCAACGAAGCATGAAAGGATATTTCAAATCATCAATCTCCGTCATCAAAAAAGTCGGAATCTTTATAAACGACCTACCCTGCTCGTGATTATAACCGGGAGCCATCCAACCTTCCGCCCCTTTATAAATAGTAGACGAAGCCTCCTGCCCTATATTCAAATTAAAAAAATGCCGTTCCCCAAAAGACTTATTATAGTTGATCTGTGTCAATATGGAAGTTGCCTCCGAAAGCACCATACCGCTGGAATACAATCCACCGAAAGGTACCACCGTACCCTTTTTACTCTCCTCGTCAGCGTCATCACCTATAGAACGCCACATTGACATATAATACGTATCTCCACCGATCCACTCCTCGGAAGAATTAGTGGTATTTCGGAAAGAAAATTGACTCCGAACCTTCAAACCATGAATAATCTCCCAATCAACAGAAGCACGAACATTAAAATCCCTGTTATACACCGTACGACCCGAATTAGCAAGTTCATTCAAGATATTGTATTTCACGTAACGATAATCACCCGTGGTATTCTGAATAGATATCCGGTCAATATAATACAAACCGCCATTTTCCTCTCGTGCAGGTACCGCCCGGCTCATATTATACGCCTCGTTAAAAGCCGAATACGCCGAATGATTGTATTTTGCTTTTTGTGAACTTCCGCTCAACCCGACAGATATCAACACGTTTTTCCTCAAATTAAAATCCCCGTTAACACGACCGCTGACACGATACAACCCCACATTGAGCTCCGTTCCGCGTTGATTATCATAACTCAAACCCGCGTAAACCCTCATCTTTTCATTACCCCCGGATAAATTAACGGAATGCGCATGCGTAAGAGCTACCCGATAAAGCTCCCCGAACCAATCTTCGTTCAACGCTTCCAATCTTGCGACCTCCTTTTGAAACTGAGCATAATCAATCTCCCGGAAATAATACTTTTTCAACACCCCTTCATACCCGACAAACTGGTGAATTTGAGAAGGATAATACAGATTCCTCTCCGCAATCTCTCTCGAAACATCAATACGTTCCTTTGAATTCATCAAATTAAGGTCCGAATAACGCGGACGATCCACCACACTTATCGATCCATTATAATTGAGAGACAACGATCCGCTCTTCCCACGCTTCGTGGTCACGACAATAACCCCGTTCGCTGCTCGAGTTCCATAAATAGCCGTGGCAGAAGCATCTTTCAAAATATCTATCTGGGCAATATCTTGAGGATTCAAACCCGTGATGGCATTACCAATCAAATTCACGTTATCCAAACTATTGATCTCTGCAGGAGTCAAAGGAACAGGATCCTCGTAAATAACCCCGTCAATAACCCACAACGGCTCACGGGTTCCCGTGAAAGTAGCTCCGGCACGAACCCTCATCTTCGTGGCTGCTCCCGGTTGCGCACTTATATTCATAATCATCAACCCGGGAGCCTTACCCTCCAGCATCTGATCGATCGTCAAAGCACCCATCCGCTCCAACTGTTCTGCCTTCACCGTAGAAATAGCGCTTGTCAACTCTCGTTTGTCAATCACTTGGTAACCGGTAACAACCACCTCGTCAATACTCTGTGTTTCTTCCTCCAGAACTACCTCCAACGACTTTTCTCCTTTATAAAGCACCTCTTTCGTCTGCATACCCACGAAAGAAAAAACCAACACAATCCGGTCTTTGGAAGGCACTTGTAAAGCAAATGCACCTTTCACGTCTGTAGCCACCCCAACTGAAGTTCCCTTTAACGTAACCGACACCCCGGGTAAAGTAATCCCCTCCTTGTCTTTCACGATTCCTTTAATAAGAGTACCTTGTACCGAATCTTTGGCAACGACCTCCCCTTCATCCTTAATTACCACGACATCATCTAAAAGAGTATAAGTAAGTCCCGTACCAACCAACAAGCTACTTAGCACACTTTTTAACGTCTCGTTTTTCGCATCCACGGAAACATTCTCTATAGCTTTAATCTTATCAATACTATAGAAAAAACGAATTTCCGTTTGTTTACGCAATTCCATGATTACTTTTTCCAAAGAAACATTCTGCAACTGCAGAGAGACCCTATGTTCTTGAGAAAAAACTGTTGCCCAAACGTTTACATTCAACAACACTGTTAATAAGAAAGTTAATTTCATAGCCAAAAATGCTTTTTTTAAAACACGAATAGGTATATCACGCCTATTAATCCAATTTTTTTTCATAGATTTGAATGTTTAATTATTCCAAGTAATTATTCACAAATAACAAGGGAGTATCCGGGCCAAGGGCTCCCTTTTTCACTTTTTATATATTGTAATTACACGTTCCTTAATAACAAACCGAACATCCCCACCAATCTCAATGTAACGCAAAAAATTTCGAACATCATCATATTTTCTCAAATCACCCGAAAAACGCAAAAACTTACACTCTTCACTAGCAAAAAACACCGTCACATCATAATTACGTTCCACCGTTCTCATTAACTCCTCCAATGTCATATTATTAAACACGTATAGTCCCTCTTTCCAACCTACATACTCTTTCAAATTCACTTTTTGAACAATCCAATCCTCTATAACAGAACCGGCTATAATTTGATATCCGGGACGCAAAACGGTATTACTTTCAGGATTTTGATTACTTCCAAATTGAACGGAACCATTGACTAATGTTGTTACCACACATCCCTCATCTTTATAATTACGCACGTTAAATTCCGTCCCCAATACCTTTACAGTTCCCCGTGAAGTACGCACCAAAAAAGGCTTTTCACTATTTTTGGTTACCTCGAAATAAGCCTCTCCTTCCAGTAAAAATACCTCCCGTTCTTTCCCGTTAAATTGAACCGGATATCGTAATTTTGAATCCGCATTAATCCAAATCTTAGTACTATCCGACAAAACCAATGCATACTCTCCTCCTCGAGGTACACAAAGGTCATGATAAATCATTTTATGCACATCTAGCGAATCAGAAGCCGCATACACCACTTGTTTTTGATCTCGAATTATTTCTGTTTGATCACTCAAGGTTATTTTTCCCTCTTCGGCACCTAAATACACTCGCTTCCCGTCATCCAACTCGATAGATGCTTTAAAAGCAATCGGGTGTATTAATTGAGTCTCCGAGTTCTGATCTTCTTTTTCGGAATTAATAACATGCCAATAATAAATGCCCCCCACTAAAAATGGCAATATCAAAACAGCCGCAACATATCTTATCCGCCTTCTCCAGATTTGACGCTGTTGCCCGCGCACATACACTTTAAACTCACTGTATGCCTTTTGAGAAGAAAAACGAGACGGTTCCTTCAACCAAGCAACCACTTGTTTACGATCAGCTAATTCCTTCCCATTATTTAATAAAGCGGGTTCATTAATTAGCTTTTGAAACTCTTCTCTCTTTTTCTCATCATTTTCATTTAAAAAGTTCCGAAGAACTTCCTCTACAATTTCAAATACTGTAAATCCGCAACGCTTCATACATTCTTTTTTGTATATAAAATCCAAAAAAGAAAAAAAGCATAACAGGAAAAAAGAAAAAAATTACAAGAAAAAATAGAGAGCGATGATCCAACGATCACCAAGTTGCTCTTTTATAAATTTATACGCCCTGTATTTTTGCTGCTTTACAGTATTAATGGTAACCCCCAATTGCTTGGCAATCTCTTCCCCACTCATATTTTCCATACTCATCAATATAATTCTTCGCCGCTCCGCAGGTAATTGATCAATTAAATGACGCAACTTACGCAACACTTCTTCTCTAACAACACTTGAGAAATCATCCTCGGTCATCTCCTGTTCCATATCACACCACATTTTCAATCTCTCCTGCTCCGTATTCTGCTCCCGTAAATATTTTAACGAATTATTCGTTCCTGCCCGATACAAATAACTAATCAATGCTTTTTCATTCTCAAAAATGACCTCAGAATCCCAAATCTTTAAAAATATTTCTTGCACAATATCCTCTGTAACCTCCTTATTTAGCAAAATACGATAAACATGATTACATAAAGGTTCATAATAAGTCTTGTAAAACTCTTCCCATGCTTTTTTAGCTTTACAATTTATTCCCACGATTAATTTCTTATTACTCTCCATACAAAAAACATTCTTCCGAGGCAAATATAGAGAATGCAGAACACTTTTCCTCTAATTATCTCTCAATTTAACATTCTAATGTTTTAATATTAAAATATTGGATTTCCAGACGGAAGCCAAACTGGTGGACACCTTTGGCACTGGTTAGCTTGTACCCGTTAGAATATACCCATGCTAGACGAACAAAGAAGCCCGGCGGACAAATCCGCCGGGCTTCTTTAAAATCACTATCGTATCTTATTTAATTATCTCTACCAGAACGCAACGATTCCATTCATCCTTGTCATAACGGGAGCTAACACCTTTATGGTCTTTCACGACACGTTTCTTGTTAATCCCGTATTTATCGATAAACATATCCGCAACCGCATTTACGCGTTTTTCAGAAATGTACATATTCGCTTTCTGGGTTCCGCGTTTATCAGCGTAACCGGTCAAACGAACACGAACGTCAGGATTCTCTTTCAAAAATTGAGCTAAATTATAAATACCCACCTCTTGGGTTGCATCAATCTTGTAGCTATTGAAAGCGAAATTAATCGTCGTCGGCAATGCCTTGTATTCAACATCCGTCTTCGTTGTCGGCACCTCTTCTTTTACAATTTTCACCACGGTATCCGGGGCTCTTCTCAACAATTCCTGAATTTGTGCCTCTTGCGCTTTTGTCAAACTCTGAAGCTCCGCATATTGTTTGTGGCTAACGGCTTTCTTGAAAGAACGATTTTTAAATCTAAAGGTAACACCCACGCTTAACCCCATAATTCCATCATTGGGAAATCCTCCGCGAACCACAAGGTCATCATCTAAAATTATCCCGGAGTATTCCAGATTCAAATCAAAACGTTCGCACAAGCGGAAACGAGCCTGTACTCCGGCATTAATCGTGAAAGACTGGTCACTGCCAATGAACGCACCACCGATTCCGGCAAACGGAACCAAGTCAAAGCAACGATTCTCGTTGTATCGACCGAAGAAATTCAACAACCCGAACATGAAATCCCCGTGAACAGCCCCGTAATGCTTGTGCAACATGGTTTTCCCGTTATTCTGGAAGCCGTGTAACGCACCTCCCAAACCTTGTACTCTCACTCCCCACCAAGGTGCAAACCATTTACCGACAGACAATGCCGGCATAAAAGTCAACCTATCCCCGAATTTAGCATCAGTAGAACCTTCTGCATAAAGAGTCTGAGCGCCAAAATTCATAGAAACAAACCAATTATCCCAAAAATTATTGGTTTCAAAAGATGTTTTGTAACCGGGTAAATTCTTTTCTTGATTAGATTGTGCAAACGTGGAGATGCACAACATCAACATACATGCAAACAATAAATTCTTTTTCATTTTTAAAATAATTAAAGTGTCTATTCGTGTAACATTCCTCATATACAAAATTCGAAAAAACGCCGCAAAATTAATAAAATTCATTCATTTCTCAATACCACGAATAAAACAACTAAAAAACTTTACACCTACTGAAAACCCACTGCAATCCTACCCAAATAATACCCTAATCATACCCTGTCCCCGTGCGTTCCCCGTTCATTCTATGGACATCCTATTATCTCCCATATAGAAACCCCGGAGATTGACAACACCTAAAGCATCCCCATGTACTTATTACCCTAGGTCTTGGGTAGGAGTACAGTAGGTTTTCGATATGTCTAAAGCAGTTAATCTTCCACGCAACGGATAAAACAAGCATCACTTTTTTTATCCCCTCCTTTCTTCGCAAAGACATTAGCGTCATCTAATGAGTTAAAATCAAAAGTAAAATAATTTATATCCCAAGCAACTTTAGAACCCGGTTCTACTTTATTATTCAACCAATAAACCGCCCCCGGTCGCCGGAATAGATCATAGAATAAAGGATTATTTTTGGGATTGGGGTAATAATCTATTCTCCCGGAAGCATATCTAAGTACACCTCTTCCATTAGTATTCTCATTAAACGGAGTACCGCCCCACGGCTCATAATCATAGTTCCTTCGGTGCCCATATCCCGATGCTCCTACAGGAAAAAACACATGCTTACCATTAGTCTTATTATACACGAAACATCCTCTCATTCCATAGCCGCTAGCTTTCCCATCTGCACTGATACGGTATTCATAAACGTCCTGAATACTTGCGCGAGTATCATTAGCCTCATCACCATAAAGCACCCCATACCCCTGTTGGATATTTGCATCATCAAAAAGAGCTTGGTAATCCTCGTACTTTGCAATTCTTGCTCCATTCCCTAAATTCACCTTCCACGTGGGAGATGTGTCAGAAGTTCCAGCATCTATCTCTCCCCACAGTAATTTTTTTTCACTCCCCACTATTGTAAATTCCTTATCTTTAGCATCTTCAAAATCTTCTTTTTTAACATTAGTCCACGGGGTTCGAGAATTTACCTGATTGGATGCCGCAATGGGCTGCTCCAAGTTATCAAAACGGAATAAGGATCCCTCGTCAAGAGGATTGACAGCCTCTCGCGTCTCGCTAACTAAATTGCGGGTATGCCACTTTGCTTTATTGCTCACAAGCTGCACCGGGGCATCTCCCTGCATCACGAAAATCAAGTGTTGGCAAGTATAATTATGATAGTCTACACGAATAATCGTGTGACGAGCCTCACCCTCTTTGAGTTTCCCTTTGAAATTCACGGTGAACTCGATAGGACTTCCCGTCTTTCCTACCACCTCCTGACCACCATTGAGTGTAATAAAATCATCCCCTTCAAAAGAAACTCCATCCACCTCCTCGGGAATATAAGCCCGCCAAGGTCCTTCGGATGGGAAAACTTCAAACTCGGTAGCCTCCTCTTTAGGCAATCTCATCAATTTCACGTGAAAGGAAGTCGTGTTCTCCGCGCTTCGATAAATTCCCTTGGGATTGACAACACGTCGCACCTGAAAAATCTTTGCCGTATCTTTTAATATCTTTTCACCCCTCTCGTCATCAAACTTGATTTTCGCGGTAAATTCCACTTCTGCACGGCGTTGATAGGCTACATAAGGATTATTACCGGTATAAGCTGTACTAATAATCATCTGTTTAGCTCGGGTATACAACGGAATCTTCACATTGACGGTTTTATTCCCTTCGGTAGGTTTTATACTATAATTACCATTATCATCATCAACGTACTCTGTTTGTCCCTCGCTTATAGTGTAACTCCTTTTTCCCCTTTCTTTACTATTATAGTAGTGTTCATTACCAGCAGTATTATCCTTAGTTCCAACATACTCCACGCCAGCCGCCTCATTTGCTTGGTCAGGATCAATTGTCAGCACTCTGGCAGTGGTCTTGCGAAGCGACAGAAAACCATTCCAAGGTGCATTTTCAGCACTGGACGTCACCGCACAATCATACTGCCTCGCATAATCCAGTGTTGAAGCCCCCTCCGGAGCCCAATTGTTGAATATAATTCTCGCATCCAAAGACAAAAGTTTAGCCCCGGCAGTATTGATTTTTAGAGGGAAATCCATGGTACGATTATAAAGATAAGAAATGTAATAAGGCTGCGGCACTTCAATACCAGGTACTTCCTCTTCATACTCGATATGCCAATCCACATCGTTCGCAAACTTATTGAACTTGAGAGTTAATTTATAGTGATAGTTTCGTTCAGCATTATAATCCTTGATCACGTCTTTTCCTAGCATAAAACGATAGACTATATCGCCACTCCCCACGCGTTCTTCATTAGAGGACACGTAATATGCCCTTACCTCTATATAGGTTCCCGAGGGCTTCGCATCTTTATAAGCCTTATCATCTTCCTTACCTCCTGTCGGGTAGCTTACCGAGGAATTGTTACCACTTACATCTTGCCGCTTATCACTTTCAGTTCCTTCCTCTCCCTCTCCCTGCATATTCTCGAAGAAGTAAAGCGCCTCAACAGTCTCTCCATGAGGATCTTTTTCATTTTTATCCGGATTTGCGCTACTGTATTTAGGAGTTCCTTTCGTGATTCTCGCTTTATAATTAGAGTTATAAGTGGTGTTGCCTTCGGAATAATCGATTAACTCCCCATCCTTTATAAGAGCGGCTTTATCTTTTGTAATATCGGGAGCATTCTCTTTTCCTAAAAAACAAGTAGCCGGAATATCCTTGATTTGTACTGATTTTAAATAAATGTACACGTTCTCGTTAAGATCCGTCCCATCGTAAGCCACGGTCACTTTCGATGCCGCACGACGCACCCATGCGTACAACTTCGTCGTATTTTTATTAATAAGCACCGTTCCATCCGTGGCATCTATCTTTCCATCCTCTGAAAAGTGACCGAACATTTGACTGTTCTTTGCCACATCTTCGGCAACCCAGTTAAAAGATATTCCTTTCAATCCATCCCGAGTCTGAATAGCGTCTTTATAAATATCAAGTTCCAGATCCAGATTGGCAACCGCGTAAACATAGTACCGTCCTTGAGGAACAGCCCGTTTAAATGCTGCACGAGAGGTTTTCGATTCAGCATAGGGTCCACCTGTTGTAAGGTCATTCCTGCCAATTGTTGTCTCCGTGAAACCTTCAATCTTGTACTTCTCGACCAACATTCCATCCTCCGAGTACAACAACATCCATAAACTGCTAATCTCTTTTATCGCATTCCCCGCTGTTCTACTCGCTCCATTTAAGGCAGGAACCAATGGTTTAAATTCCACGGTAGCAGTCACCACACTCTTGGCTCCGGGAGTAAAATCATCTTCTTCTCCCAACGGTTCATCCTCGCAAGCGGTAATAAAGATGAACAACATACATAAAAGACTATATATTATATCCCGTTTCATATCTCCTTAAGTTTTCAGTTTATCCCGAAACCCGGTTCGAGTTCAACTTCTCTATAAGGTTCAACATTTACCTCGAACTCTAAATTCTTGTTATTAATCGTGATATTAACCACGACATGCGTGTTTCTCGGGAGTTTTCGAGGTAAATTTTCGAGAACCCCTTCCATGTTGGCTCCGTTCACCTTGATTCCCACGGAATACGCTCCCTCGTGTTTTCCCTCCAGCAAATAAATAGGCTTCAAAGCGACCTCTTTATTAACAGGTAAAGAAATCTCAAGCCCCTCTTGTTTGTAATCGTATTCTTTGGCAAACGAAGGTATATCATAAGTTTGTATCGCTAAATATTTATTGCCATCAATTTCCTCGTTCTCGTATTTCGCGTTACGCGGCAAGTAATACTCCTTGTCCATCATATTTTTGATAGTCAATTCGGTTAATTTGCTATCTTTCGAACCTTTATTCGTGATTCGGAACGAGAATTTCACGGCACTCCTCGTCACGAAAAGCTCACACTCATGATCCTTTTTGGGTACATACACCCAATGACATTCGCTCATAGGCAAAGCCCCCTCCAATTGCCCGGAAGGCATGTCCAACCGGACAGTCAATTCGGAAATCTCTTCTGTCGGGAATACTGACCCAACTGCCATGCTTTCAAGAAAACTTGTTAAAGAAACCGATTCATCGCTATCTCCATGACCGACCTTGATTTTCTCGTTATCCTCGTTCACGAAAAGGTAAATCTGTTTCCATTCCTTGCTAACCACCTTCAAACGTTCGCTCAAGCGTTCATTCATTACGGCTGGCTGAGAAAGATTCATAAGGCCATTTTTCTCGACTATACCATTCTCTCGCACCACGACAACACGCAACTTTTGCATCTTCTCGTCATCATTTGCAGGCCCTGCATCTTCCTTAACACCACGAGCCAAGGTTTGAGCCACGTCGGATAACGCCACACTGATATCGAGATTCACTAGAACCTCTTCCCCGGCATCTTCCTTCGTATCCCGACTACACCCTCCTGCTAACAAGGATGCCGTTAACCACAATATGATAACATACGCAACCTTTTTCATTATCATATCTCTGCATCATTGATTCTAACCGTCCAATCATTAATCTTTATCTTCGTTTTCAGCCACGTGTGATCCTCATCAAGAAAAAACAGCATCGACCACTCGCTCCTTCGGTCCAAGAACTCCTGTTTGTCCATATCTTTATGAAACTCGCTCCTGAACAAAAGCAAGTAATTGTTCAACGGGATGTTTACCACTTCCTCGCCATCCTTCCGGCGAATCACGAGTTTCGGGCTATTTTTAAGCATCAGCCGTGAAGTCGAAAACTCCGCATACGCCTCGATAACCTCCTTGCTTCCCTCCATCACTCCCGTCGAAGCTTGTCCTCGAGCCCAAGGGGTATACGTCTCGACCCCGTTCGGGATCAAATCGTTATCACAAGCAAACAAGGTGTTATCATCCGTGATCTCGAAATCAAAATCCTTGTCATCTACCGGCTCTCCGTTCATCTGTTGCAACACGATACGGATATTGTTGGTGTTCTTCATCATCTCTACCACGCCCTCTTGATACAAGTCGGCAGTGGCAAGCGTTAGCTGCCCCCAGTACATATCGTGCAACTTTTTCCGGTCGGGATTCGTCAAACAATCCACATCCATCTTTGCCCGCACATCGCTATACTTGCACCCCGATTCCGGTGTCCGTACCATGGAAAAAGAACTTTTCCCGCAAGCTATCCCCCCGTAAGCCACGAAACGATAATTCCCCGGTTCGAGGTCCAACGTCATCCGAAAACCCTCGTCACGCAGTTCCGGTCCTGTCACCACACGGGTACCCACGTGATTGCCTTCCTCGTCATATATATAAAGTGTCAAGCAATCCACCTTCTTGGGGAAAGCATTGGCAAACTCCATGTTGTAGTCGTAGATAAAACGAAGCGATACCCCGTGTGCGCATGGATCAAGATCTTCATATATTTTCTCGCACGAAGAGAAGGCAAAGTTCATCGATGCGACA
The DNA here is from genome assembly GCF_022132345.1 of Butyricimonas sp. DFI.6.44. Taxonomy (NCBI): domain Bacteria; kingdom Pseudomonadati; phylum Bacteroidota; class Bacteroidia; order Bacteroidales; family Odoribacteraceae; genus Butyricimonas; species Butyricimonas sp. DFI.6.44. Next base: position 98,160 of record NZ_JAKNJD010000013.1, on the reverse strand, counting down.
CAGAGCGTCGCACCGATGATTCTTGAAACTATATTTCGTTTTCTACTTTGCATGTCGTTTCTTAAAATTCTATATTATTTACACGAACTACCCAAGGCAACACCTCAACGGAAAGCGTCAGGTAAACATCGCCTTTTTCGTCAGGATCTTCCGGGTCAACAGGGTCAGGATCGTTATCCGAAATACGCGGGTGACCAAGACGATCAATTTTAGTAACAGCAAGCTTATATACATTGTTACGTACCACGGCAAACTCCATTGGCCCCATTTCTCCTGCCTTCTCATTATCATTATGACGGTTCCAGTAAAAATAATAGCAATAATACCCGGGGATCTTAGTCGTTTCGTCTATACTAGACTGATAAATTGTAAACAAAGATCTTACTGCTGCAGCTCTAAAACTTTCCCAATATTCAGGCTTACCTATATTTGATTGATTCTCATGCCATTGTGCCCACAAGTAATCTGGACTATCCATATTGTCACTATACTTAGCAGGTGTTTCAACCTCCCCAGCAGCATTCAATACCTCTGCCTTAACATCGCCTGCCTTTTCGGGATCTCCAAATACGGCTTTATAAAATTCTTGACTAGCATCCGGTTGTAAAGCTGCCTTGCGAACCTCCTTCCAAGTTACGTAAATATTTGTCAAATACGTGTAAAGGATATCATCTGTCATAGATTCTCCCTTAACATTATTAATAGCTTTGACTAAAGAAGAAGTTTCATCCGCACCATCGGGAACAACCATTTTACCTTTAAAAACAATCCCGGTAGAGATTCCTTGCTTTTGATTGCCTGTTTCCCCGGGAATCGTGTTTTCGGTTACGTAACGCCAAATTTTATACTCTTTATCCTTATAATTATCGTCTTCTGCGGTAGGAGCTAATATTTTAGCTATTTCATATACAGCCCACTGTTTACGAGCCTCTTGGTCAATTTTCCATATTCCCCCATCCACATTACCAAGACAATAATTAAAATGATCTCCATAAGAATTTATATCAATAGTCCCGTTCTTGTAGTCGGCATCCGTGTCAACCACGTAATTATTTGATGTTTCCACACCACAAATAGTACCGGCACCCAATCCGTCGTTAGACACCCGACGCAAATAGTAGAACTCTTTACTCATATTTACCAATGCAATCTTCTGCAATTGGATTTGCATAATAGTGTTACCATCCTTCTTTACAACATCATAGGTATTAGCATCTGTTTCAGTAGAGCTTCCGTCTCTAAAATCAAAACGAGCGACAGAACGCTCCACCTTGATTGCCCCGGACTCACTATTATTAACCTCCTTGTCTGTGCCATAATTATTCCATCCGGATAAATCGAAAGCGGTAGTTTCGGATGCATAATCTTTCCAATCTTCCATGTTTTTAGGTAAAGTCTTTTCTGCTCTCATGGCATTAGACATCAAAAAACCACCTTTATGCTCTTTTCCACCCCAAACATCAGAATTCTCAGTCTCTACCTTCTCAGCCTCCACTGTTGCAATCTCATTTACCCAATCTGTTGACTCCAACGCTGCTTTCTTAATCTTGTTTTTTAAATCCTGCGTGGGGTTGCAGAACACGTAAACATGCACTTTAGCGTCTTTCAAATCTCCATTAGCATCTCCTTTTTTATCATAGTACGCTGCCAATTCCGATTTACTAATTTTTTTAGTCGTGTTGAAAGATGACGATTTCAATTCTTTAATAACATCTTTTTTATCCGTTTCTATAATACTATGAGCGATAAATTCGTTCTTAGTCGTTGCCAACACAAGCAACACCTCATCGACTCTATTCTCGTAGTCTTTCCCCTCTTCCGTCTTATCCGTACTGGTTACGTAATCACCTTTGTCGGGGGTGTCTGTTTTACTCCGAGCACCGATCCCTCCCCCGGCAGGAAGTTGTACCGAAACATTCATGTAAACGGCATCTTTAGATCCATTCAGATCCCCGTCTGAATCGTCACCTGTAAGGGTGTCATTGCTACACCCGGCGAACAGACCCATCACGAGAATGCTCGCGAAATAATTCCACATTTTTTTCATCTTTCCTTTTTATTTAAATTGGTCATTTTTTACTTCTTCTACTTGGCGCAAAGCATCTTCAGCCTCGGCTATGCCCTCTCGGGCTGCCTCGGCGAAAAACCTCATCGCCGTTTCATAATCTTTCAATAGTGCGGCATAGACCCCTCGGGCATAAACAACTTCCCCACGGTCACCCGCCTTATCCAAGTAACGAGTAGCTCCCTTCAAGTCGCCCTTCGCCATGGCGGCATTGGCAGCATTTAAGTTAGCGACCTCATCCCCCGGGAACATCCGCACCGCAATCTCGAAAGCCTCGTTGTACTCGTCACTGCCCGGCTCCAAACCTTGCGCAGCAATATACAACTCCCGAAGGCTCAATTTCTGCGGTTGTGTTTTCATGATTCGGCGTATCTCTTCAGCACTCGTGTAAGTACGTACCACGTATCGCACCACATAATCAGAATGCCGCAGACCGGGATACACGTTCTTCAGCAGGAACTGGTAATCCTCCGGATAAGTCGATTTTATCATCTTCTCTTTAGCATCCGGCTCCACACCGGAACGAATAAGCGCCAGTATCGCATCACGATTTCTCAAATTCGTGCTGTCCACGTAAGCCTCCAACCCCGCCCAATCTTCCGGCTCATAGGAAGTCAAGATCACGCTGTCCGGGAAGTGATACAACTCCCGTACGTACGTTTTCAATGTTGCCGTTCTTCCCTTGGCAAGACGGGTATTATTCGCGTAAGTACCCTCGGGCGAAGCGTATCCCTTGATGCTTAACGAAGTGATACGTATATCCGGATCATTCCGCACCACGTCTATCGTCTGCCTGATCTTCCGCAACTCCGACGGGTTATTCCGGTAATCCTCGTGAATCTCCGTGCGATTCACAGGGAAATCGATATAAGCGGAACCTTTCACCTCCCGCGTCTTCACCGTCTCCACCTCCGGGGGCAAGTACACGAACACCGGGGTATAAACCTTCGGTTCCATCCGCAACAAGGGTACCCGACTGTCCTCCCCTTCGCCACGGCAACCGCAAGCACTCTCGTCTATCACCAGCGTCGCCTTAGACATCCATCCCTCGAGCGGCAACGCGGCCCGATAACGAATCACTTTTGCCTGTCCGGCGCGTTCCAGCATATCCCCATCCGACACGGGAGTATTGCGCAAATGATAGAAATAACGGTTCCGTCCCGCCACTATCACAAAGGGTAACTGAACGCTATCCCGATCGCCTTTTAATACCGGAACAAAAAGCAATTCCCGGTTAGTGGCAATATCCAAAGCGGATACATCCAAATCCATCGAAACAAACAAGGCATTCTCTCCGCGCACCACGTCGAGATTCCTCACCACGACCTGCCCGTCGGCAAGTTTCTGCCCGCTCACGTTTGCCCCGAATAATATCAACATGATAAAACACCATATCTTTCTCATAACCGTCCTTTTTAAAACAAGTAAACCAAATTCAACGCCGCTTTTGTCGGTCCCACGTAATGATGCGACCGCCCTTTTGCCAATCTCGTCCCGCACTCGGCACAAGGGTACACGTCATAACGCGTGTAAATGTACCCCACACCGATTTCCGCCTCGAAATTCCAATGCTTGGAAAGTATCCACGAGTGACCGTAAGCTACCCCGGCACCTATAAACCAACCTTGATAACGCCGATCTGTCAACTTGGAGAAATCAGTCCCCAGAAAAGAGATGCTGTTTTTCAAGTTACCGATATTGTACTTTCCCCCTAACGCATGTGCACCTAGAAAATGTCCAGCGAAACGATCACAAAACCAGTAACGGACTTCCGGTTGCATCATCCAATGCTTCCACTTACGGTCACCCGATATAGTCCACCCGTTATAATTACCCGAAAGATCAAACGTCCACCTCGGGGCTAAACGAAACTCCATACCGGCATTAATCGTTGCCGTTGCATCATACAACAAGTTGCTCTTTACTGCCATCTTTTGGCATTTCGCTCCCGTGCTGAAAAAAAGCCCAAAAAGCAAAAACACGCAAATCTTTAAACTCATTTTTCCCATATTCAAGATTCATCGTAATTTATACACCCAACGTAAACCTCATCGAACTGCAATCCACTTTAACAAGGTATACTTAACAAAATAAATAACACCATTCAGCACCCATGTTAAACATCTATTTATCAATCAAATTAAACTCACAACTCGAATCGCATTAAACGATCGTTTTATGATACAAAATTAATACGTTCCTATGACAATGCAAAATTTTCATGTAATAATTTGGTACATACATGAATATAGATATTTTATAATTATTAAAACCACTTCTTTTAACCCCTTTTTTTTCAATCTCTTTTAACGATGGTTTAAAAATAGCCTTCCCAAAAACACAATTATATATCAGTCAATAATACTTCAATATAGGAATATTATTGAATAATAATGTTTTAACAAATCAAAAAACAACCTACTTTTTTTTGATCATCATTGCAGATTTTAATATTTTTGCAGACACATAAAATATCAAATTACGAGGATAGAAATTCTATACAATTTTACAAGCGAAGAAAATATATTGCCATAATGATACACGAAAAATCCTATCTTATTTCCAAGTGCGTGGTTATGCTATTTGCATACTTGGGATTTGCATCGGCGCTCATACCCCAAACAACAGAAGCCAAAGAGCAGCAACGTCTACTTATTATCAATTCCTATAACGAAGGAGCTCCATGGAGTCAGGAATTGATCACTCCTATCACAATGCAAACAGCCCAGACCGCAGGAGTGTCTGCCGAAATCATTCACATGAACGGCACGTTCATCCGTAACAAGACATTATTCAAACAGATGGAAGACGGCATTTTCACCCGTTTCGAAAATAAAAAACCTGACTATCTGGTACTAATCGGCAACATGGCTTTTACTTTAAGAGATCGTATCAAACAAGAATGGGGCGATATCCCGATGATATTAATCGGTAACGAGGATTCATTCGCACCGAACGAATATTATTACACGGGTGGCACACTAAATTTAATGGACTGTAAATTAACCCCGTTATCCCAAGTCAGAGAGCAATACAATTTCGCGTATATCGAGATACCGCTCCTATACGAACAAACCATCGATATGATGGTACAAATGCAGCCACAAATAAAGAAAATCGTTTTCATCGCGGACGAACTTTACACGAATCGTTATCTGGACAGACTTGTTCACGCGTATATTTTAGCAAAATACCCTACCCTCGAATACGAGTGGCTCGTGGGTAACGATCAAAACGCCGAACACTTGCAAGAATACTTGGTCAGCCGGGATCTGACAATCGGTTTACTTTTCTCCACTTGGTTCTATGAACGCAAAAACGTGCACGGCTTCCCCACGCTCATTTCCGGGGATACACGTATGATTTCCGCATCCCCCCATCCCGTTTTCGCCCTACGAAGTGCCTATCTTCAAGATGGTGTTCTTGGCGGTTATTTCCCCGAGCGAAAACAAACACAAGAAGCTCTTCCGGCACTTGTCATCAAAATGCTGGAAGGGAAATCCATGCGCAACATTCCTTTTATCTATTCTACAAAATCCCACCCCGTGGTCAACTACATTCAACTAGTCCAAGACCACCTTTCCATTGAAAATTGTCTGCCGGGAACAAAGTTTATCAACAAACCGAAAACCCTATGGCAACAATATAGCTGGCAGCTCATCATCAGTATCATTATCCTCGTGTCGCTGATTATTGTTGCCGTCTTGAACTCCTTGTTCCAACGCAAGAAACTCGCCCTCTTCAAGACACACAACATACTGGTACGCAACATGCCCATCTGTTACGCGCAAGCCGCCGTCAATTTCAATAAAGACCGTCACGTGACACGCTTGACTTACCATTCCACGAACGAGTCATTCAACACGCTAGCCAAGCAAAACACGGATAACGACCAGCAGCATCCGCTTTTCCCCGTGGAATATATTTCACCTTTCATCGAAACCGTCTTCCAAAAAGAAAGTTCGGTCACGTTCACGCATTATTTCAAACAAACCAACACTTTCTATGAATTCATCATTTGCCAGTCGGCAGAAGAAAACGTGATTGATATCTTCGGGCTGGATGTCACAAGCCGAAGCAAAGCAGAGAACGATTTAAGAGAATCGGCGAGAAAATTGGATATGACATTGAGCGTGGCACGTATTATCCCGTGGCGTTGGGATTTGAAAAATCACAAAATAGCCTGCGAGGTACAACGTGTACTGAGCCACATGAACTTCACCAAGCAGGAAGGCTCGACTCACTCGATACATATCATCGAAGAAAGCGAATACTTCCAAAGAATACACCCGGAGGACGTTGCCCGGGTAAAGCAAATACACCACGACTTTTTAAACGGGAAATTACAATACACCAAGGCAGAATTCCGCATTGTTTCTCAAAAAGCGGGCAAAGAACACATTGACTGGCTGGAAATCAACGCCGCCGTGTCCCAATGCGATAATACCGAGCACCCCACCGCTCTTATCGGCTCATTGCTATTAATTACCGAACGCAAAAAACAGGAACAGGCTCTTATCTCGGCAAGGGAAAAAGCGAAAGAATCCGACCGTCTGAAATCCGCATTCCTCGCCAACATGAGCCACGAGATACGCACGCCATTAAACGCTATCGTGGGATTCTCGAACCTGTTGACCACGACTGAAGACGAAGAACAGAAACAACAATTTATAGGAATCATCGAGAATAACAATCAATTACTGCTACAATTGATTAATGACGTGCTCGATTTGGCAAAAGTAGAATCAAACACGCTCGATTTCAATTACCAATCTACCAACTTGAATGAACTCATTCGTTCCGTGGAAAGCACCGTACGCCTACGAGTTCAGCCGGGGGTAATATTGAACTTCACTCTCGGGGCTGCCGATTGTTACATCCAAACAGAACCCAATCGTTTGTCCCAAGTATTGATAAACTTACTGACAAACGCCTGCAAATTTACCCCCAAAGGATGTATCACTTTCGGTTATGAACTGCAAGAGGATGAAATCCGTTTCTTCGTCCGCGACACTGGATTAGGCATATCACAAGAAGGACAAAAACGTATTTTCGAACGTTTCACCAAACTGAACGATTTCGCACAGGGAACCGGGCTCGGTCTCTCCATTTGCAAAAGCATCGTTGAAAAAATGTCAGGTCGTATTGGTGTAGAATCCGATGGTGAAGGCAAAGGCAGCACCTTCTGGTTCACCATCCCATACCTGACTGCCACTACCGAAGAAAGCAAACCTGTTATTATAGAAATACAGAAAGAATGCATAAAACAGAAAGATATCACAATACTGATAGCGGAAGACAATGAAAGCAATTATTTGCTGTTTCAATCTATTCTCGGCTCAAAATACAAACTTATCCACGCGTGGAACGGACAGGAAGCAGTTGAATTATACCAACAACACAAACCTCAAATCATCATCATGGATATCAATATGCCCAAAATGGATGGTTACGAAGCCACGCGAGAGATAAGGAAATTCTCTGATTCGGTTCCCATTATCGCCGTCACGGCATATGCTTTCGCCTCGGATAAGGAACGAATCATGAAAAACGGATTCAATAGTTATGTATCCAAACCCCTAAACGCGAATAAACTGATACAAGAACTCAAAACAGCACTAAATTCAAGTTTCACGCTGGTGTAAACACAACGAAAAAGGACTATTCAACCCTCCCCCGCAAACAGGGACAGTTGAATAGTCCTATACTTCATCTTGATACTTTAATTATCTCTTCTTCCTTCGATACCCGACAACAATACCACATACAATAAAGCACAAGGGGAAAACGCCCAAGAATCCGATTCTTACCCAAATCATGGAAGGTAATTCCATGGAAACGGAAGTATCCCGCGGATCGGGACGGCGGGTATTAATTGGGAATTCTCCGCCACTGAGCCAACGGAAAGATTCCGTGATCAGGGAGTAATTCGAAGCATCGATACCCTTGCGGAACATCATTAATTCTGCATTGCTGATACAATCGGCATCACCGAGGATTATGATTCTTTGTTCTTTACCGCCGCTTTGCCGATCTAACGCCAAGGCTGTCGGGTAAGCCTGTCCGACGATTCCTGTTCCGAGAGAAAGGGGGGCTTTCAGTTCAGACGCCCGTTGTACACTCGGTTCATTCCAACAACCGGAGTCTGCCGTGGTTAAAATCGGTTGCACCCGGAATCCTTTGTCGGTCGTGTAATCCAAACCGACCGCCCCCGGCATAGTAATTTTATTTTTCTTCTTCAACAATCTCTCGTAAGCGTACGTCATCTCCGCGGCGGCCTTTGTCACATCACATTGGATGAGGTCAACGTTAAAATCTTTCGTGGGTTGCACGAGCATTCCCGGCATAAAACGAACACCAAACGGTTCTACCAAGGGATTCATAACAGCCTGTCGACCGGGCTCTCCGGCAATAATCAGGTTTCCTCCTCTAGCAATATACTGGTCGAACGCTTGCTGTTCCTGCTCAGTGAAAGGAATCCGCATATCCGCAATCACGAGGATATCGACATCCACTGGAATAGTCCCTCCACGGGACAGATCAAGAGAAATAACATCGAATCCCTGATTAATCAAAGCGTAACGGAAAGTTTTGTTATTCGCAAAAGAGAAATAATCCCGGTCACCGACATTATTCACATCCCTTTCCCCGTGACCGGTGAGGAAAGCCACCTTGGGAGGTTTCACGATCAAACGTTTCATGGCAGCCGAAATTTCAGCTTCCCGGGGGAACACGAGTTGATCTTCGAAAAGTCGAAGGAAGACTTTCTCCCCGTTATCCAAAGTCAGTTGACGCACGAAACGGTACCCCTCGGGAGCCAAATCTATCTGTTTTTTAATCTCTTCCGGCGACAAAAACATATCGATATTCAATTTCTGAATGTCAGTGTATTTCATGGCAACTTCCCGGTCGCTCAATCCCGGATAACGAACACGGATATTTTCATTATCAAGCAAATAGTAATAGACATACTTCAATTCAATGTTCGATTTGAAGCGTATATATTGTTTGAAGTTCTCCATGTCACCTTTTACCCGTTCCGGCATCCCGTAGGTACTATTCACTCCCAACAGGTTCACGTAAGTAGTTATGGTTAGATCTCCCTTCATGTTTGCCAGTATATCTTGGCTGCCTTTCGTCAGAGTTTGCGTTTTGTCCGCCGTCATATCGTGATATAACAACCATCCCGGACGGGAAGTCAGATAGCCTGCAGCGACAACGACAGCTACCACGGCACAATATCTCCCGATGGAAACCCATCTGCTCCTTTTTGCCCGATGTCCCTCGATTTTCATGATCGAGAGTGTCAGGAAAAAAGCAATCACGATAACGAAATAAAGCAAATCTTCACTGCATACCAGACCATTGATAAATTGTGTCGCACGCCCTTTAATGGATAACCAATAGGTGATTTCCCGTACAAATTCTACACTCTGACCCACCTCTCCGATAAAGTTCAACACGATTAACACGGCCAGTGTTCCCATCGCCGCCACCACTTGGTAAGAGGTTTGGCACGACATATATAAACCGATAGACGCATAAGCACACATCAACAGGGATAAACCCAGCAAACCGGAAAAGAGTAAACCGAAATCATAGGAAGGTACGATACAAGCCACGAAAAGATTAATTACCAGCAGCACACCTACCAGCAACAAACCGTAAACCATCATCGAAATGAATTTACCCCAAACGATCTGCCCCGCCGTCACCGGAGAGGAGTACAACAATTTCACGGAACCACTTCCCAATTCCCGACTCATCAATCCCATGGTGAGAAGCGGGATGTAGAGATACAGATTCTGCTGGATCGCGGTGAACATTCCCGTCATCCCGGTCAACAATGCCGTCGTGATACTGTATTCTATCGGATCGCCCAGAAATTGTTGACGAAGAAAAGCTTGAAGCCACTGCACGCCACTACTACCCGCTTGAAAAACAAATATCACCAGTATAAACCACGCCACGGGTGAATAGAAAAGAGCTTTTAACTCGTTCCCCGCTATTTTTAATATTTTTCTCATACTCTAAAAATTACCGTATTATCTCCGTCTTCTTTTTAACCAAATCCCGATATATCCCAACACGAATAACCCGGGAAGTACCCACAACAACCCGACACGCACCCACGTCATGGAGTCCTTCGTGAGTTCCAACACTTTGTCTTGAGGAGAAATCGCACTTAACACCAAAGGGAATTCCTCGTAACTCAACCACCGGAACATTCCCGTGATCAAGTTGAAGTTCGCCGCACGCACGCCACGCCGATTCATCAACAATTCCGCATTGCTCATGCAATCGGCATCCCCAAGGACAACCACCCGTTGTTCCCGGTCACCGACTTGCCGGGTAAGAGCCAGCAAAGTCGGGTATGTCTGTTCCACCTCGCCCGCCCGGACATTCAGCACCGCTTTCTCGTCCGTGAAGTTCACAGTTTCCAACTCATTCCAACTGCCCTTGTCATACGTCGACAGTACAGGGGCAACCCGGAATCCCGCGGTAGTATCATAGCTCATTACGGCTGTTCCGGGCATCGTGATCACGTAATTATTCCGGAATAATCCCCGGTATGCGGTCATCACGTTGACCCCCGGTTCTACAAAACGACAGATCAATAGATCGTCGGCATAACTACCCGTGGGTTGTACCAAAGTTCCTTGTTCAAAGCGCACGCCCAAGGGACGAGTGATAGGATTCATCACTCCGGACGTTCCCGGCTCTCCGGCTATAACAAGATTTCCACCTCGCCCGATGTATTGATCGATTTTTTGTAATTCATCCTCGCTTAGAGGTGATTGCACATCCGCTATCACCAGAACACTTACTTCTTCCGGGATAACGGGAATTTCTGCCAGAGATAGACTTACCACGTCAAAACCGTTATTTATCAATGCATAGCGGAAACTACGATCTTTCGTGAAACTACGATAATCTTTATCCCCGGCTTTGTTGATATCCCGTTCGCCATGTCCGGTAAGGAAATACACCTTCGGGGATTTCATCACCAAACGTTTCATCGCGGCAGATAGTTCTGCTTCTCTCGGATCACGACTTCCGTCTTCAAAGATGCGCAAAAAGGCTTTTTCACCGCTCGCCCGCTCGATTTGCCGCACGAAACGGTATTCTTCTCCCGACAGATCAATCTGTTTGTCGATCTCTTCAGGGGTAAGAAAACGCTCGATATTCTGCCCGTTCAGCGTGGCAACCCTCCATGCCTTTTGTTTCAAATCAAGATTCGGGTACAACTCATTCAATGCTTCATTCCCGGCATCAGCGTAGTAATAGACATACTTCATTTCGATCTCCGGTTTGAAGCGAATGTATTTTTTGAACTTGGCTTTATCACTATTCGCCATAGCGGGGAAAATCAGATTGCGTTCATCATCCAACAGATTCACGTAGGTTGTGATCGTCATTCCCCCGTCCAGTTGTTTCATGATTTCCTGACTTTCGGCAGTCAAGCTATTAACCTTAATGGAAGAGGCATCATAATAACACATCAATCCCGGACGGGACGTGATATACCCCAATAACATCGCCACGACGGCTACACCCCCGTAACGCATGGCAGCCACACTCTTGGTTCTCTTCGTTTTCCCAGCTTGAATTTTCATCACAGAGAGCGTGACGAATAACGCAATAACGATCAAGAAATACAACACGTCTTCACTGCAAATCAAACCGTCGATCAATTGATCTGAACGACCGAAAATGGACAGCCAGTAAGTGATATCCTGCACGAACGGAATCCCCTGCCCAATGTTCCCCACGTAATTCAAGAAAGTCAGAACCGCCAACGTGGCGACAGCCGCCACGACTTGATAAGACGTCAGACAGGACATGAATAAACCGATTGCGGCATAAGCACACACGACCAGATAGAAGCCCAAAATACCGGAGAGTAACAAAGATATATCAAAATGAGGCACGTGCAGAATGGTGAAACCCACGAACACAAGTACGATCGCTACCAGAATCAAAGCATATACCATCATGGAAAGATATTTCCCGAAAATAATCTGGAAACTGGATACCGGCGAGGAATAAAGCAATTTGATAGAACCACTGCTAAATTCCCGACTCATCAATCCCATGGTCAACAAAGGGATATATAAATAAAGATGCCCCAGCATATTCGGGAATATTCCCCACGCCCCGGTCAACAATTCTTTAGCGATACTGTACCATAACGGTCTGGAGAACTGTTGCATCAACATGATATCTATTACTTTCACGTACTGCATTCCCGCCTGTACCGTGAAAATAATCAGGATTAACCAAGCTATGGGGGAATAGAACAGAGTGCATAACTCTGTCGCGGCAATTTTTAATATTTTTCTCATAACCGATTACGCTTCAAGTTTACTTTTACCGGACAAGCGGGCAAATATTTCATCCAGAGAACTCCGTTCCACCGTGATCTCACTCAACATCCATCCTCGTGCAACACTCGTATTGACGATACGGTTATTGATGTCTTCCTCCGGCTCGAACCACACTCTAAAGTTCTTCGCTGTCACCGAATCCACACGCACGACACCTTGTATTTGTTGTAATTCCTCGATTGACGGAGGATTTTTCAACGTGATTAACAATGATTGGGGTTGTATATAATTGTTAAATTCATCCATTGTTCCGGAAAAGACAAGATGTCCCTGCTCGATCATCTTGATATGGTCGCAAGTCGCCTGTACCTCCGAGAGAATATGTGTCGAGAGCAATACCGAGCGATCGTACGCTATCTCTTTGATTAAATCCCGGATTTCAAGTATCTGATTCGGGTCTAAACCATTGGTCGGTTCGTCCAGCACGACGAATTTGGGATTGTGGATGATAGCTTGAGCTATCCCTACTCGTTGCTGGTAACCGCCCGACAAGTTTTTCAGCAACCTTTTGCTAAAATGCGATATACCACATTTATCCATGGCTGACAGCACGGCAGACTTAATTTTCTTCGGTTCCACAGACCGCAATTCCGCGCAGTACGCCAAATACTCGTCTACCGTCAAATCCGTGTACAGCGGCGGTTTCTGGGGTAAGAAGCCGATATTCATTTTCGCGGCGATAGGGTCTTCCCGGAAGTTAATCCCGTTAATGTACACTTCACCTTTCGTCTGATTCAACACGCCGCACATGATATTCATGGTAGTAGACTTCCCTGCCCCGTTTGAACCTAACAGACCTAATATTCCTTTCTCGTAAATTTCAAAATTAATATCCTGAATCGCCCACTGCACGCTGTAACGATGAGACAGATGCTCTACTTTTACTATTGGTTGCTCCATAATGATGTAATTAATAAACAGGGGAGAGGTTTCCCGGCATTTCACCATCTCTCCCCTTCTGTAAGATGATTATTTTAATGTTGTTCCTATTGCTGTTATTTCCCCGAAACCTGTCAATATTTGCGAGGCTTCTCCAAGTGCTCCTGTTCCTAAAGTGGTAATAGGCACAATATATACTTTTCCTTCACCCGTGGACGAATTATACGTCGATACCAACAATTGCTTCTGGTGTTGAGCATGTATAAACTCGTAATCTTCCGAAGAATAAGCACTATTTCCATACCATGCCTGCTGATATACCTGAACTCTCGTTATACGTTCGCCTGTTGAAGGCAAATTCCAAGGTGTGCCGCTCCGGGCACTGCTTCCGGCTAATAGCGCCGGATAGATTTTGTCATCCGTGGCGTAATACATCACATCCATGTTTTCGCAAAAAGCGTAATCAACAGCCTGAGTGATATCCGTACACTCGTTTATGGAGATCTTTCCGGTTCCGCCGGGAACATAACTTATCGACGATATTTTAAACAAAGTATCCAAACCTGAGTTTAAGTCCCGTAACAAGTGCAAGTGTTCCGAATTATTACCCACTCCTGCCGCTATTGCTTTTTTATTCGGCAAATTACCCGGATCAAAAACATACTGCCCTTCTCCCAACTGTTGCGTCAGTATAGAAGTTGCACCGTTATTAAACACCAAAAAGTTAGCACCATAAACGAAATAACCGTTCGTTTCGTCATAACAAGTGAACGCGGCCGTCATCACGCTAGTAGTTTTTTCCACTGCCAATTTCCCGTTAAAAACTTGGGTAGAACCGGCGGCATAGTTCATCGGGGAGAAAAATTGATAAGCTCCGTTACCTATCTGCCCGTAGGCTTTTCCATCAATAATGGTAAGCAAGCAATTACCCACAGCCGTACTTATTGTTTCCACTTTAAACAAGGTTGGTGCTTGAAAAAACAAATCTTCATTCGACATCGTACGCCCGAAAGTTACCGGATCCACAGAAAATATCTCCTTATCCGTACCAATAACCAAACGGGACAAATTGTATGTAGCCCCATTAGTCGCTATATTGGCAACAACCGAATTGACACGTCCTTCAATAAGTCCCCCGTTGGCAAAAGAATATATATCGCGGGTATATTCCGGCTCTTCCTCGTAACCGTATGTCACCTGCGGAGCTTTAACAAAAGTCAGATCGGAAGTCTCCCCACTGTTTCCCGTGTGAGCAACAAGCAAACCTTCACCAAAAGAATTACTGACGTACAAATCCCACATCTTGTAATAATCAATCCCCTCGTCATTATCAGTCACTCTCAATACCAACAAATAAGGATTACCACTCGGCTCATTCGCCACCTCGTAAATTAATTCAGCCCCTTCACCGATGTCCATCAATTCATGTCCCCGGGGAGTGAGATTTACTTGCCACTGATACGATAGATTGGCACTCCCCTGATCGCCTTTCTTTATCACGGGCTTCACGATCAACTCTTTTCCATAGACAGCCTCCAGTATTTCTTTGTCCGTCGTTATGGTTACCTCGGGTATTTCCCTGTTAGCCTTCTTGCTTTTGTCGTCATAGCAGGATACAATCCCTCCTACCAGTATGACAAGCAACACGTATATCATTTTATTCATAGTCATAAAATTCTTAAATTAATACCTTCTGTCCAACGTCGATGCTATGGTATAACCGGCACGGGAAACTCCCTGTCCGACTCCCAAAGCATAAGAAGAATAGTACTGCGCATCATCACTATGCATCAACGGCGCATCCGGATGTGCCTTATCGTAAGCCTCCACGTAATCGCGCAACTTGCGATTTGCCGCATACCAGTATGGCAATGTCGCAACACGGACAAATTCCGGATGCTCCTCGATAACGGAAGTTACGGCATAATAGCTGGTAATCTCCACCTCGTCACCAAACACGGTAATCAGCAACTCGTGGAAATTCCGGCTATACGTTCTTCCGAACCAGAACCACCACGTTCTCCATATCGTCGTTTGGTGCGGGCGAACCAGCAAGTCCGTCCACAAGACAGAAGCCATATCATTGCCTTTCATTCCGGCTCCGAAGTAATCATTTTCCACCAATTGCAAGGATAACAACTTAGAAGTATCCGCCAGTTCCTCGCTATATTTTATCGTCACATCAAGACGCGAAGACAATTCCCCGGCTTTCACCACACAAGGGGCGATAGAGTAATCCCCTTCCGCCACGTTGCGACTACTATCCCGCAAAACTGTAAAAGAAACTTCCCTGTCAAAATCCGTCGTTGGTCCCACGACCGTGATCGGCACTTGGACAACCACATCGTTTTTCTCCAAATTCTTCGCGTAAGAGTATTGAACTTCTTTTGTTGAAAAATTCAACGCACAATCCTTAGCATTATAGAACTCCACCTTCTCGTCGCTGCAACTCGCGAAAAAGAGGCACACTACAAATCCCAATCCATATTTTATCAGACTTTTCATCTTTATTCTTTTTAAATTATAAATCCTGATGTCTTCCACCCTCGGATACCTCTTCCTGCGGATACAGGTAAATCAAATCTTCCGGCGATATTTCAAACTCGGTCACGGGACAAGCAATACCCGTTCGTTTCCAATAATAGAAAGTCTGTCCCTCACTCATAAATTCGCGTATGTATTCCAAGGTCAATTCTTCACGGGCATCCGCTGTCAGCGGGTCATACGTTTCGATAACCCCGCGGTGTTCCCGCACGATATCCAACATGGACAATGCTTTATCATTCAACCCTTTATTGATATAGTACTCCGCGGCGATATAATACATCTCCGAGATTTTCATCATCGGGATTCTATTCCGATAATTCCGGTTATAATTATCCGACTGGTATAATTTACGGCAATTGTAAGCCGCCCCCCCGTCAACCGGAACTAACAACGTATTGTAGCGCACGTCGTTCGCCGAAGGCAATATTTCAGATCCCTCGTAAAGTTTGAACAATACCTCCAATACGGCATCCTCGCTCAATTTAATCCCCTGATAATCCGTACTGGTCACTAGCAAATACCCTTGTGTCAAATCTGTCAACCCCATGACTTCCAACGAGAATAAATGTTCCGTCGAGAAAGTCCAATCACGATAATCGTTCACAGATGTTGCTAAAAAAGCCTCCAGATCAATCCACTCGGCAAAACTATGATCAATAACATCTTGCGCATACCCAAGAGCTTCTTCCAACCTCTCGTCACTTCCTTCCCACATACAAACACGGGCAGCCAAAGCCTCCACCGCGTAATAATTCATGCGCTTTCCCCGGTCATCCCAGAATCCGTCCAAATTAATATCCTCATAATCACTCTCGCTTACCTCTTTACGCGCCGGGTCTTTTTCCAAACAAGCCAAGGCATTTTTTATGTCCTCGAACAGCAGTTCGGCTGTCGCTTTGTAAGTACGTTGCGGAGTTTGCTCCTTCGTGAATGCAGTCACGTAAGGAACCGTATATTTATCGGCATTAGCTACCCAATCAGGCAAACCGAACATCCGTAACAGGTCAAAATGAACAAAAGCCCGTATTCCCAACATCTCACCTTTCATCAAGTTATACACCCGACTATCCAGTTTGCTACCGTTTTTTTCCAGATAAGTCAATATCTCGTTCACGTTGGCAATCACGTTATAACTCCTCGCCCACATCTTTTTGAAAGTAGCGTATCCTCTTACCGTGGAATACCTGTGTTTCTGCCAAACCTCGTACTCTGCCAGAGTTCCTTGTATTTTATAAGGGGAGCCTGCCAAATCGTTGGCAAACCACGTGTAATTTTTACCGTAGGCATCTTCACTTCCCATGTTAATATAAACACCGATGATCGCATCTTTAAACCCATCCTCGGAATTTAACAAATCCGATGCCTCCACCTGAGTCTCCGAAGTTGTTTCCAACCAATCGTTACATGCCGTTGTCATGAACATCATGCACGTCACGATTCCGATATACCATATTTTTATTTTCATGTCTTTCCTATTTAAAATGTTCCTTGCAAACTGAATGAAAGCGTCCGGGCGAACGGATAACTGGTTCCCCTTTCTACTTTTATGGATGAAAAAGTGGCCACGTCATTCATATACACACCCAATTTCAAACGCTGTAAATACATTCGTTTCACTATATCTTGCGGAATCTCGTAATATAAACTCAACGAAGAAATCGTAAGCACGTTATCTTTCTGCACGAAACGAGAAGTAGCTTGCGTTCCGCCATTCTTGTACCCGTTTACATACTGTGCATTCTGTCCCGAATAATACCAACGATCGGAGAAAACCCGACGATCGACATTATTTCCGATATAGCAATTCTCCACCCGACTCACGAGCGTGTTGTTATACATTTTTCCACCCCCGTAATAAGTAAATACGGCACTCAATCCCAATCCCTTGTATTCCCCGTTAAAACCGAAGTTACCGTTATACTTCGGATCGGAAGAACCACAGTACACCAAATTCGCCGCACTCCACGTGAAGGTTTTATTCCCGTCGAGATCGAGAAATACTTCCTGCCCCGTATTCGGATCAATTCCTAAGGACTTCACTGCCCAGATAGAATTCAGAGGCTTACCGTCCTGATAAATCGCCACGGGCATAGTCTGTTTCTCGTCAATAGCCGCCTGTTTCATCTGTTCGTTATAAGATCTCAAGGCATCCGAGATTTTCTTAACCCGATTATCATTCGTGGCAATTTTGAAATAGACATTCAGGAAAGCATCTTTTTTCCGGATCACCGAATAAGTAGCGGATAATTCAATACCTTTGTTTCTCACCTTCCCCAAATTATCACGCACGACAGAGAATCCGGTGGAAGTAACCAAACTACGGTTAAACGCCATATTTTTCGTATCAGCGATATAAGCATCGAATTTCAAAAGTAGATTCCCGACATTGGCATCCAAACCGATAGTGTAATCCACCTTTTCTTCCCAACCTAAATCAGGATTCTCCATGTTCGCCAAATAAGCTCCAGAGAAACCTTGATAATATTTATTCGTGTAATAGTTGTAAACGGACATAGACAAATTACTGGCAAAATTCTGATTCCCGGTAGTTCCGACAGATCCCCGCAATTTCAATTGCCGGATATTGCTATTCTCCATAAACTTCTCGTTATGAATATTCCATGCCAAACCAAGACTCCAAAATGTTCCCCACTTGTTATCCGTCCCGAAAACAGAAGCCGCACTTCCTTGTAGGGTCAAATCGGCGAGGAAACGATTGTCATAACTGTATCCGCCCAAAACCACGTATCTTAACTCCCGTTGTATCGAATTACTCCCTGTCGGGGTTGATTCTTTCGCGTATTGTCGGGCAAATATGATACTGTTCATTCGTTTATTCGGGAACCCCTCCGTGTAATGGGTAACTTCCGAATATTTTGTTTCCGTTACCGACCATTGTGCTGTCGCGAACAAATCGTGTTTCTTAATCGCTTTACTGAATTGCACGGAGAAATCGCCCGATATCGTCCACGATTTCCCGTTGCTCATCTCGTAGCTTCCTTTTCTCAATTGTGACTCCTCGTCATCGTAATAATCCTTAAACTTCGAATGATCTGACGGGAAAAAATCCTCACTATCCGTTCTTTTCGAAGTCATTCCCAGACGAGCCATAAGTTTCCACCCCTCGTACGGTTGTATTTCCACGTAAAAATTATTAGTAAAATCCAGATAAGTATCCGTTTGCTTCACACCCAGTTTCGCATCGAACAAGGGATTTCCCAATTTTGAACTACCAGTAGTAAAATCATCCAGATATTGCACTAAATTCCCACTCTCGTCATAAGGCGAAACATAAGGATTCAATGCCGCATAAGTTGAAAAATCACCGTAAGGAGAATCATTACTTTTCATACTCGACACACTCATAATATCCCGGAACAGGACTTTACCCGCACGATAGGATAAGTTCAAATCACCGCCGATAATCCTTCTGTCGGAGCCTTTCATAACTCCTTTCACGTCGTTGTAAGAAAAAGAACCTATAGCGGATAACATTTCCGTACCGATTTCCACCTGCAAGGAGTGTTTCTGCCCCACACTCGTGCGCAAGGGTTTGGATAACCAATACGTGTCCAGTCCTTCCTTAGCTCTCCGCAAGCGCTCATTGTACAATTGCATGTAATCAACTTTATCGTCCACGAACGTCCCCAAACTCTCGTAATACCCTTCTCTTCTCTCGACTTCCAGCTTTTCCAAAGCATTCGTCAAATCATAGCTGGTAAGATCCGGCATCTCCAAATCAAGACTTCCCACGTAGGATACGAGCGTTTGTCCTTGAGGCGCCCTTTTCGTTTCTATAACGACCACCCCGTTCGCCGCTTTTGAACCATAAATCGCTTTTGCCGCCGCATCTTTCAAAATGGTCACGCTCTCGATCCGGTTCATATCCATGTCGAATATTTTCTCCGTGGTAGTTTCAAACCCGTCCAAAATAAACAAAGGGGTGTTCGGATCATCTTGAAAACGACTCTTCAAAGAAGTTTCGTCAGTAGGAAAAGTAGATGCGCCGCGCAATTGCATATTCGGCATCGCGTTAGGGTTCGACCCTTGAGCGATATTATCCATAATCAATAACGAGGGATCCAGATTCTTTAAACTCTGGAACAGATTCTGGTTCCCGACACGTTTCAATTCCTCACCCCGGATAGTTACGGCGGAACCCGAATAACTCTCGGCTTTCCGGGTAAAAATACCCGTCACGACAACCTCCTCGACATTCATCACGTCTTCGTCCAGTACCACGTTAATCGTCGTTTGTCCTTTGATCGCTACCTCCTTGGTTTTGTATCCCATGAAA
The DNA here is from genome assembly GCF_022132345.1 of Butyricimonas sp. DFI.6.44. Lineage (NCBI taxonomy): Bacteria > Pseudomonadati > Bacteroidota > Bacteroidia > Bacteroidales > Odoribacteraceae > Butyricimonas > Butyricimonas sp. DFI.6.44. The sequence goes on along the minus strand of NZ_JAKNJD010000013.1, from coordinate 77,984 downwards.
GAGAATACCAATGTTGTCGCACTCGTCGGGACAGTCAAACGATACGCACCCTGCACGTCGGCACTCGTACCAATCTGCAAGGAATCGGTTTTCAAAACAATCGTTGCCCCCGGTAAAGGTTCCCCCTTGTCGTCACGCACAACTCCCGTGATAGTCAACGAGAGTGCTTCTTTTTTCGGAGTTACCACCACCCTGCCCGCGTATTCCACGCAAGTCAGGTTAGTATTCTCCACGCAAGCTTTCACTGCATCCAAGACAGTCACGTCCTTCAAGTCAATCGTCACTCGTTTCGTTTCTTTCTCTACCTCTTCTTTCTTAAACACGACCATATTGTCGCTCAGTCGATTGATCTCCCTCAAAGCGTCAAGCACACTTACCTGCTCCTGTTTTAAAGAAATTCTTTTAACATTCTGTTGCCCGTAGACCGATGAGCTTATCCAAAAAGCGTTTAATGACAGCAGTAAAATGCTGCAAAACGCCACCCGCATCACCGAAAGTCTACAAAACACTTTTGTCTTGTAGTTTTTTTTCATAGTTTTGTTCTGTTTTAATTAAACAAGTACCTTGCTGTCAACAAGGTTAATTAACCGGGAATGCCTGCAACGCATTTCCGGTTTTATTATCGTTTCTCTATAACGCGTACAATATTTCCTTCAATTTTAAACTCAGGTCCTCCTGCCATAGTCAACATCTTCAAGATTGATTCAAGTTTCTCGTCTTTACTCATTTTTCCGCTAAATGTATGATGTCCCACGCGTATGCCGTCCGTGATAAAACGCACCTCGTACCACCGGGAAAGCATACGGGTAACAACATCCAGATCGTCTTCATTAAACACGAATACCCCGTACCTCCATGCCACGTAATTAGCCGGATCGACCTCACGCACCACGAAATCGTCCGTTCCTCTTTCCCACTGGGATTGCATTCCGGGTTTCAACAAAACAGGAACAATCCCATGCTCCGCGTTATCCGCCAAACCTACTTCCACTTTTCCCGATAATAGCGTAGTGTACACGGCGTCCTCGTTCGCGTAAGCGCTGATATTAAACGAAGTACCAAGTACCCGCGTCCGCATATCTCCCGTTTCCACTATAAATGGCCGCTCTGCATCGTGTTCCACCTCAAAATAAGCCTCTCCTTTCAGTCTGACCACCCTTTCTTTACCGATAAACTGCACGGGATATTCCAACTCTGTTTCCGCGTTCAACCAAACCCGTGTTCCATCACTCAATACCAATGCATAGTCACCCCCGACCGTGGTATAAATTCTATGTCGGGATTCCTGCCGGGGAACGGAATCCGCGTGCAATCTATATGATAAACCATTTCCTTCGCCGATAAGGGTCACTTGTGACAATTTTATACTATCCGACGCGTGACTAACCAACCCGAACTGACGCCCGTCTTCAAGTACCAGCATCACTTTTTCTCTCGTGGGCTGCATGGGTATTTTCCTGATATCCTGCCGTTCATTCACGCCAACAAGCGTATCGGGCTGCCGTTTGGAGTTCCACGTCAAGAACACCCCGAATAAACATACTGCCGCAATCCCGGCAACCCAACCGATCCGCCGCCACTGCTTCTGTCCGAAATCCTTATGAACCAAACGTCTTGAAACGACCCGGTGTACCCGCTTGAAGTCCGTCGTCTGGTTAATTTCATCTTCCAATCTCAACCTCTCCCGAATACATTTCCAACGAATAATATTCTTGTACAATTGGCGATTATCCTCACTCTCGTCCAGCCAACTTCCCAATACCTCTCTTTCTTCCGCGGAGGCCGTTCCCAACTTCACTCGGATAATAATTTGTGCCAGTATTTCCGCTCTACTATATGTCATCATCTTTCTTTCGTTTCTATATAGACACCACAAAAAGAGTCACGGGATGAATGAAAACAGGAAAAAATCAAAAATTATTTTTATACTTGCACTCGATATTATTTAACCTTCGTTTTTTTATATTACCAAATCATCACAAGATTTATTTTCGGTTATTTTTACAACATTCATTATTAACCTATTACAACAGCCAAATATCGGCTGTATCCGGGCATTCTCGAATCGTTTTAAACGAACGATTATTGATATGAAGAAAAACCTTGAATTAGAAACTTTTATCAAAGAGCACTATGCCCCTTTATGCGCTGTTGCAGTTCGTTTTGTCGGTTCTCCGGATGTGGCTCAAGACATAGCACAAGAGGTGATTATCAAGTTTTGGGAAGACCAGCATAATCTACAAGAGATCAACCTAATAGACAATTTTCTCTATACGATGGTAAAGAACGAATCTTTAAACTATCTACGAGGACAACGACGAGAAAACGAGAGATACAATAAATTGGAAATGGAAGAATCTGAAGATCCGAAAGTTCTAAACCTACTGATCGCGGAAGATACAAACCAAGCCTTAATCAACGCTATCAACACGTTACCACTTCAAAGCGCCCGAATTATGCGTCTCGTTCTATCCGGTTATGAAAACAGAGAAATCGCACAAATCATGGGTATCTCGATAAACACGATAAAAACCCTGAAATACTCCGCAATCCGTAAACTCCGGGAATATTTCAATTCAGGAAAATACGAAATAGAATAAAATATATCCCACTTCATTCATCCCGCGAAGGTTTCAGCGGTGTCTTTATTTATATAAAACGACTGCCATGAACCTTCAAAACATTAGAACTATCACTCGTTATGAGAGAAAATTTATCCGGAGAAACACGGTATTCCAAGGAATAGCCTTGCTGGGATTAATCACAATTTTTCTTCTTCAACACTCTCTACAAAGCAAAGAACAAGCCAGTTATTGGTTTATGATTGCCCTGCCGTCATCCGTGCCTTTCGTGAACACGTATCTGTTCACCATACTCCAATCAGTCTTAATCATTTTAGCCGTCAGTGAATGGAGAAGACGAGAAAAACACGCGGACACGCTAGTCGCAATACAAACTAAAAATGCAAGCAACACGGAATATATCATCGGGAAAAGCATGGGAATTATTACCACTTTACTTATACTGAATGCAATATCTATTGTATCTGCCGTGGGAATACACATTTTCGACAGTGATTCCCCTTTTCAACTTTTCCCGTACATCTTTTATTGGTTCACGTTGTCATTCCCCACCCTCTTATTCTTGACCGGACTGTCTATATTGACAACCGCTCTAGTCAGAAACGGGGGAATATCCATGTTGTTCTTATTTATATTTATGCTCGTGTCCTTGTATTATATACCGACTCTACAACACGGGCTCTTTGATTTTCGAGCAACCTGTTTACCCAACGTGTTCTCGGATATCACCGGACACGTCGCCCTATCGAATTATTTGACGCAACGAACATGTTTCCTGCTTTTAGGAATAGCTTGCATCATTTATTCTATCGGACTGGAAAAACGACTTCCAAACAATCCCCGTGTAAATCCGCATATTCGTGTCATCGCGACAGGAATACTATTCGCGAGTATTCTCCCCGGTCTAAATTATTACAACCATTTCCGAACGGATGAGGTCACCCGGAATCGATATCGGGAAACGGCATTAAAATACAACGATTATCCCCCGACACACATTACCCGACACGAACTTAGCATGCGTCAAAATGCCGATCAACTTTTTTACTACAGCCAATTGCTAATCACGAATACCACAAAGAACCCAATCCCCGAAATCTTACTGTACCTAAATCCAACGCTGAAACTCACGCGGCTATCCCTCGATAATGGGAAAGAAGTCAAATTCAGCAGGGAAAATCAAGTAATTACCCTGTCCCATCCGCTATTACCCGGGGATTCGCTATCACTACGAATAAATTATCAAGGGAAAATCGATGAACGTGTATGTTACCCGGATGTAAATACACGGGAATACTGGAACGACCAATACCAGAACTCCCCCCTACACTTCGGCAAACGCTACGCATACGTGGGGGACGATTATACCCTGCTGACACCGGAATGTCTATGGTATCCCGCGACTATCCCTCCCGTGAATTTACGCACTCCCTATGCCGTGATAAAAGACTTCACCCGTTTTTCCCTGAAAGTTATCACTGGAAAAAATAAAACCGTCATATCCCAAGGAATACCGGAACATAAACAGGACACCATATTATTCAATAACAAGTATAACCTGACCGGACTCACGCTATGCATCGGGGACTACGAGAAAAAGAGCATTGAAGTAGATTCCGTGACCATGGAACTATACACGTTCAAAGGTCATAACCACCTAGAAAAACTACTCAAAAACCTAACAAGAGAAAAACTGGAAGCTACTTTACGGGAAAATAAAGAAAACATGGAAGGACGCATCCGAAAACAATACCCGTTCACGAAATTCACGTTGACCGAAACACCCGTGTCGTTCACCACCTTCTCCCGGAAATGGAGTAACGGGAGCGAGTTCATTCAACCGGAAATCGTACTGTTTCCGGAAAAATGGATCACGTCATACACTACATTCTCTCGTCACTTCCGGAATCAAATTGAAGAAAGTATACAAAATAGAATCAACATGGGACTCCCCTACAATAAAACACGAGAAGAACTCTACCTCGATTTTATTATTCGTAAATTATTCCAACCATCAACAATACGCGACTCCCGGAATATTTTCGTACCCTCTCTCGGGAGAGCTAGCAAAACACCGGAAATGATAAACAATTATCACGACCTAACATCTCTATTCTTTAATCATTCCAGCTACTTCTATTCAAAAGATTATCCTGTCATGGATAAAATTCTATATGTTTTTGAAACACAAAAACAACGCCAACTCATCCACTTCATGGGAAATAACGAATCACTCAAGGCAAACCGTTATCTTTCATCACATAGCCTGAGAGAAGCACTGAATGACGACACGCTTCACTTTTCAACCCTAGAAAGTATACTCCAACTTAAAACATTCGAATTCATAAACCACATTAACTTGCAAATACCACCGGAAGAAATTCAACGTTTCATAAATGTTTACCGGAACAAACATCATTTCCAAGAATTATCCTTCGATTCTTTATGCATGGAAATAGCCGATCATTACAATATCCATCTTAACGATTTCATTCCTCTATGGTATAATGCGCAGTCAATCCCGAGCTATATCGTGAAAGATATAAAAGCACAAAAAATAGAATCGGATGAAAGTGAATTGTACCAACTATCCTTCAAAATATACAACAATAGTGAAACAGAAGGTATTATATCAACAACAACAGAAACCGGAAAGAACAAACAAGCTTACCGCATTCCCGCGGGAACAAGCTGGGAAATTAAAGAAACAAGGGAAATAGAACGTATCCCGAACTTTGAAATTAACCTGAATCTATCATGGAATATACCCAACGGCATCTCGTATAAAATTCATGAAGACGCAAGCATCACCCAAGACACCTCACGCGGCAAATTTGCCATCGATAATCAACAATTCTTTCCTCCCTCGGATGAAATTATCGTCGATAACGAAGACAACGGTTTCAGGATAGGCGTTACCTCCCGGAAGAAAAAACTAGGTACGTTACTTTCCCCGAAGAAAGAGAAAACATACATTTTCCAACACATGCTTTTTATCATCAACGAGGCCGCCCCGACAGAATGGACATACTGTGCCGGAACACAAGGTTTCCACGGCGACATCATCAAAAGCATGGTATTCAAAAAAGCCGGGAAAGGCAATGCCCCGGTAGCGTGGACGGGAGAATTGCCCGAAGAAGGGCGATACGAAGTTTTCGTTTACCTCGTCGAAAACCAAGCTCCCGCTGAAGGACACTCGGAACAATATTACACGCTAACAACAAAAAACGGAGAGGAAAAGGTCACTTTAAGAATAGAACCCGCGGACGAGGGTTGGGTATCTATTGGTACATTCGATTTCCCTGCCGGAGCAAACACCATTACATTAAGCGATAAAACCACTAATCCGGATCAAATCATCTATGCAGATGCCGTGAAATGGAAATATATCGGCCAATAACAAGTCGCAAATAACTCGGCATTTCTAATACTAATCTAAAATTTTAAAACATGAAAACAAAAACATTTATCAGAAAGGCTACAATGCTCTTTACCCTACTATTAGGAATTAGTCTTATTACAATGGCTGTAGATCAACAATTTAAAGTAACAGGAAAAGTCACTAACGCCCAAGGTGAACCAATAGCTGGAGCAACAGTTAAAATCAAAGGTACTAACACCGGTGCTATTACAGATGCCGAGGGGAATTACACTATCTATGTCACCTCAAAAAATGTTCTCGAATTTTCATTCATTGGAATGCAAACTCAAAAAGTTCAAGTAAAAAATCAAACTGTAATTAATGTTATCTTACAAGGAGAGATTTCAAAAAAATCCCCCCAACTTCAAAACCAGCAGACAATACCAAATACTACTCTAAATTACACGAAAGAACAGATTATTAAAAGCATTATCTAAAAACCTCTATTATGCGAACAAAGATTGTATTCATTCTCCTTATCTTAGGTGGAATTATCCTCGGTAATCATTTATCGACAAATGCACTTGACATCCAGAAAAAAGTCACTGGTACAGTAACAGATACCACGGGAAAACCTTTGAGCGATGTTACGATTATGATTAAAGGAAGAGAAGTTGGCACACGCACAAACACGAAAGGAACTTACGTTCTTTTCGTGACAAACGCAGACACACTGGTTTTCTCGAAAAAAGAAATGAAAACACAAGAGGTCTCCGTAGGTCAGAAAACACAAATCGATATTGTTCTGCAAAAAGCTAAAAAGTAGACCTATCAAGAAACTTTCCGGCGGGGAAACTGTATGTTTATCAGCTTCTCCGCCGGAAATATGAATCTACAAACTATTATACCCTTTATCCCCCGGGAATAACGGTTCTCTTGCCATGATACCCGGTTCCACCGTTTTCCGCTTCTCTTCCAAAACTTTCACGTCTTCCCCCTGCATTTCCAACAGCTCCTCCCCTCTTCTTTCCCAAACAATAGAATCATACTTTACCACCTGATGATAAGGCGGGACTGATACAGCGAAAACCAGACAATCATCAACCTCCCGGTATCTAATCAAAGTCAAGCTATCTATATTAGCACCGAATGCCTCAATAATTCTCTTATGCAGGAATAATTCGTACTTGTCCGGTACGCAATACAAATACTCCAGATCGCCGTGTACACCGACAGGTTCGCCCTCGTCATTCACCCCGATATAGACCACCCCGCCCTGTTCATTCAAGAAACCGCATATCGCGCACATCATTATATCGATTTGCGCTTCCACGTCCGCACCTCTCGAACCCGCGGGATACACGATTGACTCCATAAACTCCCGCACGAAATTCCGCTCGCCAAACGCCAATTCTTCCTGTTCTTCCTTTTTGAAAGATAGCAAAGCCAGAAGTTCATCATGTATCAAGCGGGAAGTCCCAACCGTATGCCCCGGCAACTCCTTTTCCAGTATATATTTCGCGACATTCGCGACATCTTCATCTCCCGAACGGGAGTAACGCACCAACTCATCCGCGCACGAACCGTCTTTACATGCCGCGAGAATCTTGATAATTGTCCACTGTCGCTCCAAAGCGGGGAAACGTTGAAAATCACGTTCCAAAAAATCCAAATCGATCTTCCTGACATCCCCTTCTTCCACGAACTCGTATCTTATGATCAAGTAATTTATCAAGCAATCATAATAAGTCTTCAGCCGATTATCACCCAACACGTGAGAGAGCAACCGAATAAAATAAAGCAAATTAAGATTACCCAGACTAACCTCCCGTGTCAAATAGAACTGTAACAAACGAATCAATTCCTTCACGTACCCGTGCGAAATATCCACAGACCGTTCTATCTTGCCCATGTTAAAATTCGCCTGCACGTCGCCTTCCCTAAAACGTTTACAATCACCCAAGTACTCGTACACGAGGTTCGACACGGCATCATGCCGATCAAAAGACTCGGTCGAGGCCTGAACCATTTCACCCCTTATCCGTCCCCGGGTCGGTATCTCGGTTATTCTCAATAAATAACAATCATTCTCTTTTATCACCACTCCTTCCGGAACACTCGTGTAAACGATATACCCGTTTTCAGAAAGCCAAATCAACAATTCGTTTTTCTCGTACAGGAACAAAGCATTGCACTCGTCCCCGGCATCCAGACGCACGGCTGCCGAACGATTCAACTCCTCCCAAATCGAAAACTGAAGTTTCTCCTCGCTCGACTCGACCACGGTCGCCTGCAGCAAATCGCCGGGATGCAAAATATCTTCAATCGTATCCAGTTTTGCCCGTGTAATATGGCTCACGTGCAGCACTCCGTTCCCCTCGTACTGGTCGTCCACAACCGACACGAACGCCAACGTCGGGTTCTGGTTATATATCAATTTTATCTTTATCGTCACGCTCACGCCCACGGGCGGACGTCTTTTCTTCAAAACATTCTTCTTGAGTTCATCCGAGAAATCGGCGAACACGCCTCTCCATGATTTTGTCACTTCAGCAAGTTCCCCGTCGAAAACCAATTTTCTCTTGTTACTCCCGACTTTCAACGCCATCCCGTTAATCTCCGCCACCATGTCGAATTTCGTGGAAGTCGGTGCAGATAAAGTGATTGCCTTGTTGTCTACCAGTACCTGTCCCTTCCCGTCAAACATCCGTCCTTGACAATTTCTCAAAGCCGCGACCGACTTCTCCTCTATCACGGCTTTCAAGTCGGCAAGCGAAAATTTCAACAAATCCTCCCAAGCGAAAACCGGATTCTTCTGGTTAAACAAGAGGGAATTGAAAGCGTTCTCCCGGAACAACTCCTCTTTTTTCTCCCCTAAAATATACAGGTACCTGAAAAACATGGAACGCAGGCAGGCAAATTCTTCCTGCACGGGAACTCCCAACAACAATTTCGCACCGAGAATCCAAACCGTATCTTGAAGCTGTTCTTCCGTCCTACCCTCGAAACTTAAAATATCATCTTGTTCCCGCATCAATGCCACCCGCTCGTTCATACATTCTGTCACCCGCGGGAAATTCTTGTTCAACGTGTGATACACCAAAAGCACAAAACCTTCTGCCGGTAAAAGATGCAAGCGGGGACTGAAACGCACGATTGTTGACAGGGTAATCCACACCAACGACTTTTTAAACAGATAGCCCGACAAGGTCAACTTCCGCAACTTATCCGTCACATAATCCCCCTCGCCCTCCGTGTCTATCAACCGGATCGCCTCTCTCGACGCGAGCGCCTCATCCAAGTAACGTTCCACCAGCATCCGCTGGTCATTCAACTTGACACCCTCGTAACATTTTAAATAAGTCGACCCCTCGATCAACCATTCCAGAACACGAATAAACACGCCGTTCAGGTAACGATAATCCTCTATCACGATTTCCTCTCCCGCCAGTTCCGACCGAATGACATTCAACAAAGAAAAAATCCACTCCGGCCCCTGTTTCTCGACAGAGGTAAAATCATAATCACAAGTGTACTTCTCAAGAACTTCCGCTTCCTCCCCCGTGAAACATACCTCTTCAAACAAACGCTCAAGAGTCACGATATCAATCGACTTATCTTTTACAATCTTATTCATCATCGTAAATACATTTAAACAAGCGCACTTCCGTGAACATCAACTTTTCATGATAATAAGGCACATGAAATCACCCCCTCCCGATTAACCACTATGCAAAGAAAGGACTTTTTTTCGAAAATATGCTCTCATGCGCGTAAAAACATCATGAAATGATAAATAGTTATACTAAACATTTCAAGGGGATGGCCTATGATAAAGCGTAAAGCTCGCCTATTTCCCGCGTTTCTAATGCCGGCAACAACATTCCTCCTGCGTGTGTTAAAAAAGCATATTCTTTGCTAAAACGTGGGCGAAGTGTAGGCGAAGTACGGGCGAAGAGTAGGCGATGCCGCCTAAAAGTCACCCAAAACCCGTGCAATGCCATAGTAAAACCCATGTTTAAAGGATAATCAACGATTACAAATTATTTTATATACATTTGTTCCCGCATAACACACGAAAGTCCATGATTAGAAAATTCCAACCACGAGATGAAGATGCCGTTATCCGGATATGGCTGGAAGCATCCGCCATCGCCCACTATTTCATTCCCCATTCCTACTGGGAAAACAACACGGTAAGCATGCGCGAAATATATATACCCCAAAGCGAAACTTTCGTTCACTCGGATGATACAACCGGAGAGATCACCGGCTTCATTTCTCTATCGGGAAATTACCTCGCCGCCCTATTCGTGGCTCCCACCCGACAAGGTAAAGGAATCGGGCAAGCATTGATGACTTACGCGAAAACACTAAAACCCGAACTGGAGCTAAACGTTTACCGGGAAAACACACGAGCCGTCACGTTCTATAAACACCAAGGCTTCAAGATTACACGAGAACAGGAAGACAAGGCCACCGGGCAGAAGGAATATGTCATGGTATACCAAATTCAAGACCGATAAAATAACTATTCTCACTCTTTCTTTTTACCAAATACACAAGTCAAAACACCTTTATACAGCATCCGCTTTCGCTCCAACACGTGAAGAACTCCCAATACCCCCACAACAATACCGGTTTTGTAATGCAACAATCCTATCGAGGAATTAGCGCCATTCACGAAAAACAGTACCACTAACCCGGACACGACAACCAACACGAAAACAATTGACAACAACAAAACTACTTTTCCTTTGCCTTTACAGCCTTTCCTTTTCAACCCTCCATACCACCCCCAATGGCTCCTGATATGAATAATTCCCAACGCCATAAACAACAAGCTGACAATCGTATGAAATACTGCCCAGTTATGCCACGTTGCATGGTTGATGCCATGCCCCGCGATATGTAACTTTACACCCGTATAGAACGACAGGACGAACACGAAAACCAATATCAAATCCGTCAAGTAAATAAATTTACTTCTATTCATCTTTTTTGCTCCAAAACTACAATGAATTGACAAACAGAAAAATAGAATATACAAGGTTAAAATTGTACTATTCGAGGTATTTCTTCCGGTAGGAAGTAGGATTCACGCCCACGACTTTCGTAAATAATCTGGTAAAATAAGCATAATCATCCACTCCCAGACAGACAGCTATCTCCCTTATATTCATAGATGTATATATCAACATCCGTTTAGCCCTCAACAGGAGTTCGTTTTGAATATATTTGCTTACACTCACGCCTGTAATGTCCTTAATCACTTCATTCAGATACACCGGGGATACGCACAACGATTCCGCGTAACGAGATACACCCCTGTTTATCACCCTTTCTTTTGAAAGCAATTCTTTAAAAGCCAACGCGATTTCGACACGTCTTCTTTTTTTAGATTGTTGCTTGACAATTTTCCGAATGGCATCCGTTATTATTCCAACGACCGCGCATGACAAATTTTGCAGAGTAGCTTTCGATTCATCACACTCCCGCTCATCGATTCGGCGGAAAATCATGGAAAAGAGTTGAGTCAACTCGACACGCTGCATGTCATTCACTTTGAATGATAGCGGCGATAGCGCATATTCAGCGAGGACTTGTTTCGTCGGAATATCTATAAACACCCCGTCCATGAATAAAAGAAATGCCTTCACGTCACCTGCATCGACAACATGGTGGACTTGGTTCGGCTGGATACAAATCACATCGCCTGCCGACAAACAACAATCATTGAAATCAATACCGACACGACACGTCCCGCTCTCTACCATACCAAATATGTAATACTCGTCCCGATGAGTATAATCGATTGGTCGTTTCGCTGAAAAAGGAGAAAGTTCTTTCGCGAATATCCCGAAATCGGATTGCCGAACCATTTTATGTGTAGGAATACCTGTCATTCAATGTTTTTTGCGAAGTTAGCAAATTACCGGAAAAGGTCGGGATAATATCAAACTAAATTTTTACTTTTACGTCCTCAAATATTACATATGCCACAAGATATCACGATATACACAGACGGTGCAGCCAGCGGGAATCCCGGTCCCGGGGGATACGGGGTCGTGCTTATGGCGGGACCGCACCGGAAAGAATTGTCGGAAGGCTTCCGGCTCACGACGAACAACCGCATGGAATTGCTTGCCGTTATCATCGGGCTGAATGCCCTGCGCTTCCCGGGAAGCAACGTCACGATATACTCTGATTCGAAATACGTCGTCGACGCCGTCGAAAAAGGTTGGGTGTTCGGGTGGGAGAAAAAAAGATTCAAGGATAAAAAAAATCCCGACCTGTGGCAACAATTTTTAGTACTCTATCGCAAACACAACGTGAAGTTCGTCTGGATAAAAGGACACGCCAATATACCTGAAAACGAACGCTGCGACCAACTCGCCGTTGCCGCCTACAAAGCCCCTAACTTACAGATAGATGAATATTATGAAGCAGAAGGGCGTTCAAACGAACAAATTTTCAGTTAAAAGGCAAAAAAAATTCCCGTTTGTTACTCTCTAACGTTTTAAATTAATTATTTTCGCGCTACAATCTAATATAGAAAAATAACATCGTTCGTCATAAAAAACTATCGAGATGAAGAAAATATTAATCGTTGGTGCAGGGGGACAAATCGGTTCCGAACTGGTTCCTTATTTGAGATCTATCTATGGAGATAACAATGTAGTGGCAGCCGATATCAGTGCTGAAAAATGTAAAGCATTGGCAGAAGCGGGTCCTTTCGAGGAATTGAACGCTCTTGACGGAGAGGGATTCAGTGCCATCGTGAAAAAATACAATATTGATACCATCTTCAACCTGGTTGCCTTATTGTCTGCCACGGGAGAGAAAAACCCGAAACTGGCATGGGATATTAACATCGGGGCGTTGACAAACTCCCTGTATATCGCGAAGGACAACAATTGCGCCGTGTTCACGCCGAGTTCTATCGGTGCTTTCGGTAACGACACCCCGAAAGACAAAACCCCGCAGGATACCCTGCAACGTTCAAACACCACGATTTACGGTGTTTGTAAGGTAACCGGGGAACTTCTAAGCGACTATTATTTCCACCGTTTCGGGGTAGACACGCGTAGCGTACGCTTCCCGGGATTGATTTCATACGTGACTCTTCCCGGCGGGGGAACCACGGACTACGCCGTGGAAATCTACTATGACGCCATCCGGAAAGGTTCATTCACTTGCAACGTGCAGGAAGGCACCTACATGGACATGATGTACATGCCGGACGCCTTGAACGCCGTGGTTACTTTGATGGAAGCCGACCCCAGCAAACTGAAACACCGGAACAGCTTCAACATCGCGTCCATGAGTTTCGAGCCGGAACAAATCGCGGCAGAAATCCGCAAACATATCCCGGACTTCAAAATGGATTATCAAATCGACCCGGTAAAACAAGCTATCGCCAACAGTTGGCCAAACAGCATGGACGACACTTGCGCCCGTCAAGAATGGGGCTGGGCTCCGAAATACGACCTTACCAGCATGACCAATGATATGTTGGTAAAAGTGAAAGAGAAATTCGACAAGGGATTGATAAAGTAATTCCTTGTTCAAGTAAATAAAAAATCCGGGTTTGAAGACCCGGATTTTTTATTGTTTATCTGTTCACGATTAATCTTCTACTTCATCCAGTTTTTTGCGGTATGCAAAAAACTTTTCTAAACCATATTTTTCCAATAGAGTTTTCAAGTATTCGTACTTTTGCATTATCAATTCGTGTTCCCCGTATCGTGCTCGAATTTCAGCATCCGTACAAGTAAAAATCAATCTTAAATAATCCATAAAATCAACATTTGTAGACACGAAATATTGATAATTTCCATTCAATGCACCCAAACTCAACGCCCCGTATTTCTCTATATTCTCGTAGTCTAATATGCTTCCATCCGGAAAAAAATCCAAAGTGGCTCCTTTTATTCTAAAACCTTTAGCGTAAGGAGCATTAGTGGCATTTATCGTTGTCGGCCAAGTAGCCGAGTTTTTCGTTATATCAAAGAAATCTTGCAACTCTTCAGTATTTGAGGCTCCTCCTCCAAACATATCGTACACTTGATTCAACAAAACATTAATCATCAATCCCCTTCTTTCTTCAGCCGACAACGTGTTGAAATGCTTCTTAGTCACATCTGTCATACTAACCACAACAGTGTTATTAGCTATGTCATTCCAATAAGACAAGACTTCAGCATTTGTTTTGCCCTTGAATACCGTATCCACTACAAAAAAACGTTTATAGGAAAAAGACGAAGTGTTCAATACTGGATCCACAATTAAAAAATAGTAATCGACAAAATCTTTGATTACCTCCCGATCGTATGACAAACGATAGTTAGCAGAAGTTGTTACCCCTGAAGTTGTAAAATTATATCCCATCTTGTAGGTTTGATAATGAGTATAAGGCACTCCATTATTATACCGAATTTCCGATCCTAAGGTATCGTTATAGAAAAAACGCAAACCACTTTCTTCGTATATCTCATAGATTAACTGCTCCAGTTCATCTGCATCCGGATCGTAGGCGAGTGACCACCAATCCCGCTCCGCATAGGAGGGATTTGGTGTTTCATCATCGGAACAAGCCATAAATAGGCCACAGGCTATCACAAGGCTTAACAATATATTTTTCATCATCTTATTCATCTTTTAAAAAACAATCCACACGTTCATTTTGTATAATAGCTCCTTCGGTTTGCTCGATCTCGTAGGTAGGAATCGGCATCACCCAACTGCCATCCGGATAAGCAGGCAACTCGTAATACCCGATATAGTCCCCTTTCGTACTTGCATTTCCCGCATTGTGTTCAAACATGACATGGTGGACAGAAATCGCTTCCGGATACTTGGGACTGACCGCATAACGACGTAAGTCGAACCAACGCTGGCACTCGAAGCATAACTCCCTTCTTCTCTCCTTGCGAATCAATTTTACCAAAGCCTCACCGGATTCCGTCAAGGTTCGCAAATCGTGGATACGGGTTTCCATCAAATCTGCAAGTACTTCTCTTGCCTCGGGGTCCCGCTCGGTCATTGCCAATGCCTCCGCTAAATTCAAATACACTTCAGACAAACGCAACAAGAAACAATCTGAAACGTAGGTTTTCATAGAGTTCAAGGTTAGCGTATCTTTTCCTGTTAATTTTGCCGGTAACAAAAAACCACCATACTTATGCTCTCTACACACCAAATCTTTACGTACATCACCTTCCTCTTCCGAGAATACCTCTAACAGCCCGGGAGAAATCGCTAAAGCGTCCACCATATCAGCATTATTTTCCTGATAGAACACCCCCGCTCCTAAACTTTGTCCCTGGGTAAAAATAATCTCGGGACAACCGTTATACAACCATGTTGCCTGCCCCGAACTTTTCATGTTCATCAAGGAATACTTCCCTTTCAAAATTTCCCGGCAAAGCTCCGGAACCAAATCCCATTTACCCATATAACAATACACGCGACTCAACAAAAGGCGTGCCGCATCTTGGTTCGCCCGGTTGACGGAAGGCATCTCGATTCCTTCCAAGTAATCGACCGCCATTTGCAAATCATGCACGATTTGATTGTAAACGGAATCCACTGGAGTACGGGTGAAATTCTTGTCCTCCACCACGGGGGATAATTTCAAGGGTACTCCCAAATCACTGTATGCCGTCACTTTATCGTAAGGTTTAGCGTAAATATTCACCAACAAGTAATAATATGCCGCACGCAGAAAATGGCATTGCCCCCTCACGCTGTTACGGTCCTCCTCCGTGTCGTGCGTGAACTCCTCGACCTTATCCAAAATCACGTTCAGCACCGCAATATGCTCGTACAGTGTTGCCCAATTCTTATCCTCGAAAGCATCTCCCTTGATATTAAACGGGGCGGCTTCCCACTTGTAAAAAGCCCGCAATTCATTAGTAAACACACCTTTGGTTATCTCCAGCCCGGCAATGGCTGCCTGTACATCATCGTCCATCGCAAACAACCAAGAGTAATAGGAGTTAACAGCCGACACGTCATAGGTGGCAACGTTGGCCGCCAAGGACGCCTTCATGTACCCGTTACCGATCAGCAACTCTTCCATATCCTTACAATCACGGGCATACATCAACTCGTGGGACTCTTCCGTTAGGAAATCGCCACAAGCTCCCCATAGGCAACCAAACAAGCAAATCAGGAATGTATATCTCTTTTTCATAGGTTTATATTTTTAGAATGATACATCTATACTAAAGGAATAAGTGGGACGCACGGACAAGTTAATACGGTCGGCCGATCCGGACTGAGAGGTCGGGTCCTGCCCGCGCAACTCCTTGGCACTCCATGTAAACAGATTCGTTCCCGAGAGAGACACGTACATGTTCTTCACGTGCAAGTGCTTACAAATCTTTTGCGGCATCACGTAACGCAAACTCAAAGATTGCAATTTCAGATAGTTACCGCTTACCACCCGGATATTAGAGAAGTCATACATCTGCCAAATATTATCGGCAAACTTAAACGGCTCATTGTTCCACCAAGGTGTCAACGAAGCTTTAAAAGCCCCTGCTTCCAACATTCCCGGAATATTGGTAATTTCTTCATCCCCGGGACGTCGCCAACGACGCACGAATTCCTTACGCATATTTTTTATCGGTTGTGGAACAAGCGATTCCCCGGAAGCACCATCATACAATTTCAACAAACGCACCTTGGAACCGATACTATAAGCAAGATTAAAACTCAAGATAAAGTTGTTATACTCGAAAGTATTGGAAACACCACCTTGCAAATAAGGAACCCGACAACCGGAGTATTGCATTACGGTGGTAAACACCTTACTCTTCGGCATATCAATGTATTGGTCCCAAAGGTCCTCTTCCACACGGGCAAAGGTGGGTCGCCCATCTGACGGGTCTAATCCCGTGAATTCATAAGAGAAAAAGGAATTCAACGGACGTCCGCTCACGTAAGCCTTTCCATTCAAATAATCCTGGTAGGTAAAATCATCGTGCAAGGGATCGAAATCATCCCCCCGACCTAATTTGTTGATCAATTTATTTACCACTTGACCTAATTGCGGGTCGATACTCCAACGGAATCCCTTACGCTCGCCATCGGCGCTGATACTGGAAAGCATGCGATTCATGGGCACGATATTGAAACTGAATTCAAAACCCGAGTTCTCTACTGTACCCTCGTTTACCTTGTAGGAGGAAACTCCGTTTACGCGAGCCACCTTTTTGGTCAGATAGGCATTCTTAGTCTTCTTGTAGAAATAGGAAACCATACCTTTGATCGAATTATTGAACAAGGAGAAATCAAGACTCGTATTGAATGAAGCTGTCTTCTCCCAACCTAAATCCGGGTTCGGAAATGTTTTAATCGTGGATTGATACTCATTGAATATCTGATTTACCTCCCCTTTCTGGATAATCAATTCCGGGGTAGCTTCGTTGGTGATGTTTCCCTGATAACCGAAAGAGGCACGTAACGCCACGTCGTTCACCCAATTCACACCAGCAAGCACATTCTCTTTCAAGTTCCAACGTCCTGAAAAAGACCAAATCGGAAGAATCTTGTCATTTGTTAAATTTCCAAATTCATTGGAAAAATCCAAACGAGCATTCATATTGAAAATGTAAGTATTGCGGAAACTATAGGTCAACGACCCGTACAAACCGACTTTGTTGGAAGTTTTATCTTTCAATTTCCCTAAAGCATTGGGATTTGAAGCCAACCATTCGGCATACTTTATATACACTTTTTCATCCACTTTATTGACCGTCAAACCGCGATCCGGTAAATAACAACGGATAGTTTTAGCAAATCCCGTATATTTAGAAGAATTCAACTCCCCCCCCACGTCTACAGACATCATGTGCTGCTCGTATTCATCCAAATAATGGTGGTAATTAACTTGTCCGCGCAGGGTATAGCTATTGTTTTTCGTGTTATCCTTTTGTAATTCTCCTCCCAAAGGCAAGTAGGATAGTCTATTGGAAACGAAATCATTGTACCGCGGGTCCTTATAGAAGTAAGAATAACTGTATGCGTACGCCGTATTTTCAGCATGATAGGTTTCGTTATCCGTGTCGGATAACATATAAGAGAAAGTGGCCTGTGCTTTCAAACGGGGAATTATCTCGTAAGACAAATTGGTCATAAAACTCACCGAATGACCTTTTACCGTGTTATACGAATTATCCCGTTCATTCAACACATTAAAATAAACAGACTGACCATTTTTTGAAATCTTATGATAATGTAATGTCCCATCCGTATCGTATAAAGGCACCGCACGACTAGTTCCGTAAGCGTAATCCAACAAACCTACATCCGCAGGAGTATGCTTTTGCTCACGTACATTAGCAGACAATTTGAATTGAGCGCTAAATTTATTTTGCGTGAAATTCAAGTTCAATACCGAATTATAACGGTCAGCCGATTCCTTGACTAATACACCATTCTCCCGACCGTAACCCACGGAAGCATGATATCTCATATTCTCTGAACCTCCGGAGAACGAGAGGGTATGATTGTGTGAAAAAGAATTACGAGTGATCTCTCCCAACCAATCAGTATTCATGGTTTCGAAGCGAGTAGTCCCTTCTTGAAACTCATCGAAACTGATCAAACCTTTATTGTATTGCTCTACCAAAGCCTCATAGCCGGTCCATCCATCCACGGTATTATTGTATCTCATCCCTTTCTCGATCGCCTCGCGAGAGTAATCGACACGCTCGCGAGAGTTCATCAAGTAAATCGCCCGATCCGAATAATGCGGACGGCGGGCAAAACTCCCGTCTACGTGGTAATTCATGCGCAAAGGCCCTACTTTCCCTTTTTTCGTGGTTATAACAATTACCCCATTGGCAGCTTTTGTCCCGTACAAAGCGGTGGCAGAGGCATCTTTCAATATGTTGATATCCTCGATATCATAGGGGTTCAAGCCGGAAATGGCATTTCCCAACAAGTTCACGAAATCCAAATTATTAATGTCATCCGGATCAACATTCACCGGGTCACTCAATACAACACCATCCAGTACCCACAAAGGCTCCTGGCTCCCCAAGACCGTGGAAGTTCCCCGGATACGTAAACGAGGCGTAGCTCCAACTTGCCCGGAATTTTGCATAAAGATTAATCCCGGTACGCGCCCTTCCAACATCTTATCGAGAGAAGATACTCCCGGCATCATAATGTCCTCCGCTTTCAAGGTGGTTACCGCACTTGTCAATTTCTTTTTGTCCGTGTTCAAGTATCCCAAGGCGACCACTTCATCCAACGTTTCGGCATCGTCTTCCAGAATCACGTTCAATTCGGTCTGCCCCGTGTATTTTACCGTTTTGGTTTTTTTCCCGATAAAGGAGAATATCAATTCCACGTCGCTACCGGCAGGAAGAGTCAATCTATAACGTCCTTTGATGTCGGTAGCCGTTCCCATTGTAGTACCCTTGATTTGCACGGTCACACCCGCAAGGGTATCAGTCTTCATCACACCTGTCACGGTACCCGTCACGACTCTTGGCTTTTCGTCTTTCGCCCGCATAGGAGTAGCGTGACGCAAAATAATTAAATTCCCTTCTTGCACATACGTGAGTTTGGTCCCTTTCAACACCATATCCAATATTTCAATCACATTTTTATCTTTTACGGATACCGAGATATTATTCACGTTTTTCACATCCGCACCAGAATACACGAATTGTACCCCGGCCTTCTCTTTCAACAAATCCATTACCTCGATCAACGATTTATTCTCTATTTCTAAATTCAATTTCACTTGCTGTGCCTTCGCGGTAGCAAAAAGAGAACCCGATGACAACATAACAAACAAAACGAATAGTTTCATAATTCGTATCCATTCTATCGGTTTCGGACTCCCTCGAAACCTGAAACGAAAACTCAATTCTTTCATAATTTGTATTTGATAATTAAAAATCAATTATATCTATTTCCCCTTGACACCATAACGCTTTGCAATATCGTGTTTCGCAGTTTCTCCAATCCCTTCCAATTGATACAAACGTCTGTAATCCCCCTCCGTTTCACTGGTCAAAGGTCCTTTCACAGAAGGATACGAGGGACAGCGGGATCCATCTTTCCCGATAAATTTAAACCGGAATTCCGACCAATACCACTTGGGAGCGAATCCCGTGTAAAACGGCTTCCACTTTAAAAGTAAATCACCCATCGCTATATTAAAATTGACACGATAAGTATTATTCCCTAAATCTTCCGCAAGCAACGTACTTTTATAAACCCCATAAGCGTCGTTACCTCCATCCCAATTTTCATTACGATCCAAAGCTATTCCCGCTTCGCGACACAGAGCATAAGTTGCTGCATTTATCGGAGAGTATGGAACAGTAACATCAAAAGAGCACCATGGGTCATTATAAAGTATCACCCCATCGACAAGTTTATTACTATGGAATGTGCAAGAAATAAAGACAGAATCGTCAAGTATCGTCGGGCTTCCCGGCAAGCTCTTTATATCCCACTCGTCAATCTCCACTTCCAACGGTTCCGGTTCCACAGAGGCTGCATTATTAAACAACGGATGTTTTTCCAACAACCGTGCCGAAGCCTCCGGCAAAATCACTTTGTCCAAAAGACCACCTTTAGGCACACTTGTCGTATATGCCAACTGACTACAATAACGCGTGTAATACCAACGCCATGCATAAGCATTATTAGAAGTCTTTGCCTCCACCGATCCCAAAAGAGAGAATGTTGCGGAACTCCTTTTGTGCGTTTCCAACGGAACCCCGAAAGAACGTGCCAAAGTGTACAGCACCTCCCCGTAAGAAGCCAAATGCGCTTCACGTCCCCGGCTTGAAGTCAAATAACGTACTCTAAATTTCTCGTGATCCACACCACAGAAAGCGATACCGGAATACGTGCCCAAACTATAATGCGCACAAAAACTCCCCGTGTAATTGGGCATGAACACCAAGTAATTGTCGCTAGTTTTTTCCCCCGGGTGCTGCTCGAAATAAGCCAACACCTCTTCCGCCATCGCAGCGATATTCTTTTCCGTCATCTCCTCTGTCGTCCAAGTACTCTTGATATAGTGCATCTTCACGTAATCGGGATTCTCGTTCACGATCAAACCGAATTTCTTGTTGGGAATCCGGTTTCTCTGCAAACACAATTCAAAATACTTCTGCATGTCAAGAGCGAAGCCGGATAGACGCCAATGCCAATATTCCCGATCGTATTCATCGGCAGGCACATAATACACTACATTTAAAGTATGCTCTGTTTCAGCCGTGTAAGTCGGCCCCGGAGGAAGTATCACCTCCACTTGCTCATCCTCATCACCTTTATACAATTCAGCACAACCAAACAGCATAAAGATAAAAGACACCCATAAAAAATATCCAATACTTTTCTTCATAAAAATGTTTGTTTTTGGTAAAAAAATCCATTAAGTTC
This sequence comes from Butyricimonas sp. DFI.6.44, assembly GCF_022132345.1. NCBI lineage: Bacteria > Pseudomonadati > Bacteroidota > Bacteroidia > Bacteroidales > Odoribacteraceae > Butyricimonas > Butyricimonas sp. DFI.6.44. The sequence continues at coordinate 56,618 of NZ_JAKNJD010000013.1, read as the reverse complement.
ATGTCCATAACGAAAGAAAAACAAAAAATGGGTACAACAATTCAGTATTTTTTAAATTTCATAATAATTAAAGCACTGAAAAGAGTTATACACGGATCATTCTCTCGTGAAGAAACGTATAAACTCAAACAAAAAGTTAGTATATTAGTAGCCTCGTTTTAATCAACGATCAGGAATCAATCCTATATTTAAATTCAAAATATGCCAAGAAAAGAAAAAAAAACAAAGCGAGACATCGGTAAAAAAGAAATACGCCGGATGTTATACGATATATTCTCCGCGAACCCCAACGAACATTTTAATTACAAACAGTTGGCGCAGCGATTGGGGATCAAAAACATGAACGCGAAACAATTAATCATGACGGTTCTCTACGAGATGAAAAACGACAATATGCTCTCGGAAGAATCAACCGGACAATTTAAATTCAAAATAAGTACCGTTTACGTCACGGGAATCATCGACTTGACTGCCAAGGGTACTGCCTACTTGGTTTCCGACGAATGCAAGGAAGACGTGTTTATCCCGCAGGTCGGTTTGAACCATGCCTTGAACGGGGACAAAGTAAAGGTCTTGCTCTACGCTCGAAGTTCCAGACGTCGCCCGGAAGGGGAAGTGGTAGAGATTCTGGAACGCAAGAAAGAAACTTTCGTGGGTATCATCCAATGCTCCAAACAATACGCGTTCCTTGTACCGACCGGCAAACAACTGCCTTACGATATCTTTATCCCGTTGAACGAATTGAACGGGGCAAAAGACGGGGAGAAAGCTATCGTCAAGATTACCGAATGGCCAGAAAACCAAAAGAACCCGATAGGCAAAGTACTCCAAGTACTGGGTACCCCGGGAGATAATGATACCGAAATGAACGCCATCATGGCAGAATTCGAACTTCCGGTTCAATTCCCCACCACGGTGGAGAAAGCCGCGAAAAAAATAAAAGACGCTATTCCCGAGGAAGAAATCAAAAACCGAAAAGATTTCCGGGATATCACGACATTCACGATCGACCCGAAAGACGCCAAAGACTTTGACGACGCCCTTTCGTTCCGGAAATTAAAAAACGGGAACTACGAGGTAGGCATACACATTGCCGACGTCAGCTTTTACGTGACACCCGACTCGACCTTGGATAAAGAAGCGTATAACCGCGCAACCTCTGTTTACCTCGTGGACCGCACGATACCCATGCTACCGGAACATTTATCCAACGGGCTATGTTCCCTGCGTCCGAATGAAGAGAAACTCTGTTTCTCGGCAGTCTTCGAACTGAACGAGAACGCCGAAGTGATTAAACAATGGTTCGGACGGACGGTTATCAAATCGGACAGACGCTTCACGTATGAAGAAGCGCAAGCCATGATCGAGGGCGAAGACGGCGATTTCAAAACCGAAATATTAATGCTGAACGATCTTGCCCAGAAGCTACGGGCTGCCCGTTTCCAAAACGGCGCTATCGCATTTGACCGCATTGAAGTACGCTTCGACATTGACGAGAAAGGTAAACCCACGGGAGTATATTTTAAACGCTCGAAAGAAGCCAACAAGCTGATCGAAGAGTTTATGCTGCTCGCCAACAAAAAAGTAGCCGAAAGAATCGGCAAAACAAAAGAAGGGCAAAAAGCAAAAACTTTCGTGTACCGTATCCACGAGCAACCCAATACCGAAAAACTGGAAGACTTCGGTCGTTTCATAGCAAAATTCGGGTATAAAATACGCACGACCTCTCCCCGGCAACTATCTTCTTCCATGAACAAATTAATGGAAGATGTACAAAACCGTCCGGAACAGAACATGATCGAAACACTAGCTATCCGTACCATGGCAAAAGCCGTTTACTCCACGGTAAACGTGGGACACTACGGTCTGGCTTTCGATTATTACTCGCACTTCACGTCACCCATCCGTCGTTACCCCGACGTGATGACTCACCGACTGTTGCAACGGTATCTGGACGGGGGACGTTCTGCCAATGCCGAAAAATACGAGGAGATGTGCAAGCACTGTTCCGACATGGAACAAGTGGCATCTAACGCGGAAAGAGCCTCGATCAAATACAAGCAGGTCGAGTTCATGAGTGACAAATTAGGAGAAAATTTCATGGGAACGATTTCCGGTGTCACGCAATGGGGATTCTACGTGGAGCTGAATGACACCAAATGCGAGGGACTGGTTTCCATCAATGAACTGGAAGGTGACTACTATGAATTTGACGAAGAAAACTACTGTATCGTGGGACGCCACCACCGGAAAGTTTACCAGCTTGGGGACCAAGTACTCGTGAAAGTAGCCAAAGCAAATCTCGTTGCCCGCCAACTCGATTTTGCCCTCGTGGAAAGCGAAAGTAAAAATACCACTCCTGCCGTTACGCCCCAAACACCTGCCTCCCGACGTGAAAAACCGGAACGTAAATTCCGCCGAGGCCAACGGGGAGATGCAGCTTCCGGCCGGAAAAGTGGAAAAGGAAACCGCAAAAAGAAATAAAAAATAAAACGGGGAGTTCAAAAACTCCCCGTTTTATTTTTCTATCATCAAGCATCAACCGCACTTGGATGACCCGCAAACTTTACAGATCAAACAACCTTCCTGATAAACGACAGATTTTGAACCGCAATTCTCACACACGGAACCAGTAGCCTCGGTTCCGTCCGGAATGAATTTCCGCAAAGCTCTCTCGACACCATTCTTCCACGTGTTGATATTCTCGTTATCAAATTCCATGGCTGCCACTAAATCCACGATTTGATTGATCGGCATCCCGTAACGCAAGACTCCCGAAATCAACTTGGCGTAATTCCAGTACTCCTTGTTAAACTTGTAAGACAACCCTTCAACCGTTGTTTTGAAACCTCTCTTGTTAGAGAATTGGAAGTCATAACGGCTATTACCATCCTCGTCCGTATTCTTGACAATCTTACCATCCGTCACGGCTTTCGGTAACATGATACCTTCCTCGTCATCAGCAATACCGGTGAATATCTCGTAAGGGCGACCATTATAAAGACCGATGAAAGCAATCCATTTTTCCTTGTTGTTCTGGAAACGCACGATCTCCGCATCCAACTCTCTCGGACGTTTTGACGGCATCGCACCCTCTTCCTTCTTATCTTTATTGGAAACCAGTACTCCCGCACGAGAACCGTCGCGATAAACCGTACATCCCTTGCAACCGCTCTTCCAAGCCTCGATATAAAGCTGTCCCACCAATTCCTCCGTCACGTCTGCCGGCAGATTCACGGTAACACTGATAGAGTGGTCTACCCATTTCTGCACACGCCCCTGCATACGCACTTTAGCTACCCAATCGATATCATTGGATGTAGCCTTGTAGTAAGGAGATTTAGCCACCATCTCATCGATTTCCTCATCTGTATAGCGTTCACGTACATCATACCCGTTTTTCTCCATCCAAAGGGCAAACTTATGATGGAATACTATAAATTCCTCGTAAGCATCTCCCGTCTCATCAACGAAATCCACACGCACATTCTTATCATTCGGGTTTACCTTTCTTCTTCTCTTGTAAACGGGCAAGAACACCGGTTCGATACCGGAAGTCGTCTGCGTCATCAAACTGGTCGTTCCCGTGGGTGCAATCGTCAAACAAGCAATATTACGACGTCCGTATTTCACCATATCCTTGTACATCTCCGGATCAGCTTCTCTCAAACGAGTGATAAACGGATTGTTTTCCTCTCTCTTGGCATCAAAAATCTTGAAAGCCCCGCGTTCTTTTGCCATCTCGACAGAAGAACCGTAAGCGGCAATAGCCAATCGCTTGTGAATATCCACGGAGAAATCAACAGCCTCATCGCTACCGTAACGCAAACCCAAAGCAGCCAGCATATCGCCCTCGGCAGTGATACCCACTCCGGTACGACGTCCTTCTCTGGCTTTCGTTTTAATCTTCTCCCACAAACGGATTTCAACACCCTTAACCTCATCGTCTTCCGGATCCGCACTAATTTTGTCCAAAATAGCATCAATCTTCTCAAGCTCCAGATCAATAATATCATCCATCAACCGTTGAGCGATAGCCACGTGCTTTTTGAATAAATCGTAATCGAAATAAGCCTCTTTCGTGAAAGGATTTACCACGTATGAATACAAGTTAATCGCCAGCAAACGACAAGAATCATACGGACACAAAGGGATCTCCCCGCAAGGATTGGTAGATACCGTTCTATATCCCAAGTCCGCGTAGCAATCCGGTATACTTTCCCGAATAATCGTATCCCAGAATAAGATTCCCGGTTCAGCGGATTTCCAAGCGTTGTACACGATCTTATTCCATAACTTCACGGCATTGATCTGTTTCACGTTCTTCGGCTCATCGGAATAAACCGGGTATTTTTGTATATAATCACGTTCCTCAACAACGGCATTCATGAATTCATCGTCAATCTTTACCGAAATATTTGCTCCGGTCACTTTACCTTCCGTCATCTTGGCATCGATAAAGCTCTCGGAATCCGGGTGATTGATAGACACACTCAACATCAAAGCTCCCCGGCGACCGTCTTGTGCAACCTCGCGCGTAGAGTTAGAGTAACGTTCCATAAAGGGAACAATACCTGTTGACGTTAAAGCCGAATTCTTTACCGGCGAGCCCTTGGGACGAATATGCGACAAGTCATGTCCCACCCCGCCTCTTCGCTTCATTAATTGTACTTGCTCCTGATCTATCTTCATCACTCCCCCGTAAGAGTCAGAAGGCCCGTCGTGACCGATCACGAAACAGTTAGACAATGAAGCAATCTGATAATCGTTACCGATTCCGGTCATCGGACCTCCTTGCGGTACGATATACTTGAAGTCACGTAAAACTTCAAAAATCTCCTCCTCACTCATCGGGTTGGCGTAAGTCTTTTCGATGCGTGCGATTTCTGAAGCTAAACGACGGTGCATATCATTCGGGTTCAACTCAAAAATATTCCCGTAAGAGTCTTTTAAAGCATATTTGCTCACCCAAACACGTGCAGCCAACTCGTCACCCTTGAAATAATCAAGAGAACTACTATAAGCTTCTTCTTGCGTGTACACTTTCTTTTGGTTTACAGCCTGTTTCTGTTTCTCCACTTTCTTTGTAGTTTGTTCCATTTAGCGTATATAATAAATTTTCTTTTTGGTCCCTTTTCCAACAGAACAAAACTATGGAAAAAAAACTTCTTAGAAAAATATTTTTACTAACACTTGTTGCAAGTTTTCCAAAATCATCAGTCATAACACTGATAATAAAACGATTAATAATTCCATTTTTCTTGAAAAATTTTCCAAATATAAATTTGTTCTAAAGTAGAAATAAAAATCGTAGAAAATTTTGGTTTAATAAAAATTGAAGTTTTAGAGAGTTCGGCTCTATCAAGGAAGTACCAATAAGACACTATGATGATTGAAAAATCACATCTGTTTACGTTTGTATTCCTAAAAAGGTTTAATAAAGTTCTTTGATTTCTTCAGGAATATTTACATGCAGCAATTTTTCATCATGAAGAATGTCTGTCACGTATTCATCGGATACCGGAAGAAGAATTTCTTTCGAGAATATCCGGATAGAAAGAACTACATTTCCCGAATAATTATCAACCTGCACAACCTCCCCTTTTTCACCTGTCGGTTCGTCAACCACGGAAAACCCGATCAGATCAGAAAGTTCCAAAGGCATATCCTCCTCTTCAAGCAGATATTTGTCCATCAACAAATCACTCCCCACCAATCGGTCCGCCTGTTCTTTCGAGTCAACAAAATCAAATTTGACGATATAAGAAGTATGGTTCCGTGCCGTCAGACCATCTTCCGCGATATAAAAGGGAACCGGTGCACCTTCCAGAAGAAGGAACACCGGTTCATCCATGTATTGTTCAAGAAGATCATTTTCCGTGTAAACAATCAACGCACCCTGTAAGTTATGAGTCTTACCGATTTCGCCGATCTTTATACAATCTTCCCTCTTGATCATAAATTATTCTGCTGCTGGAGTTTCTGCCGGAGCCTCCGGAGCTACTTCCGCTGCAACAGCCTCTGTAGCGGCAGCTTCTACTTCTGCTCTTGCTGCAGCCTCTGCCTCAGCTTTTGCCGCTGCAATTTCAGCTTGTTTCTTAGCTACAATCTCTGCTTTAGCTTCTTTTACTTTAGCCTCAGCTTCCAGACGAGCTTTGTATTCACTTTCAGACTCGTTAGCCAAACGCGCAATCTTAGCCTGAATCTTAGCGATTTTCTCTTTCTTCCAAACCTCGAACTTTGTATCAGCAGCAGCCATATCAAACGCACCTTTCTTCACTCCTTCCAACAAGTGTTTCTTCAAAAGAACACCCTCGTAAGACAATATTGCCTTCGCAGTATCGGTCGGCTGCGCACCGGTTTGTAACCAATACAATGCTCTGTCAAAATTCAAATCAATCGTAGCCGGGTTAGTCATCGGATTGTAAGAACCAATTCTCTCAATATAACGACCGTCACGCGGCGCTCTACTATCTGCTACCACTACATGGTAGAACGGACGGCCTTTACGACCGTGTCTTGCTAATCTAATTTTAGTTGCCATTCTTTTACTTTTAACTTATTAATTACTACCTATTCTCGATAGGCGGCGCAAAGATAGTGATTTAATTGAAAATTGAAAGTTGAAAGTTGAAAAATTCTTCACGAAATCAATTTCTTGAAAGGATCTATACCCCCTCAAACTCCGGCATCACCATATCCAACCATTTGTTTATCCGGGCATCCGTCTTCTCCGGCTCGAAATCCTCATCCAAAGGCAGTCCGACAAACAGATCATCAACCACGGCAGTTGAATCCTCGTACACGTACCCGTCCGTGGTGGTTTTACCCACTAAAGTCGCACCGAGTCCGGTTACCAACTCTGCCATGTATCCCATCCCGTCCACGAAATTCTTGGGATACGTGATATGATCGCCCAGCCCGACGAGAGCGACAAAACGATCTTTTAACGAAATCTTACGCATCTGCGGGAAAAACTTCGCCCATTGATCTCTCTGCTCCCGTTCCCACGTACTTCTGCCAAGAGAAGAACAGACCAGAATCATATTCTTGTAATCCAACAATTTCCCCGCGGGGACATCATTCACGCAAAACATATCCACTTTACCGGCACCGATTTTATTCTTCAGCATTTTAGCCACCCGATGAACATTTCCACCCGCCGGGGAATAAAATATCCCTAACCACTTCATTTCACTTGTCCGTTCATCCAAAAGATAATTTCCTTCAAGATCAGCAGTCAAGCGCAACGGTTCTTCTTGTCTTTCGACCTCCTTTTTACCTTTCCTTGTAACCTTATCCATAAAAATATAGTTTATAGTGATTATTGTATCAACTATAAACTATACGGCAAAAATGTCTAAAAGTTATATTCGTCTTATTTCTTGTGCGTGGCGATCGCCAGCAATATTCCGAGAGCGACACCCAATAAAGCGGCAAACAATACCCGCGTATCTCCCGGCAGCAAGAAAGTAATCGTGTGAGCCGGATACCAGAAAAAAGGTATCGTCTTCTTGAACACGAAATTCCATTGTACCCGCCAATTCAGGTTTGCCATAATCTCACCCATCTGTATCGGGGTAAAAAGACCTGCCAACGTACCGCCATGACTCAATATATGCGTATCGGTAATCTTGTGCAATGTCATAAACACGGGAGCAAATATTGTATTCATCGCCACGGAAATACAGAATGCAACGAACACTTTCTGCCCGGACAAAGCCTCTCCCATCACGGTCGTTGCGTTCTCCATCCCCATCGTTTTCAAGAACGCAGGAACACCGTTCGCGAATATCGTCATCGCCATACTGATTCCCATCCCGAGGATTCCCCACACGATAGCTCTCGGCAACACCCCGAATCCCTTGCGATTATAAACGCCCGCGCTGATACGCAACCCGATACACTCCCCGAAAGTCGACAGAATACCAAATTTCAGGAAACTCATAATCATACCGTGCTCGGCATTAAACGTCTTGTAAAAGGAATAAACCGTTTCCGACACGAAAAAAGGGAGCAGAAACAAAATCACACACCCCAGAACAATAAAATCCTTCTTCTTCATTATATATTAATTTAGCCGTAAGATCCATAACGTCCATAACGCCTGACCTTACGACCTTATAGACTCTATAGACCTTATGGACTAGAGGGTGTATTAACACACACCCTCATTTCTTTATTTTTCAATCCGAATACGGGCATCCACGGCAACCACGTTGTCTTTGTTACCCAGAAGCGGGTTCAAGTCCATCTCGAAGATTTCCGGGGCTACTTTTACCAACGCAGAAATACGCATCACAGCCTCGGCGAACTTGTCTTCGTTCACGGGCTCTTGACCGCGCACTCCTTGGATAATCTTGTAGGATTTCAGTTCTTTAATCAACCCGTGAGCCTCTGACTTGGACATCGGAGCCAACCCTGCTTTCACGTCTTTCAGCACCTCGATAAAAATTCCGCCAAGTCCGCAAAGCACCATGTGTCCGAACTTATCATCGCGTTTCGCCCCGATAAACACTTGCGTACCGCTCAACTGTTGAGCCAACATAATAGCGTAAGTATCTTTGATCTGCATCATCCGTTTGAACTCCCGACGCACAGTTTCCTCGTCGTTCACGTTCATCACGACTCCGCCGACATCCGATTTATGAATAGGTCCGACCACTTTCATTACCAACGGAAACCCGATCTCTTTCGCCATCTTCACGATTTCCTCCTCGTTATCGGACACGCCTTCTTTCGCTCTGGCTACTCCTGCCGCATCCAACAAAGCGTGAATCTCTTCCGGTGACAAATAACCATTCTGCGCGTTATCCACCACTTCCCGGATTTTCTTCACGTCCATATCCGGCATATCGAAATGCTCCGGTTGAGGCGCGGGAGTCTTGTATATCTTGCAAAGGGCATTTCCGAACAACACTTCATCAGGGAAATACACCCGTCCTTTAGAAACAAACTCGTCGATCTCGGCCTTCACGATCTTGGATGACGGGAAGATGGGGAAAATCGGCTTCTTGCTTGTCTTCATCTTTTCATCAAGCACGTTGTACACGTCGAAAACAGGGAACAATCCCGGGCTCCCGAAAATAACAGCCATCCCGTCGATATTATCAAAATCCTTGTCACAAGCATCCAGAATAAAGCCTAATTGCTCTGCCGTACCCGTGGCAAGGAAGTCTATCGGATTCCCGACAGATGAACCACCGAATAATTTAGACAACAACTCCTTTGCCTTTTCTCCCTCGATATGCGGCACATCCATTCCGCCGTTGGAGAGCGCATCGGTCAACATCACGGCAGGACCTCCCGCATGAGTCACCACGGCCATATTCTTTCCTTTCACCTCGGGATGCATGAAGATTCCGGCAACCGTCATCAACTCGTCACGTCCGTTACAACGCACGATTCCGGCTTTACGGAACAAAGCTTCAACAGCAACATCCGAACTAGCCAACGCACCCGTGTGTGAAGAAGCGGCACGACTCCCGGCAGCCGAACCACCGGACTTAACCGCCGCGATACGGCAACCTTTACGAATCAATGAAGAAGCATGCTTCAACAACTTCTCCGGCTTCTCGATACTCTCCACGTACAACAACTTCACGCGGGAACTCGTTTCCGGATCAAACGATTCATCCATGTATTCCAGAATCTCCTCAACACCCATCTGGGCAGAGTTCCCGACAGAATACATGCTATTGAATTTAATACCTTTCTGCATTCCCGAATCCATGATAAACAAGGCCGTTGCCCCAGAACCGGAAATCAAATCCACCCCTTGCGGGTTCAACTCCGGAATCGGGCTGGTAAATACCCCGCTATAATGGTTAGTCAAAACCCCGATACAATTGGGACCTATCAATGCTCCACCCACGGAATCAATCGTATCCACGATCTGACGCTCTAATTTAGCACCCTCTTCGTTTTCCTCGTGGAATCCGGCAGATAAAATAATAAATGCCTTCGTATTTTTTTGTTTGGCAAGTACCTCTACTGCGGCGGGACAGAATTTAGCGGCAATCGCTAAAATAGCGCAATCCACTTGCGGAAGATCCTTCACGTCACGATAAGACTTCACACCTTGCACTTCATCCATTTTAGGATTTACCACGTAAAGTTCTCCTTTGAAATTACCGTCTTGCAAATTTCTCAACACGGTTCCGCCCGGTTTATGTATATCATCCGAGCCGCCCACGACCACGATACTCTTCGGTTCAATTAACTGTTTCGTTATCATATAGCATAAATTTTTATTTCTCTTTTAATTTCAAATGGATGATTGCTAGTGCCATCATCCATTTGAACTTTCTGTTTCTTAGATATTGTTGAAGAAAGTCAGAAACTCCTGAACCTTCTGTACCATCTTCTTCGAGCCTGTATAGAGAGGCACCCGCTGGTGCAGCGCCTCCGGCACGATCTCAAGGATTCGCCTTTCCCCGTCCGTCGCCATACCTCCCGACTGCTCGGCAATAAATGCCATCGGGTTGCACTCGTACAACAATCTCAACTTACCTGTCGGGTGCGAGCTGGTTTGCGGGTAAAGGAATACTCCCCCTTTCAACATATTCCGGTGGAAATCGGCCACCAAAGAACCGATATAACGAGAAGTATACGGACGCTTGGTTGCATCATCTTTCTCTTGGCAATATTTAATAAATTTCTTCACTCCCACGGGGAAATTCACGTAATTACCCTCGTTGATAGAATAGATTTTTCCGTTTTCCGGCGTCTGCATATTCGGGTGTGACAAACAGAACTCCCCGATAGACGTATCCAGCGTGAAACCGTTCACCCCGTTACCGGAAGTGTACACCAACATAGTCGACGACCCGTAAATCACGTACCCGGCAGCCACTTGCTGCGTCCCGGGTTGAAAGAAATCCTCCATTGTCAAAGGCTCCCCGAGCGAAGAAACACGTTTATAAATTGAAAAAATAGTCCCCACGGACACATTCACGTCAATATTCGACGAGCCGTCCAACGGGTCCATACATATAACATACTTGGCATCTCTACATAAGCCTTCCTCGAAAACCACTATATCTTGATTTTCTTCTGTTGCAACCCCGCAACACTCACCACTTGCCCTTAATTCATCCATAAAAGTATTGTCGGCATAGACATCCAACTTTTGCTGGTCCTCACCCTGGACATTGATGGAACCCACCTTACCTAATATATCTACCAAACCAGCTTTATTCACCTCACGATGAACTTTTTTAGCAGCTATACCAATATGATGTAAAAGTCTCGAGAACTCCCCGGTAGCACCCGGAATCTCCGCCTGCCGCTCAATAATAAATTGATTTAAAGTTGTAACTTTATGCATTATCATGGTTCTGTGTTTTAATTTTTTTGCAAATATAGACTTATAAACTGTAATTTAAAAGGTTTACGAACTTAAATTCTGAAAGATACCCATCCATTCCTTACCGAACAAACGGGTCTCTTTCAGAATTACGGCATATAGTTCAAAAGGTTTTATCAATAGGCACGGACGGCTCGAACTATTGCAGCATTATCTTTAACATTAAATCCATCGGTACGTAAATAATCAGACAAACGCTCCTCGCCTCGTTCAGTTGAACTTCCATATATGTTACCATCACCTATCTTTTCCCCACCATGCGCCTCTATATTGGAATTCAATTTTGTTGATTGCGACACAATATATTTTATTTCATTTATCGCAGGAAAATACCATTCTTCACCTTTACTTAAACACGCATTAAAAGCAGGATATTTGTTTATATCTTCACCTTTATTTTCTATAAAAATTTTCACAGCACGCATATTTTTAGCCCCATCATTCTTATCCACTGCACCAACTAATTTATCTTTACCCATGGCACGGACATCACACCACTCCAATTCTTCTACTCCCTCATTCGCAACCACTCTTCCTCGATAAGCATTAACCCCTCTCGTATCCGTTTCAAATTCATTATCTGTTTCATTGTATCCAGTAACCTCTCCAACTACAAATATCGTTCCTCCTGCCCAAGCATCCCCAATCTTCGGTGCAGGCAAATCAACTCGATCATAATTGTTACCTCTTAACTCCTTATTCTCAAAGTAGTATTCAAAAGACTCTTTATTATCAGTGTAAAAAATCGCTTTCTCCAATCGTAAGCTTCCTCCTTCCACCAATCGAGGGAAAACAAACTTCATCTTATTATCCACCACTGCAATCCCTTTCAATTCCCGTTTCACTTCTCCCGAGGACAGATAAAGATCCGCTTTACTAATATTCACTCCCACAGCAACCTCCGTCAACAAAACTTCAACTTCCTCTCCTTTTTCAATTACAATCTCATAAGACTCTTCCGAGTACCAATCTTTTACCAACATCGAAAACTGCATTTCAACAGGTCCCATACCCGGGTATTTATTCACTTTCACGTTATACGTATATTCTTTCCCTTGCTCGAAATTATTGGCAGGAACTTCTACTTCAAACGGCTCTTCAATCCCCGCAACTTGAAACGAGAATAACTTCTTATTACCCTCTATCTCTTGCGGCAAAATAATAACAGAAGAATTGTTGGATTTCGGCATTATAATTTCATCTTTCGCTTCTCCATTCTCGACTTCACCCATCCCCAAATTAAGAGTCCCGCTAGTAACAACATCATGCAATTTCACATTTTCCAATTGTGTCAAATCAATCGTAGCAGGCGTTTCCGTCGCAATATTCAACACGATCTTGGAAAACAGATGTTCAAACTCCAATTTTATCGGCTCGGCATCTTTTGCATATCCCTCTGCCGCCTTCACATACAAAAAATCCGATTTATCCAAACCGTTAGATTGATCTGTTTCCACGCTAACATTCATTCGGGTCAATTCTTGTGGTTCCGAATGTTCCTTTTCCCAATAATACCCGTACACGTCTATCCGCCCATCGGGATAATAATGCTCACCACCATCCGCAAAAGTCAAATCGCCCTCCTGCCCATAGTTCATTTTACAAAGATCTTCACTTGCAGGAACAGCAACAACATCCGCACTCTCCCGCTTAGCAATGTAAAGAAATATTTTATTCCCTTCACTAAACCCATCCACCCGGGATAAACTACCGGGTCTCAAGTCTTGAATATTAGAACGAAAACGAAACTCCCGTCCATTAACACTTTCTTCCGAAACATTCCGAACGCAACTCAACAAGACACTTGCCAATAAGAGAAAACCAAATAATTTCATAGTCTGTAATTTTTAAATGTTTAGATTATAATTTCCCCTCCGCACATATCATTAAACTAGATTCTTCAATCTTTCAAAGACTCGAAAATATTAAATGGTTATCTTTACACGCCATTCTCGTAATTACACCTGACAATAAATCAATTACACCCCACCATTAATATATTTTCCTAATGTTCTATCCCGTAGGAACAAAAAACGTTATTTTATGCTCCATAAAAATATATAATAAAAACCAAAAAATCAACTAACCAAAAAATTTTCATTCAAAAATTTCATTAACTAAAAATATGCCTCCAAATATTACAATCGTATTTAGAATAAATCGTATATTTGCGTAGAATTACAATCATATTTAGACAAAATGAATACACCTAAGATCATTAAAGAACGGGATTCATACATCACTAGGATCAAACCATTTATGAGGAAATCCTTAGTAAAAGTAATGACAGGACATCGCCGTGTCGGTAAAAGTTACATCCTATATCAATTGATGAACCTCATTTTAGAAGAAGAAACTGATGCAAATATTATTTACATCAATAAGGAAAATGTTGATTTCATCAGTATAAAAACATTCATGGAATTAAACAATTACGTGAAGTCCAAAGTCAATCCGGACAGGATGAATTATATTTTCATTGATGAAATTCAAGAAATACAAGATTTTAGGCTGGCTATCCGTTCTTTGGCATTAGAAGAAAACAACGATATTTATATAACTGGTAGCAATTCAGAAATATTTTCAAGCGATTTGGCGAATGAATTAGGGGGACGATACATAGAATTCACAATCCATAGTTTATCTTACTTAGAATTCTTAGGCTTCCATAAATTAGAAAACAATGACATTTCGCTCGAAAAATACATTCATTACGGGGGATTACCCTATCTCTTCCATTTACCAATGGAAGAAGATGTTATCACGGAATATATTAAAAGTATTTACTCCACGATTATATTAAAAGATGTCATACAAAGGAAAAATATCCGAAATACCTCCTTCTTGGAACAATTAATCTTATTTCTCGCTAATAATATCGGGAATTTATTTTCTTCTAAAAGCATCAGTGACTTTTTAAAAAGTCAACGAATAGACATATCGCCTTACGTAGTGGGAGAATATGCAACGGCGCTATCAGATGCCTTTATTGTTCAAAAAGTTGGGAGATTTGATATTATAGGGAAACGTCTTTTTGAACGAGGGGAAAAATATTATTTTGAAGATCTAGGGATTCGCAATGTCATCACAGGATACAAAAGACAAGACCGGGGTATCCGGTTGGAGAATTTAGTTTACAACCATTTGGTATATAATGGATATGATGTAAAAATCGGGACTCTCGGGTCAGAAGAAATCGACTTCGTGTGTCAACGCAAAGGAGAAACCATATACGTACAAGTTGCCGTGGAACTATCCAAAGAAGAAACAATTAAAAGAGAATTTGGTAATTTACTCCGAATCAAAGACAACTATCCCAAGATTGTCGTGTCTGGGGAAATCTCTTTTGAAAACTCTTACGAGGGCATCCAGCATATTTATATTAGAGACTTTCTGTCATCCGAATTATCTCCTTCAATATTACACACAAATAAACGATGAGAGGGTTTCCCCCCTCATTGTTTTCGTCGCTCCCATCGTCGTTTCACCCAAGCCACGGCGATCGAACTCACGATACCACCTGCTATACTAACAACCCCGGCAAACAAATGATCCACCATCTGCGACAATACCGAGTTAAAACTCAAAGTCGAAAACATACCTATCACAAAATAATTCATACAATTGAAAGTTGAAAATTGAAAATGAGCGAGATAGAACCGACCACAACAAAATAGAACTCGTGCAGTCGGTTCCCTTCAAAAAAGATAGTCAAACAAAACTTATGATTCGCCGAAAAACTCTACCCAATCATAAATCAAGAGCGAAGCCCGTGCGGCTGGAATCACTCAATCATAAATCGAAAATCACTGAATCAATAAGCTGTCCGACGCCCTTTTTCCGTTCTTCAACGTGGCGAAGCAATACACCTTCACTTTCGTGTTATCCCACTCGTCCGGGAGCGCGTAACTGGTACTGCCACTTTCACCCCGGGCTCTCAACACTACCAGCCTTGCCCGTTCCCGTTCCGTTTCGTACAACACGCCGTACACTTGGTCGTCAGTCAACGCGAACCCGTCCTCTTCTTCCTGCCCCTCTTGCTCGAAAAGGAATTTTTGGTTTTCCTCGCTGTACGTCACAGTCACCTTCGGCGGATTGATAATCCCGGCAGCCACCAACAATTGTTCAAAATTAACGGTTGCCTCGTTCTTCTCGTTCACCGTCACCGCCTTCATGTTCGCCGCCACGAAAGCATTTGACGTCGACCCCTTCCCGATCCCCACGAAGCCTTTCCGTATCACCGGTAAAAGACTCCGGGACAACTGTACCAACACTTTCATCCTCGCCCGCTGTGCCAGTATCTCCGGTGTCGGGTTATCCTTCCTCGTGAATACTTTCGCTTTCGCGATGTTCTTACTCCTCGTGTAACACAACGTGATGTTACCTACTGATTTTCTCGCTTTACCTAACAAATAAGAATTAAATTCTGCCATAATAATTGAAAGTTGAAAATTGAAAATTGAAAATGTAAACACTTAAATCCATGAATCAAAAATCATGAAATCATAAATCATAAATCGTAAATCATAAATTTTTAACCGCTTCCTCCAACGCCGGCCCCGGATCGATTTTCCGGTTCGTGACCGCGGAATGGCCCACGACATCTTTGATCGGGTAGTACTCCTCCAGCACGCTACAAATTTTCGCCAAAGTTTGCACCTGCATCCTCGTGTAGCGATGCCAGTAAGTCAACTTCCCTTCCGATTCGTACGCGAAGACGTCTTCCGCCGGAACAATCCGCCCGCACTCGGCAACGAACATTCCCCCCGACAAACGAAGTTTCCCCAAGTTATCCAGTTCGATCCCTATGGAATAACGATTCAATCCCGACCGCCCCGCGTACCAGCTACGCCCGGCGTGCCACGCTTCCGTGTCAAACGGCACAAGTTGAATGATCTCCCCGTCCCGCCCGATTACCAGATGAGCGGAAGCCCCCACGTCAGGTCTTGTCAGGTAAATCGCGGCAGCCTCGGCTCCCCACGCGGCGGTATAGTGCAAGACAATCATGTCCGGTCCCACCAGCTTCCGGGTATTCTTCGCGCAAACCAAATGACGTACCCGATCGCCCATCAACCGATGGTTGACAATTGAAAATTGAGAATTGAAAATTGAAAATGAACTCATAAATCGTAAATCATAAATCTAAAATTAAAAACGTCGTTTTCGCGTGAAGACTTGCAGAATTTTTTCTCCGCCTCGTCCCACCACGTAACCGCCCAAACCGATTTCCAGCAAGTCCCAAAAGCGGGAAGTATCGTCAAGAATCGGCAGGTTCGTGAACGTTCCGACCAACACGATCACCGCAAATACCAACATCACCAACGGTCGCCACGATCGCTGCAACCAACTTCCCTTCGCTTCCTCCACCAACACCGCCGATTGCGCCTCTACCCGAGTCCGCTCCCATTCCGCGAGTACCTGTAGCAAATCCAATTCCAGTTGCCGTTTCTCCCTCGCCGGGAGAGTCAGGCGATCGACCACCTCGCCAACCGCCTTGACCACACCCTTTACTCCTTCCAAAAGCCCAACCCTTTAAGTACGGCATTCTTAATCTCTGCCACGAAATAAAGATTCCGATTTCCTACCTTACGTACCGGAAAACCGAACCATCGGGCATATCGACGCAATGTTTTAGGAGAAATATCCATCGCCTTGCATACCTCTTCCGTATTCATCAAGCGGTGTGGCACCCGTGTCACCGTCTCGATCGCTATTCGTACATCCCGGTGATACTCTTCCAAACGTTGGAGAATCTCCAAATAAACATCTTCCATCTTTTTCTTTTCATCAAATCCTTTTTTTGCCATATCTATTTAATTGAAAGTTGAAAATTGAAAATGAGATCACTTGATCTCAAAATCATAAATCTAAAATCGTAAATCACTAAATTCTTAG
This sequence comes from Butyricimonas sp. DFI.6.44, assembly GCF_022132345.1. Taxonomy (NCBI): domain Bacteria; kingdom Pseudomonadati; phylum Bacteroidota; class Bacteroidia; order Bacteroidales; family Odoribacteraceae; genus Butyricimonas; species Butyricimonas sp. DFI.6.44. The sequence goes on along the minus strand of NZ_JAKNJD010000013.1, from coordinate 39,355 downwards.
GTATTGACTCGACGAATACGCCTTTCCCTCTTTCGCCCGGAAAAAGCAATACAAATGTGCCGCCATGCCTCGCTTCCGGTTCAATTGGATCATCGCCTTTCTCTCACCCCTCGTCGCACGCACTTCTTCAAACACGGGAGTAAACGAGCGATCGCCGTACAACACGACCACCATTAACTCATCGCCCATCCTTGCCGGAGCCAACCCGGCATTTTCCTCCCACGTCAAGGTTACAACGTCCCGGTCATCCACCTCACCCCGAAGATTATTCACCTTCTGCAACATCCCCACCGCCAACTGCAAACGTGAAAAATCGGCAATCTTCCCGTCCGGTTTAAAAACCTTCATGTTCAGCCTCATGAAAAAATTGTAACCGCTCGCGGACATTCCCCCTGTCGCCACACGCCACACTTCCCGCAAGGGTGTCACCACCATGTGCCGATAAAAACAAATCGCCACCATAAACTGAGAACGGCAATCCATCTGTTCCGGCGTCTTCGCGTCCGAGTATTCCGCCGGGGTACTCCGCACCCGGGTATCCGCTCCTACCCGATAAAAAACCGTGTTCCCGACTTTTCCCGATATCAACTTATCTGTTTTAGCCATACTGATTAAATTGAAAACAATAACTAATAAACACTCTCGTTCGTTTCTCTTTCCTATCACTCTCCTTTCAAAAACCTTCCCGAAGGTCTTTAAAAGGACTTTGAAAGGAGTTTAAAAGGACTTTGTTCCCTGTCTTCCCCGGGATTACCCCCCGTCTTCCCGGGGAATTCCTCAGGTATCTCCGACCTCTTGTACCGCGTTCTTTAAAATTCTCATCATCTTTTATTTTTAAATCAACGATACAAAGATATTTCCCCCACGTCCCCCCACCAACGAAATGACACAGACAGCCAAATAACTGTATAAACACCCTGTAACCTGACACAGACGCCTAAAACTCGAGATTCATTTTCCCCGTAAAAACAATTTTAACCGCTTCACAATTACCTCTCGAAAAAAATCTTTCATTACATTGAAACAAAATATAATACCGCCAGCAAAAGTTTCGGTAAACCAAATCAACAATCGTAATCTTAATAACAAAATATTTTATATATAGCAAAATATGATTATATTTGCCATATAATTTTTGTTAACACAAAATGAATAACGATTCAAACATATCAGAAAAAAAATTGAATATATGTCCTTGGGAGGACTCGAAGTGTTCGTCAAGCGTTAATTCGTATTGATCACCTCCGCCACAACATCCTCCAATAAGAATGGGATCACGCCCACATACAATACACCATCTTCATCCGACCAAAGTTTACGGCTACCGTCCAGCACAACAATCTTGCGAAAAAAGTCGCCAGTGTTTCTCAGAGAGAAAGTCTCTTGTGCTTTCTTCTCAGGAGTGTCCACATTCAATGCCGACTGAATATACACCTTGTCATTGCCCACGTTAACCACAAAGTCAATCTCATATTGCGACAACTTACGCTTGCCGTCTATTACACGTGTCAACTCTACAATGCCCACATCCACTGAATAACCTCTGCGAATCAAGTCATTGTAAATCATATTCTCCATCAGGTGCGAACGCTCTTGCTGACGGAAATTCAACCTAGCATTTCTCAATCCTAAATCCATGGCGTAATACTTCTGAATCGTGTCGAAATACTTACGTCCTTTCACATCCCATCGTTTTGCGCTCTGGAAAAGAAAAGCATCCTCCACATAGTCCAAATAGTTTTTAATAGTATTGTGCGAAGGCAGCTTTCCCATCAAAGAACCTGCTGTATTGGCCAGTTTGTTCGGATTCGTCAGTGAGCCTACAGACGATGAGAGTGCATCAATCAAAGCACTCAATGTATTGTCATCCTTTAGGTTGTAGCGTTCCACAATGTCCTTGATATAGACATTCGAGAAGAGGCCTTTCAAATATTTACGTTTTTCCTTTTCATCCGGCTCAAGAACCGCCAAAGGCATACCGCCGTACATCAGATACTCCTCCAGTGCATCAGCTTTCTCCATCCGAGCCACAGACAAGTATTCTGCAAATGATAGCGGATAAACTTTTATTTCAGTACCGCGGTCACGAAAATTAGTCACGATATCCCGCGACAGCATCTTAGAGTTTGAGCCAGTCACATAGACGTCTAGATTCGGACGTGCCATCAGATCATTCAAGATGTCGTAGAACGTGGTGTAAAGCATCTCTCTGTCCTCTTCGGGTACTAATGATTCATCAGCATCTTCATTTTTAACCTTATACGACAACTGTATCTCGTCAATTAATACATAGAACTTCCTGTTCATATCTCTTGTACACTCTATGATATAGTCGTACAGGAGGTTCGGGTTACGATACTTGATATCCGATTTTCTGTCAAGAGCCACCTCCACGAAATCTTCTTTTCGAACTCCTTCCTCAATCAATCGCTTCTTAAAAAGAGTTGAGAGCAGGAACGACTTGCCTGAACGTCTTATACCAGTCACAATCTTTACCTTACCGTTCCAACGTTTTGCCAATAACTGCTCCATGTATTCGTTTCTATCTATTACCATAATAACAGTCCTTATGATGGTTCTGAAATTTTGGTTGTATATTACAACCATTTTGTCAGTACAAAAATACTTTTTTTTCTTCAAACTGACCGGAAATACAATAATAAATATTTCTATATTCAAAATTATCAATATAATATTTCTGTAATTTAGAAGAATAATCATCTAAAGTTTGAACCTAATATCAGCTCTCCAAGAGTGTACTCTTGTACTAAACATTCACCGGAGCCCGTCGATAAATTTATCCACGAGACCGGTGAATATTAAATTACACGATTACTCCCCGTTCCCCGTTTTCGGGTTTTCCCGGGAAGTATCCAGTATATTAAAACAAGCCAACACGTTTTTCCGGTAATAGTCCCCCAGCGGGAACCATTTCTCCCCGGCTCGCAAGGAGTTGCCCGCCCACGTGTCGACATAACGCAGGTTCAGGATAAAACCACGGTGTACACGAACAAGATAGGCGTCCAGTAGCTGCCACTCCACGCTACCCAAACGGCACGCCACGGTAATCCGGGAGTTATCTTTAAAATGAAAATAACAATAATTACCCGATGCCTCTATCCAAACGATTTCGGCATAAAAATACTTCTTGTAATACTCGTCCTGACGAATAAGCAAGCCATCTGCCACCAGCGGTGACACTCTCAAAGGTGCAGTTACACCCGATAAATCTGTTTTCATTGACAATTAAATTTATGCCTCATGAAAAACTCACCGACGGGCGTAGACAATAAATAAAAAGAGGGGAGCCATTTTCTCGACTCCCCCCTAGCACGCACCAAATTTATAAAACTCGATTACTTTTTCTTGCTCTTTTTCAGCAATTTCGCCACCGTGTCACGAAGGGCATCCCCGCGAAGGCCTTTCGCCACGATACGGTTCTCCGCGTCAACGAGAAACGTCGCCGGGAGTTCATGCACCATGTAAAGACGGGCGATCGGGGAGGCGAAGCCTTGCAAGTCCGAACCGTTTGTCCACACCATCCCGTCCATACCGATGGCGTTGCGCCACTCACCACGGTTCTCGTCAAGCGAGATGCTGACGATTTCCAGACCCAGCGGGCGGTATTGCAGGTAAAGCTTCACGAGGTCAGTGTTGTCCTGACGGCAGAGAGGGTTCGTTGAAACCCAGAAGTACACCAGCTTCAACTTGGCGGGAAGGTCATGCAACGAGAAGGTGTTCCCGTCGGGCTTCTCCGTGGTGAAATTAGGAGCCACCTCGCCAACGGCTAGTTTCCCGTATTGCTCGAGGGCAGCGGCGATTCGCTTGCCGGGAACGGTGACTCGGGCAGCTTCCCCGAGAAGGTCATACTTCGAGCGCAAGCCCTCTTCCGTTTCACCGCTGATACCAAGGGCGATCACGTGCGCCGTGGCGTACTCGTCGGGGTTCGCCTTGATTAACTCGATAGTGGCGTTCACCGATGCCTCGTAGGCCTTGTTCACATGGTCTTGCAAGGCTTGGACGTTCGCCCCGGGCTGTTGTGCCTCTGCCGCCACCTTGGCTTGTTCCGCCAAAAAAGCTTGACTGATACGGGTGAAACGGGTCAATAATTCCTGTTGTTTGCCGCCTTGTATCATCGCGCCCCTGCCACTCACGTTCACCATGAAATTGGCGTTCTCCAGAATCAACGGTATCATGCCGTTCCCGTCAGAAGGAGCGAGGTAAGCCGCCACGGGAGCGTTCACTTTGCCTGTAAAGACGAAAACGCCGTTTTTAACCGTCACGGAACCCAGCGTATCGGGCTTTTCCCGTTCGTTAGCGATTAACAGAAGAGTCCCGTCTGTCATCCCGCTCACTTTGCCACTGATTTGGTAACCCTGCTGGGCTTTACAAGCGAACGTCGAGAGTATCGCCAAACCAATCAATAATGAAATTTTTCTCATAATCTAAACGTTATAATATTACACTTTATATTACCTTTATTTTCCCAGCAACTCCGCTATCCTTTTTTCCAAGGCTTTTCCCCGGAGATCCTTGGCGATGATGCGGTTGTTCTCGTCGAGAAGAATGGTGTGAGGGATGCCCCGAACGAGATAACGAGAAGAGATTTCTTGTTTTTGGTCCATGATGTTAGACCAAGTCATCTTCTCGTCCTGCATGGCTTTCACCCAGTCTTGGGGTTTCGAGTCGAGCGACACGCCGATGATTTCCAACCCGGCATCACGATATTTCTTGTAAATCTTGCACACGTTCGACATCTCTTGACGACAGGGGGCACACCACGATGCCCAAAAGTCCACGAGTTTCACTTTCGCCTTGATACCATGCAGGGAAACGGCTTGCCCCTCTGCCGTGGTTCCCGAGAAATCGGGTGCAATGGAACCCGGTTCCACTTGCTTGAACACGTCCAACTGCCGGACGATCATCTGCCCGTAAGGACTGTTTTTGGCAGGCTCTCCCAGCATATCGTGAAGAGCTTTTAAAGAGGTGTAATTCATCTGTCCCATCCCGGCGGCAATCACGTACGCGGACACGAACGAGTCTTTGTATGTCTTGAAAAGCTCCAACTGTTGGGCTTCCGCTTCCGCCGCCACTTTCTCGAATTGCTGTTGTAACGCCTGCAATTTCATCTGGTTTTGTTGGGCATAAGCGGCACGGGCCTCCTGTTCCATCTTCATCTTCTCTCGAAGAATCCGCTGGTTGATGGCATCGAACTTGCCCCATATCTGCTGGGATTCGCCACCCCCTTGCACCTCTATCCCGGCTTCCCCGGCGACCAGCGTGTATCCCGTGTTTTCCAGCATGAGCGTGGCTATCGGTTGCTGCTGTTCCCCGGCGAGGATATACGCGGGGATAATCCCCTCCACGGTTCCCGCGAACTCGAATTCCCCGTTCACCATTACCGCCTCACCCAGTTTGACCAAGCCGCCCGGACCACTCGCCGCCAACACGAGATTCCCACCGAGGGTACCACCCAAGTGCCCCGTGATTTTAAAACTCTCTTGCGCCCGAATATTCCCGAGCAGAGATAACATGATTATAAATAAATTTAAAAGTTTCATCATATTTACATTTACAATTTATTGATACTCTTCGGTTCGAATTGCTTTATATCAAAAGATATTTCCAAGGGCTGCACTTCTCCCTTGATAAATCGAACTTCCCAACGCGGAACAACTTCCACGGCACGACGCACCAGCATCACCCACGGGTCGGTGGGGTCAGTAATGACCCGAGCCTCGTGTTCATTATAGACATCAAGACGAATCTCCCGTATCGAATCCGCCACGCCATTCCGGTTGGGATAGACCATGAAAGTAACGTGCAGGACACGATCCTTTAACTCAGGGTAATTATCCCAGTCGTGCGAACGAACGGTTCGAATGAATTGATTGTAAGCGGCGGTGTCCCCGGGTTGAATGTAATTATCATAAACGTTTTTCCAAACCACTTCACCGTTTTTCACCTCGAAAACAATTTCCCGACAAGAAATCCAGGCCCACGGGTACTCCTCGCCCACCGGATCGCCCTCGTCCACCTTGAACGAACCCGAGTACCACGATGCCACCACCGGTTTGCGGTGATTGCCGTGCACAAGTGTCGATAAAGGAATTCGCTTCCCCGTGCGACCATGACGAATTTCAGTCAACCATAAACGCCCGTCCGCTATCTTCCACCGGGCAACGTACCCCCGGGGATTTCTCGTCGTGAACGCTCCTTTCAACCGGGGACGCAAGCGGGTCATCACGTCCGGATCCTGTTGCAGGGGATTGACAATCAAAACGTAATTCCTACCATCTATCTCTATCGAATCCAATTGTTTCAATTTACCGGGCAACCAGTATTTATAAGGTGCCGATCTATCCCGTCCCCACTTCACCCGAAGTTGCACGGGTTGAATTTTCCCATCAAGCGTGAGTACATTCCAATCATCCATCAGGGCAAGACACCTCTTGATTTCCTGCACGTACGGATGATTCTCGTCGTATTCTTTTTCCTTTATTTCAAAATCCCCCCACATGCAGATGGTGTCCTGATTCGGTTGGGGATAACGATACCACGACAACACCTTCACTTGCCCCGTCGTCCCATCAGGTTTAGGAATGATTTGAACATTCAAGCTCGAATCGCCTTCCCAGGTCATTCCCTTACCGTTAAAAAGTACGTCCAGCGTATAATCGCTTTCATCATTTCCACTTTTCTTCAAACTATTGTATATCTCTTTTTCCTTCGTCACCACGCCATCGCACAACGAATAGATAGTTTCATGCTCGTGATACTGGGCAAATCCCATGTGCTCGTAATACACTTGCTCTCCCCTTACCACGCGTATCTCCCCGCTAAACCAGCGGGCAGCAATTCGTCCGTTCTCCAAATAAGCGTCAAAAATACCATCCAGATTCACCCGCTTCCCATTAAACAAATGAATTGCTTCAAGATACAAGGTCTCGTTTTCTAACCGCCATGTCCCGATATACCCTCGCCAAAGAGCCGTACACATGACTTTCGGGTCAAGCCGCTCACTCACCTTTCTCGAAAGAGTTGTATCCGCTTTGAGAGGACAACTTAACATCCAAAGCGTATCTCGCCCGATAATGATTTTCTCCCCGATCTGTCCCGTTGCCTGTACCAAAGTACTAAGGCTACAAAGAACGAGGATCACCACGATAAATATCTTGTTTTTCATAGTTTATATTAGTAGTTACTGTATCATTTCTTTTTCACGGATTCTTCCGCTTTCAATTTTTCATACAAATACTTGTCATACGTTATTTTTAGGGTACAAAACGCTCCATTCTTGAAATCCATTTCTCGAATTAATTTCTTATCCTTCTCTTCTATCACGGGAACCAATTTCATCATTTCTTTCTCTATCTCGTGGTAACGATCCACGGGAAGATTAATCCAGAAATCACCTTCATTATGCTGTACACCAAACGAGATTTTTTCTATCTTTAAATCCTCGTTCAAAATAAAATTTACAAGAAGCCAATCGCCCATGCAAGGCAAACGCAAATCCTCGGGTTTAATATGCTTAAACACGATTTCTTCTATTTGCTCACGCATTTTCTTGGGTACATGCAACCAGTCAAAACGATCAAAACGCCGAACAGAATCCGTGATAACCACATTGGTAATTTCACTATAAACATAACCTTTTACCACTTTATAAGCCACATTTTTACCTCTCACGATTTCTCCCGACTTTTTATCTTTCACTATGTCATTTCTCGTTTCTTCCCGATTTTGAGAAAACGATACGCTGAAAAATAGTATAAACACGAATAATAATTCAAGATATCTCATAATCAAAATTCTTAACACACGCCTCCATTCGCAACCTCTTGCAAACAAGCAAGGGACTCCCCGCCGTAGCGGGGAAGTAACCATTAATCGATTGCATTATTTTTTGTTTCAGGCTCCTTGGCATTCAATGCCTCAACTACTCTTTCATAATCAACTCTTAGACATAAAAACTCTCCGTTTTTAAAATCCATCCTGTTAATCCATTTTTTATCTTTCTCCTCTATCACGGGTTCCATTTTCATTATCTCTTGCTCTATCTTGTAATAGAAATCCATAGGAAGGGTTGGCCAAAAATCACGTTCTCCAACCTCTCCAAAAACTTCACCATGATTCAAAGAAAACATAATCTTTTCCACTTTAAATTCCTTGTTCAAAATAAAACTGATCACAAGACTACCATCAGCAACAAACTCCTCGCGAGATAAACGCAAATTCTCCATTTTAACATACTTATACACGATCTCTCTTATTTGTTTTCTCATTTTCACAGGTGCTAGTTCCCCTCCGAAATGATACCAAAGAGTATCCTGAATATCTACATTTTTAATATTATAGAAGAAATCATCTTTCATGACCCGATAAGCCACATTCTTACCTTTAACAATTTCTCCCGACTCTTTGCCTTTCACCACGTCACTTCTCGTTTCTTCCCGATTTTGAGAAAACGATATGCCGAAAAATAGCATAAACACAAATGATAATACAAGATATTTCATAATCAATGTTTTATTTAATACTCAAAAAATGATATAAATTCTGAAAACTATACGGTCCTGGTTCTTCTGTATAATTTGTATTTGTTCCGTATAGATGATGCTTCCTAAGTTCAACCAAAGCCTTTTCATAAAGTCGTTGGAATTTAATACTTCCCTTCGTATCCATCACACTCCAAGTTGTATATTTTGCTAATTTTCTAATACAATCCACAAATTTCGTAGATACGGCATAAAAATCCTTCTCTTCAGCACCTTCAATACTCATCACCAATAAATATTGCGCCATGTATGCCTCGACCTCATGATTTCTTGATGCCACAGCTATTTCTTTCATTTGATACACATGAAATAACTCGTGAAATAAAAGCGGTCCAAAAGGATCACTTAGATCATTATATCGTATTATTCCCCCACCAACATATCCCATCGTTCCAGGTTTCATTGATTGATCGTATTCAAATTTCACAGGTATGCTTAACTTCTCGATAAGTTTCTTTCCCAAAGTTGTTCCCTTTAAGCCTTCCATTGCATCCTCCATTGGTCCCACCCCACGGGTAAGCACCCCTTGTCTTAAAACATTCTCCTGTTCTACATTCCATGTTTCTTGGGTACAACTCCCAAGAAGATAGAATATAAACAGTAATTGTAAAAATCTTATTTTACTCATAGTTTCATTATTTTACAAATGATACTCCTCCCCGTCCACAATCTATTGCAAACGAGTAAGGAACTTCCCCGCCGGAGTGGGGAAGTCACCATGTGAATTTTATCGATAGATGTAAGGAATAAAATCGCCGATACGAAGGCTGAATATGGGCAATCCCGAAGTCGTTTCACCAACGACTTTCGTGTTCATGCTCAAGCGGATGTATTGCACATCCTTACGCTTGTCAACCGGGATATTGATAAACGTGGTTTCGCCGATAGCATTTCCCAGGGAAACGCCTCCCTCGTCGAACGTAGCTTGTTCCCAGCTATAACCATTCGCGGAAACCTCTATTTTCAAAGAAGAAAGCAAGTATTTCAACTCTTTCTCGATATCGGTTGAACCCGTGTTAGCTTGCACGAACTTGAACCCGTGCAAGGGTTGCAACTTTTTCATGTCGATATTCACGGTCACCGTGAACAAGCCAAAATCCGTTCCCGGTTCAAAAACGCTAGCCGGGTCATCATCCAACATACAAGCCACGCCATATTTCTTATCTCCATTGTACGTGGTATCCGAACAAGTCAACTCCCAACCTTCCGTGTCGAGCGGCTCAATCGCAGGCATCTCGTTCAAATTCTCGCCTCCTTTCTCGTTCAACCAGTTCATGTCGATTTTTGCCGGGGTAGCCGGTACATACGGTGGGTATCCCGGATCATCTGTTGACAACATATCAATATACGACTGGCCATAATATTTCGCGAAAAGATAGTGTTGGTTATAGCATTCCACCTCCACGCCACGCGTCTTACTTAAGTAGTACAAAGTAGTTAACGCAAGATAGGGATCTGTTGTACTCACGTTTTCCTGATGGTTGTCCAACATATAACGATTTTTACCCAAAAGCACCTTTTTCAAGTTCGGAAAATAGAATAAGTCTTGAAAAGTTGGCAAATTGTAATCCAATTCGAGTACTTCCACGTCATCCACCTTGCTTTGCCAATCAATCCCGTACTCGTGCATCATCACGTTCACGAAACCGGAAGACCACACCCGTTCTTCCAGCGACAAGGTCACAGGATCGAATTTAATCGTGTCAATACACCCCGCGAGCAAGCCCCTTCGCTCCACCGTGAGCGGCTTATTGAAATCAACGCCCACGCTTTCAGCGATACTCCCGTCCTCATTGGGCAACATAAACATAATATCGTTGATAAATTGAACACTACGCCCCATATTTTTAAGAATATTCCAAGTATATTCTTTCCCATCGGTACCCCAGTATCTCAAGTTGATTTCTTTTAGATTGGCATTCTTCCCGTCCAACGTCACCACCAGCCTATCGGTTACCGGGTAGAAATTGACAATACCGCGGGTAAAAGAACGCAAATCCTCGTGCACTTCCGTGTAAGGACGACCGTAATTGGTTTCCACAAGTGATTCCGTGCCATCGGCAGCCACGTTACTCACTTTCACGGAATAAACGGCATCCTGCAAGTTCTCCAAATAGATTGTATCCATTAAATCGTCTCCCAACACATCCTTGGGCGTCACGTAAACCACCATCGGCTCGGCATCAAGTTCCGATTGGTAAGCAATTTTTACCTTCTCGATATCAGGATCGATATTCCCTTTCCAAGAAACACGCAAACGCTCCCAACCCGGTGCAATATTCAAATCCGAACACTTGCCCGTGTATCGAATCACCCCGTCACCGCTAAATTCATCGTACGTGTCTTCCAAGTCCTCGCAACTCACCGCGAAGAGAGCCGCGAAAAACCATGTCATATAGTATAATTTGTTTTTCATCATTTTGAGCATTCTTTGATTTATTCCGCTTTTATACACACTTCCATTTCGTTGAACGTCACGTACTCACGGGCATTAGCTTCCGGTTGATAGTAATTCCTCACATTATTATAAGTATCCGTAACCACCAGAATCAAATAACGGAATTTTCTTCCCGCCTCGTAATTACACAACATCCGTAAAACCACCGGATCAGCCGCCAAAACGTCTTTCTCATCTCCTTGTCTCCAATCTTCTCTCCAACCGGCTCCTCCTTGACCACCCAAACAATCAGTACGGGTAGCCCAAGAATCCCAAAGATTATCCACATCATCATCCAACTCGTAAAGAAGCACACACGAGGAAAGGTCTACCGTTTTCGGGTCACTATTCGTACCATACAACTTCGCCTTCGCCGGAAGGTGAGCATAATATTGACCGTTCCATATATCTGACACAAGATCAGGGAATACAACAGTCGATGATTCTCCATTTTTAGGCCAAGACGTTTGATAATTCAAAAAAGCATAGAGAGAAACCGCCGCCGGAACCCGCTCCTGCTTCAAATCAATAATAAAACGATTCTCTTTAGCCCCCTCGTGATAAAAAGCATTCGGTCCCACCACGTACGTGTCGTACTTGTATTGAACCCCCGCGAGTTTATTTCTACGGAAGCCGATACCCCGTTTATCGCCATCGAACAAGTATTCCAACCCGAACCCATGCGTAGCATTAGTGACCGTCTTTCCCCCGAACTCGTAAAGGAAATCATCCTCGTATTTCAAGGTATCCATCGAAAGACAAGGCAAACTTTTATACACTTGAAGTTTCACCCGCTTCCCGTCAAAATCATCCGTCCGCACAATAACATCCGTGGTTTCCATCACTTGCGACATCTCGAAGTTAAGCGTGTCTCCTCCACTTTTAATGGGAGTACTGGACATTAGAATCGAATCCAATTCCCCGGTCAACGGGTTGGTTCCCATGTAGAATACATGCACCATACCGGTAACGGTTTCCGGGGCTGTATAGGACACAGAGAATCCACCCCAGAACTCTTGAACCCTCAAACTATCGAACAAAGCCACGGTAGCCGAATTCTCCGTGTTGAAAGTCGCCTCGATGGCTTCCGACTCCACGAAGGAGCGATTGAAAAACGAGATTTGCGCGGGCACGTTCTGCCGTGCCTCGGTAAAACCGGTCAACAACAACGTATCGCCCAAGTAAGACCCCTCCCGGGTACGCAATTCCCCCCAAGCGTCGCGGTAACGAACACGTACCCCGTAAACATCCGCGTTTTTCACGTAATATTTCATCATGGCACCTCCCGGAACAGGCTGGAAATCGAGCTTACGGAACTCCACGGGCACGTCGAAACTCAAGTCCTCGTCCTCCTTGCAGGCAAAAAATCCGGAAAACAATACCAACAAAAATAATATCTTTCGTATCATAATTTAAAATTTTCAATTAAGTTCACAATCTAAAATCGTAAATCTACAATCATAAATTCATTTACCATCCCAAGTTCTGCACACAACCGGAATTCATGATCTCCATACTCGCGATAGGCCAGAAATAATCCCGCGGTGCCACGAATTTATTCTCATTGCTAACAATCACCGGACCTTTGCCATGGTTATAGAAGTTTTGAGCGTCTTTACCCGTGACTACCCAACCATACAATTTGTCATTCAACTCCACGTGAGCTGTTTTCCAGCGACGCAAATTCCAGAAACGCATCCCCTCGAACGCAAATTCGATGTTCCACTCCTGGCGGATGATTTCACGTAAGCCTGATTTATCTTTCACTTTATTCTTATCCTTTGCCATTGCCCAAGACACCTCTACATCCGGAATTCCGGCACGCTCGCGGACCGCATTCAAGTACTTGTAAGCATTGGGCATATCGTCTATCTCGTTGTATGCCTCTGCCGCCAACAAATATAACTCCGCCACACGAATCAAGGGGAACGGTCTTCTACCCCGGGAATCCAAACTCGTTGCATAGTCATGAAGAGCGCAGGAAGAATATATCCATTTTTTCAAGAAATAACCGGTCAGATTTTGGCGCAACAAGGAATTGATACGATTCTCTTTTAGCCCGAAATCCTCACCCTGGTACACCTCCACCTTGTAACGATGGTCGGTGGTCGGTCCCAATTGCCAGTACGTGCGGTCTGCAGCGATATCGGCATAAAAACGCGGTTCTCGACGCGTATGCAGATAAGGGATCTCTTCCTCCAACATGATAACATCAGTATATTTCGGATCGGTCACTTTTATTAACTGGTAGGGGTTACCACCACCATAAGTGGGGTCCTGGTCAATGGGCAAACCATTGTCCGTGTAGAACATTTCCACCATCTTCATGCTGGGGCTAATACAAGCTCCTTGCAATTTGCTCTCTCCCGTCGGGGTACGAGGTAAAGTGTAAGGGTAAAATTCTCCCGCCGCACCATTGGGTTTAATCATGAGTAAGGCTTCTGCGCTCTGGAAATTAAAGGTAGTGGTGGACATTTCGATATTTTTCATGTATCCCAATAATTCAGATGTCCCGGATTGCCCGTCGACCAATTTTTTCCCGCTCTCTAAACAAACCTCGATAGCCTCGACAGCAGCCTTAGCAGCTCGTCGCCATTTCTCCGGATCTTTCGTCGTGCTGAACAAGGGTTCCCCGTTTTTATTCGTGAAATCCCGGTAATCGGGGTTCCCGTTAAACAAATCGGAAGCTTGATACGCCAACGCACGGGCTTTCAGTGCCAAGGCCGCCTCTTTGCCGAAATAAGCCCGCCGACTGGCTTCCTTCTGCTCCAACGGGAAAAGTAACTTCGCCGCCTCATCACACAATTGAACAATTGCATTGAAACAAGTATCCACGTGACTGCGCGGCACTTTCATCGACTGCACGTCCACGTTCGGGTCGATATTCTCAGGAACCAGAATAATAGGCCCGTAACGACGCACCAATTCAAAATAGTAGTACGCCTTCAACGCCATCACCTCTCCTTTCCGTTCACGCTTCTCTGCATCGTCCCAATTATACACCTGATCAACCTTACTGATAAAATGATTACACATATTGATCGCCGTGTAGTAATCCGTTCTACCTACTAAATTCCCATTTATAGCTACTTTTTTCGACCAACGGTCACTATACGGGTCCAATGAAGTCTGCATCGCACTACCAATCATCAATCCGGCGAACACGGGACGTTGATTGCCGTCAATTATACTTCGCACGTAATCGCACGCCACAAACTCGTCAGCACCAAAGAATGCCTCGTTTTCCATAATCGATGGAACGGGCTCCTGCAAAAAGATGTAACAACTTCGTAACCATTCCTCTGCCTCATTCCGAGTCTCGAACTCCGTATCCAAGGTTGTCATATCTTCCTCCGGCACGATATCCAACCAACTATCGCAAGCGGAAAAAAGGAAGAACGGCATTAATAAAACTGATGATAATAATCGTTTCATATCGTCATACTTTTTAAATTAGAAACTAACACTCACACCCACGGCATAAGTTTTTTGTATCGGGTAATTGAACCCGTTCTCACCCAACTCTACATCCCACAACTTGAAGTTACTGAACATAAACGGATTGTTCGCCCTAGCAAAGAATTTCACGTTTTGCATGCGAAGTTTCGTGCGCAAATTCAAGGGTAGATTGTAAGCCACCTCTAACGACGTACAACGCAAGAAACGACATTCACGCATGAAATAGGTGGATTTACGCTCCCCGTTATTAATGTTATCCCAATCTTCCTGGGGGTTATTGACCGTGATACTCTGCGTGGAAAGGCGCGGCCAGAAAGGACGATCGCTCGCGTTCTTCTCCGTCCAATGGCTGTCGTATATCGCTTTCAACATGGCATGATCGTTCACGAAGGGAGAGAGTGCCCCCGGATTAAGGAAGAATCCCCGGTTACCGGATCCTTGAAACGAGAAATTGAATTCCCAGTTCTTATAGTTGACGAAACCGCTGAAACCATAGATGATACGCGGTGTTTCGGGGAACCCGATATGCACGGCATCTTCCACGTCAATCGTACCGTCGCCGTTGATATCGCGATAGCGAATATCTCCCGGCTCCGCCGTGGATTGAGTAGGAGAGTTATCAATTTCTGCCTGATCATGGAACAATCCCTCGGCAATATACCCGATCTGTTGCGAAATCTCGTGTCCCTTTTTCCATTGCCAACGAGGCTTGTCGGTAGCCTCTTCCAGTTCCTTGTAAACCGCTTTATTGTAAGTGAAGGTTCCATTCAAGATAATCCAGAAATCGGGCGAGAAAGCGTGTTGCACTTTTGCTGACAAATCCATACCGCGAGAACGCACTTTACCCATGTTGTCCAACGGGTACAATTCGATACCCATGTTGGCAGGAATCACCGTACGGTTAGCGATAATATTATGGCGAATCTCTTGGTAAATATCAACATTCAATTCCAATACATCTCTAAAGAAACGAGATTCCAATCCCAAATTTACCTGTTCGGAAATTTCCCATTTCACATCCGGATCCCCGTAATTTTGAATTTGTTTTCTTCTAAAAGCATCATCGTTACCAACCTCCGGATAAACACCTGTATTCACGTATTCAGACTTACCAATCTGTGGCATATACACGAAACGCGGAGTAGCGATAATCCCGTCATTACCGACCTTCCCGTAAGAACCTCGCAATTTCAAGAAAGAAACGATATTACTTGCACCTTGCAAGAAATTTTCTTTCGACACGATCCAAGCAGCTCCCGCGGAAGGGAAGAATCCCATGCGATTATTTTTCGTGAAACGCTCGGAACCATTGTAACCGAAACTGGCTTCTACAAAATAGCGATCCAAGAACCCGTAGCTGCCACGCATGGAAAAACTTAAATTACGGTTTTCAATACCATCATACAAATCTTTAGTCGGGGCATGACTTGCCTGACGAGCTTGAAAGACAGCAGTCAAAGAAGTTTGGTGCTCTCCCCATGCCGCCGTGTGCAACAAACGTCCCTCGTATACCCATTGGGTGGAGATACTCCGACTAATTCCTGTTCCCAATTCTGGTTTTCCCAAGGTACGACGCCCATTGTTATTCACTGGAGTCAAAAAATGTTCGCCCGTTTCAAAATCATATCCCCCGTTCTCCGGATCACAAGCATAATAAAAAGGTTTGGTTTCATAAATTTCTTGGAAATAATTGGAATTCGAGTACGATACGCTGGCTCGTAACTCCAGACCTTTCAACAAGGTAGATAAATTGTGAATATACTCGAGCCGAGAGGTTAAGGAAAACCGTCCTCGCTCCGTGTAACCGGCTTGTATACTAGCATAAGGGTTAACTACATCATCTCGCCCTTTCACGTTCCCGAAACGAAGATGAGGCCATCCATTTTCCTTATCGCCCGGGTAAGTGGGGGCGAAATCCACCGGCGATGCGTTAAACGCCATAGCATAAGCCGTATGCACATCCGCTTTAGGTCCATGATATTTGTCCACGGAAAAAGAGGTATTTGCCAATAAACGAATCCCGGCATTCAGGTTCACGTTCAAGTTCAAACGAGAGGAAAGAGTGGAATTCTTGATATTCACGTCAAACTGATTCAATTTGTCGGTTTTCAACATACCTTCATCATTCACGTAATTCACAGAAGCATAGTATTGCACCAGTTCGGAGCCCCCACGCACGTTTACACCCACACGGTGGTTGATAGATACATCTTTAAACAAAATCTTGTACCAGTCATTAGCAGGATAAAGCCACGAGGGATACCTGGGATCTCCCGTGCGCTCGATTTTCGTCAACGAATAGGCGGGAGTGGCACTCGGGTTACGAGTAATCAACGCCTCGTTATACATCAACATATACGTTTTCGGGTCTACAACCTCGATTTTATCCGTCGGCATGGAAGCTACAGCCTCGTAACGCACAGAGGTATAAACGCTTCCCGCCTCTCCTTTCTTCGTGGTCACGAGGATTACACCGTTCGCCCCACGGGCTCCGTACATCGCCGTGGCGGAGGCATCTTTCAACACGGAGAAACTTTCAATGTCTTCCGGTGCCATACGGGCCAAATCCAAACGAGAGGATTCTACCCCGTCAATCAACACCAAAGGCTCGGAAACCCCGTTGGATGAACTGATACCGCGGATGTAAAATTTAGTATTCATCTCTTCCTCGGTCAATGCACCTGGCGCACCACCCGTTTGCCAACCAATGATACCGGCGATCTTTCCGGCAAAACTGGAAGTCAAATCACTACTTGATGATTTCAAATCCATCGGGCGAACGGTGGTGATAGAGGAAACCACACTTTCCTTTTTTTGCTCACCGAATGCCACAACGGTCACCTCCTCGAGGTTTTCCTCGGTGGGATTTAATGTAACATTTAACTTGCTTTTCCCTTTAACATCAACGGTCACGGTCTTGTACCCGATGAAAGAAACCCGCAATACATCGTCCGGCTTGGCGGCAATGGTATATTGCCCTTCCCCATCGGAAGCAACACCCTGCGTTGTCCCCACAATCACGACCGTAGCCCCTGCAACAGGATTTCCCTTTTCGTCCACTATACGACCACTGATTTTAAGCAAATTGGATTCCTGTTTCGGCCCGACAAGAATTTTACCGTTTGCTTGTTGTGAACAAGTTAATCCGGTTCCCTCCAAACAAGCCTTTACCGCCTCGAACACGGTGATATTTTCCCGTTTTAAGGTAATCTTTTTCGCCTCTTTCATCACGACCTCTTCCCGGAAGGTGACCACGTTTCCTCCCAATCGATTGATCTCGTGCAGTGCCCGCAACACGCTGAAATCCTTGAAGTCAATTGAAATGGTTTTCTGATTTGCCTGCTGCGCTAAAAGCGAGGCAGACCCCAGCAACAGTGCCACGAAAAGTGAAAAAACACTAAACGATTTTCCGCACGTGCATAAAAGTCCTGAAAAGACTTTTGGTTTCGTCCTTTTTTTCATAGATTTGTGATATTAAATTTAACATTAGCCTTGTCGCTGAACAAGGTCGTCAAAGTGGAGCGCCCGCGAAGTTGCTCCATTTTGCTTTTTATTATGATTTATTTCTTACGTACACGACATTTCCCTCGATTTTAAATTCAGGTCCCCCCGTGAAGGTGAACGCCTCCAAGATAGACTTCAGCGTTTCGTCCTTGCTAAAGTAACCGTTGAACGTGTAATCCTTCTTTGCCCCGGTTTCATAAATAAATTTCACGCCATACCAACGCTCTATCTGCCGGGTCACAACCTCTATATTTTCTTTGTTAAACACGAACATACCCTCTTTCCAAGCGATGACGTTATCCAGATTCGCCTCGGACACGCTCAATTTCCCGGTTTGTTGATTCCAGTCCGCCTGCTTGCCGGGTGAAAGCACCACCTTGCCAGTGGTATCCGCCAATGACGCCACGTCTACCTTTCCGGTGAAAAGAGTGGTTATCACATCAACCTCGTTTTTATAAGCCTTGATATTAAAAGAGGTTCCCAACACTCTCGTGCGGATATCGTTGGTTCGCACGATAAAAGGCCGTGCGGCATCCGGGGTTACCTCGAAGAACGCTTCGCCTTCCAACCGTACCACCCTTTCGCCCCTGCCGAAAAGAACGGGAAATTCCAATTCACTCTCGGAATTGAGCCAAACCCGGGTTCCGTCGCTTAATACCAAAGAGTAGAAGCCCCCGGTTGTCGTGATAACCTTGTTCATCTCCAGCTTATCGGGCACCACCGAATCTGCTTGCATCCGGTCGGAATCGTAAACCAACTTGTCCTCCTGCCCCATAACCAACGCTGTCCCCACCCGAGTGGAATCCTGTTGTATCTTGGTCATCCCCACTTTTTCCCCGTCCGCCAAAACCAGAATTACCTTATCCTGTACTGTCGCCGCGGAAGGCAACACCTTGGCAACTTCCACTTTCTTGAGTTGTACCTTTTTCGGGGTATCTAGCACGTACTCGAAAAGGAGCATACTCCCCAGTATGAAGACTGCCGCAGCACTACCGCACCACAAGAGATAACGTTTTACCCGCTTTTGCCTGTTCCGCCTCGTCAAAGAGCGCAAAATATCGGACTGCAATTTCCCGTAGTCCGTTTGTAGATCGTATCCCGATTTCAAATTCAAATGTTCCTTCAAACTCTCGTCGGCAACAATCTTGTCACAAAGTGCCTGCCGCCCTTCGCCCCCTTTAATCCAGACCTCAAACACCCGCTTCTCCTCTTCGGTTGCGATGCCGTATCTTACGCGTAAGATGATCCGTGCGATTTGATGACTCTGAAATTCTTTCATTCTTTTACATTTTATCTAAAGACACCACTGATTATCGTTTGGTATTACACGAGAGGATAATTTTTTTGAAAATATTTTACAATCACAATCGTACTCCTTGATTTTTCAAGAAAGACAAAACCACGTATTGCAGGAATCATATAAAAATGTGTATATTTGTTGCACATTTATTCATCCAATATTGTAGTGGTGCTTCATTGGATTAGTAAAAGATTTCTATATGCGAAGTAATAAAAAGGTCACGGGCAATCATTTTGATCTGGGAGATTTTATCCGAGAGTACTTCGCATCTTTATCCGCCATTGCATTCAAAATAACCGGAGATTCGGATGCCGCACAGGATATAGCTCAAGAGGTGATCATCAAATTTTGGGAAAACAAAAAACAACACGAGAATCTGGAATCCATCGAAAATTACCTGTTTATCATGGTGCGCAACGAATCCCTGAATTATCTCCGGGGACTCGCCCGTGAAAAGAACCGTTACGAGCAGGTAACGTTTATTAATGAACAGGAAGATTCCGTGTGGGACACGATTATCGAGCAAGAAACGAATCTACTGTTACTCGAAGCTATCAATGCCCTTCCCCCACAATGTAAACGAATCGTGGACCTTTCCCTTGCCGGAAACAACACGAAAGAGATCGCAGAAGAATTGGGCATTGCCGTGAATACCGTCAAAGTATTGAAAAGCCGAGCAATTCATAAATTGAGGGAATATTTTTCAGAGAATGATATTTGGATAGAGTTTTAAGTTTTCTCCTTATCTTCGCGGTGGAAAACGACAACACATGGAAAAAACAAATCAATGAGCAAAGTATCAAACAAGCATAGTCATTATGAAAATTCTTTAGAAGAACAATTTGTTGAAGATATAAAACAGATAGTACAACAAGGCAAACACAAGGCTTACGTAACGATTAATTCCGCCATGTTGGAAACTTACTGGAATATTGGTAAACGTATTGTAGAACAGGAACAAGAAGGCAAAGAACGAGCCGATTACGGTGTTTATCTTTTGAAGTTGTTATCCAAGGAACTCACTCATGAATTTGGCAAAGGATTTTCAAAAAGTTTGTTGTACTACTGTCGACAGTTTTATATAGAATTTTCTCCCGAAATTTTCCACACAGTGTGTGGAAAATTGACATGGTCTCACTGTAGACGACTGGTTAGTGTAACAGATATCAATGCAAGAAATTGGTATATGCGAGAAGCTATTCATGAAACATGGAGTGTACGTACTCTCGACAGAAACATTTCTTCACAATATTATTACCGTCTATTACAATCTCAGCACCAGAAGCCAATTGTTGATGAGATGAAACAAAAAACAGAGCTTTTCCAACAAGATAAACTAGAGTTTATCAAAAATCCGATCGTTGCCGAGTTTTTAGGGCTATCGTCAAATATTGATTTTACCGAAACAGAACTCGAAAGCAGTATCCTTTCTCACCTGCAAAAATTCCTCATGGAAATGGGAAAGGGTTATGCTTTTGTTGCACGTCAACAACATATTAGTACTGATGCCGGAGATTATTTTATAGACTTAGTTTTCTATAATTATATACTTAAATGTTTTATATTAATAGACTTAAAAACCACACAAATATCGCATCAAGACGTGGGACAAATGGACATGTATGTGAGGATGTACGATGAACTTAAACGAACAGAAGGAGATAATCCTACAATAGGTTTGATTCTTTGTGCCGAAACAAGTCAAGATATTGCTCGCTATTCCGTGTTACATGATAATACACAACTATTTGCTGCCAAGTATCTAACTTATCTGCCTTCAGAACAAGAACTGAGAATCGAAATCGAACGACAAAAAGAAATTTTCCAATTGCAACAGCAAACAGAAAAGGGAATTGAAAAAATATAAAAGGTTACCGCAAGCAAAATACACATGGAAAAAACAAATATACGGGCATACACACAAAAGGAGTTGGCAGAAATCCTCGTGCAACACGGGGAGAAGGCATTTAGGGCAAAGCAAATATGGCAATGGCTTTGGCAAAAGGGAGTTACGAACTTTGATGATATGAGGAACCTGTCGAAAGAAACCCGGGAACGTCTTGCCTCACTATTCACTTTACAGACCGGTAAACTTACTCATCGGCAAGAAAGCAGCGACGGTACTACAAAGTTAGGATTCACATTGCCCGACGGTAATCTGATCGAGGCTGTTCTTATCCCCAGCCGGGATAAAGCGACAGCTTGCGTGTCCTCACAGGTGGGATGTAAACTGAAATGTAGTTTTTGTGCCACGGGAGGATTGGGATTCACCCGCAACCTGCTGCCGGAAGAGATATACGACCAAGTAGTTGCCGTCAAACGCCTAGCGGAAGAAAGAGGCACATCGCTTTCCAATATTGTATTCATGGGAATGGGAGAACCGTTATTGAACTACGACAACGTGCTGCAAGCGATAGACCGTATCACGGGAAATGACGGATTGGGCATGTCGCCTTCCCGCCTCACGCTATCCACCTCGGGAATAGTGGAAGGTATCCGGCGCCTTGCCGATGACAACGTACGTTTCAACCTCGCTATTTCTCTACACTCCGCGATAAATGCCACACGGGATAAAATCATGCCGATTAACAAAGCATACCCGCTCCCGGAATTGGCAGAAGCGATAAAATACTTTGTTGACAAAACAGGGACTCGCCCCACTTTCGAGTATCTATTACTGAAAGGCGTAAATGACAGTCTTGAGGATGCCAAAGCACTGGCGCTATTCTGTCGTCAATTTCCCGTGAAAATCAATATCATCGAATATAACGAGGTCGACAACGCACCCTACCGCCACAGTCCCGATGCGAACAGGGATCAATTCGTTCGCTTCCTCGAAAGCAAGAACATCGTGGTCAACGTCCGCCGCAGCAAAGGTAAAGATATAGATGCGGCTTGCGGGCAATTGGCGAACAAGAATAAATAAGGGTCTGTAAAGTCCATAAGGTCCATAAGGTCACGGATGTCCTTCGGACAAAGTTTATCGGCAGCATCGCTGCCGTAAACCAAGCGCCCGCTAGGGTCAATGACCTTATAAACCTTATGGACCTTACGACTTTACGACTAAAGAATACTTTATAAACTTTATGAACTTTATAAACCTTATAAACTAACCTCACCTCCCGGCTTCACGTATCACGAGTAACTAAACACCTTACTGTCAACTCGTACTATGAAAACATTATTAGTAGCGATATTGCTTGTCGGATGCAATATCACGTCAGTAACAGCGCAATCCGACGGAACGATTAACAACCGGGCAATCGACTCACTCGACTTGAAAAAGTATGTCGGCCTATGGTATGAAATTGCACGTTTTGACCATCCTTTCGAGCGGGGGCTGGTCGGAGTAACAACCAACTATGTTGTCAAACCCGACGGCGACATAGAAGTCATCGGATGCGGCTATCGGGACAGTCTATCGGGAGAGAAAAAAGAGATTGTCGGGAGAGTACATATCCCGGACACCACTCGCCCCGGGGTGCTGAGAGTCACGTTTTTTCTGGTTTTCAACACGGACTACCACATTCTGGAGGTTGAAAAGGATTACAGCGCAGCCCTCATCGGCAGTTCACAATGCGACCACCTCTGGATCGTGAGCCGTACGCCGAAACTGCCTCCCCAAAAATTGCAAGACCTTATACACAGGGCACAGAAACGGGGGTATGACACGACCGCACTGATTTTCGTTCCACACGAGCGGGAACAAATCCGACAGGAGTTCACCAAACTCTGAGTAATTTTCCATATTTTTGAACCGTTAAAGGCTCAGAAATATGGAATTATTCATGTATATCACCGGGGGAGCACTTTTACTCCTCAATATCATACTGCTCGTAATCTTGCTCCGCACCCGAAAGAGCACGGATGCCCGGGAATCTTTTGTTCAACTGGAACAGAGTATAGCCCGCGTGGAAAAAGCATTCCGGGAGGAATTCCGCTATAACCGGGAAGCGGACGAGAACCGCTCCCGACAGGATAGAGAAGAACTTGCCGCATCACTCAACAATTTTCGCACGGAGCACCGGGAAGCGCTAAAAAATATCACCACACAAACAAATGCCGCCATAGAAGCGTTCCAGAAAAGTTTCACCGAAAGCATGAACGCCTCGAATCGCCTGCAACGGGAGAAACTGGGCGAGCTGAGTACCCGCCAACAGGAGCTTCTGCAAAACACGGAAAAACGGCTGGAAGAGATGCGTGCCACCGTGGACGAAAAACTACAAAAAACACTTCACGAGCGCATCGGTCAATCATTCGAACTCGTGAGCAAACAACTCGAAAGCGTGCAGAAAGGATTAGGAGAAATGCAGACCCTCGCCCAAGACGTGGGAGGACTAAAACGAGTACTCAGCAACGTGAAAATACGCGGAACAATAGGAGAAGTACAACTCTCCATGCTTCTTGAACAAATCCTCGCACCGGAACAATATGACACGAATGTCAAAACAAAGAGAGGCTCGGACAAACTGGTGGAGTTCGCCATAAAACTATCGGGAAAAGACAACGGCGAAGACTCCGTCTATCTCCCCGTGGATGCCAAATTCCCGAAAGATATCTACGAACAACTATTAGAAGCCCACGAGAGCGGTGACCCGAAACGTGTAGAAACCGCCTCCCGCAATATAGAGCAGACCATCCGGGGTATGGCAAAAGACATCCAGGAGAAATACCTCGACCCGCCCCACACGACCGATTTCGGTATCATGTTTCTTCCTTTCGAGAGCATTTACGGGGAAGTGATTCGCCGTTCCTCGCTGTTGGAGCAGTTACAACAGGAGTATCATGTCATCGTGACGGGACCAACCACGCTTGCCGCTATCCTCAATAGTCTGCAAATGGGATTCCGTAGCTTAGCCATCCAAAAACGAAGCAGCGAAGTATGGCGTATCTTGAGCGCCGTGAAAACCGAGTTTGACAAATTCGGCGGGATGCTCGAAAAAGCTCAAAAGAATCTCCAGACGGCAAACAACCAACTTGAAGAAGTCATGGGAAAACGCACCCGTGCCATACAACGCCACCTGCGTTCGGTAGAAGCATTGCCCACCCAAGATGCCCCGACTCAACTTCCGGAACCGGACATCACGGAGGAAGTATAAAAACAAATACATCTTGCTAGCTTCTTTCCCGACTTTTTATTAGTTTTGCCCTAACAAGAGATTATTCATAAGAAATTAAATATATTTATGGAAACAAAGAAAAACAAAACCACCCTGCTCATTATGGCAGCCGGTATGGGTTCCCGGTTCGGTAGTCTGAAACAACTCGCGTTGTTGGGACCGCACAAAAAAACATTATTGCACTACTCCATTTATGACGCCGTGCATGCCGGATTTGACAAGATCGTTTTCATCATCCGCCGCAGCTTTGAAGAAGAATTTAAAGAAGCCGTGGGGAAATATGCCGAAAGTCTGGTGGAAACCGTGTATTGTTTTCAGGAAATGGATCGACTACCCGGAAATATGCCTCCTATCGAACGGGAGAAACCGTGGGGTACGGCACACGCTATCTGGTCGGCAAAAGACAGCATCAACGAACCTTTTATCGCTATTAACGCCGATGACTTCTACGGTCGGGATGCTTTCGTGAAGATGCATGATTTCATCGCAAATAATCCGGACGAAAACTGTTTCAGCCTTGCCGGTTACCGGTTAGCAGCCACGCTGTCGGAAAACGGTACCGTATCGCGGGGAGTATGTACCGCGGACAAAGACAACTTCCTGACCAGCATCACGGAACGCACCAAAATCGGACGTGAGGGTGCGGTTATCAAAGACATGAACTCCGGTGTTATCCTCCACGAGGACGATGTGGTATCCATGAATTTCTGGGGATTCACGCCTATGCTTTTCGGAGAAATCGAAAAACAGTTTGTCGACTTTTATCATGCCAACAGCAATAACCCGAAATCGGAGATATACATCCCGTTCGTGGTAGACGAACTGATCAAGCAGAAGACCGTGAAAGTGAAAGTACTGAACACCAGCGCAAAATGGTTTGGTGTCACTTACAAGGAAGACACGGAACTAGTGAACAATGCCCTACAAAAATTCGACGGGGAAGGGCTGTACACAGACATGGGGAAATAAAAAAAACAACGGGAAAACATAAAAAAACAACGCCATGGATAAACTAAAGAAGATATACGACACGTTCGTATCCAGCGGTCGATTCGTGTCAGCCACGCCTTACGGGTCCGGGCACATCAACGACACTTATCTCGTCAAGGTAGATGAGGATGTTGAATATATCCTTCAACGGCTCAATAGCAACGTATTCAAGGATATTCCAAAACTCGTGAAGAACAAGGAACTGGTATGCGGACACATTCGCAACCGTCTTATCCGGCACAAGGTGAGTGATATCACCCGTAAATACATCACGTATTTCTACACGGACAAAGGAAACGCATATCACAAGGATTACGAAGGGAACTACTGGACTCTCTCCTTGTTTATCAAAGGCTCAAAGAGTTACGACGTCATTCCGGACTCCCAGATCGCTTATCAAGTGGGTATCGGGTTCGGCGAATTCGAAAACCGGATATCCGATTTTGACGCCAGATTATTGACGGAAACGATTCCTTTATTCCATAACGTTCCCCGACGCCAGCGAGAATTAAAGGAAGCACTGGCAAAAGCCAGCCCTGAAAGAATCGAGTCAAGTAAAGAATTGCTCGAATATTTAAAGAAATTCGACAAGCAAATGCTCGAATTACAGCAGCTGAAAGACGACGGGTTCCTTCCGCTTCGGGTGACACATAACGACACGAAAGCCAACAATCTTTTGTTCGACCACAACGATCGCCCGCTATGCGTGATTGATCTGGATACCGTGATGCCGGGAATCGTGCATTATGATTTCGGGGATGCCATCCGTTCCGCTTGTAACTCGGCCGGGGAAGAAACCCGCAACCTTGATGAAGTGGTATTCAACATGGCATTTTTTGAGGCGTTCACTGCCGGATTCATGGAAAAGGCAAAACACCTCTTTACCCTAAGAGAGAAAAAAACACTGGCACAAGGATGTATTCTGATGACCTATTTGCAAGCGGTACGTTTCCTGACGGATTACCTTGACGGTGATCATTATTACCCGATCACCTACCCGGAGCACAACCTGCAACGGACAAAAGTGCAAGTCCGCCTTCTACAAGACATGGAACGTCACTTCGAAAAAATGAATCAATTCATTCAGGAACAATAAAAAATAGGGTGGCTTTGCCACCCTATTTTAGTCTGTAAAGTCCATAAAGTCGAGCCTTCGGCTCCTAAAGTCCATAAAGTCCATTATTTCATAACGCAATGATATACACTATCATAATACATACATCACCCGTACATTTGGCCTTACGACATTATGGACTTTCAGACCTTACGGACGAGAAGGTGTGTTTCGACACACCTTCCTCTTATTTCTTTTTGCAGCAATCTTCTTTCTTTCCGGTTTTAGAGCAGCAATTGTCACCGCATTCTCCCTTGCACGTTTGATCTTTTTTGTGATGATCACATTTGCCTTCACATTCATGCTTTCCGCTCTTGTGGTCACATTGGCTGCAATCTCCTTTGCACTCTGCTTTTGCACCTTCTTTGCAACATTTGTGTCCTTTGTCGCATTTGATAACTTTACCGTCTTTGTCACACAAAGCAAGAACTTTCACGTCATGTCTTTCGATAGCCGCTTTCAATCCCGGCAAGGAGTTCTTATCCATACGATAAGTCACCAACACGGTAGAATCCTTCATATTCAACTTGTAATCCTTTATCCCTTTCTCGAAAGGCATATTCTTGTCTAACTTCGCTTTACAAGAAGGACAATGGATTCCCACCTTGAAAATAACAGTCGTATCTTTTTTTGCTTGCGCATTCACGGTTAAACCCATCATTACGAACACTACCAGCGTAAATAAAATCTTCATTGTTTTCATATTCAAATATTTATTTATTATCAATTTTTAGTCTTCAACTTTTATCTTTTAGTTTTTATCTCATCCTTTCCGGTCTAAAGCAAAACGCAAACCGATATAGAATTTACGTCCATGAAGAGGGCCCCAGACTTTCGACGAGTCGAACGTACTGCTCCAAGGATCGTGAGCGTTCACGATCGGATTTTTCTGCGTGAAATCGCCGATATTCTCGCATCCGGCATAAACACTCCACAAGCGGAAATATTTTGTCACCTGAGCGTTCATAATCTGGAATGCATCGAAACGAGGTGCAACCCGAAACTCATCAGCAATGCCTCCCTGTTCGGGTAAACGACCGGAACCGTTGAACTGCGTGGTGAAATCGAACTGCAACTTTTTCAGGTTCGTGAAATACGACAAGTTCACCATACCTTTGTAACGACTGGTAAACGGGGTACGTCTCAACTCTCCTTTAATCGTGGTCTTCACGTCATTATAACGATATGCCACCGTCGCTTCCAGACGAGGAATCAATTCGTATTTCACCTCTGCCTGATAGCAATTGGAATAGGACTTCCCTTCCAGATTATAGAAATTCACCTGATCGAATGTCGTTTCGTTATCCACTACCACTTGATCGTTGAACTTCGTGTGATAGTAATCAAGATTAACATTCAACGTGCGTCCGAACAAAGTAAACTTCCGGTTCACGTTTGCCCCGAAATTCCAAGAATCTTCCATCTTCAACTCGTCCAACAAGTGAGGATTCTTAGCCAATAACTTACCTTCCACGTAAAAATTAGCGGCAGAAGCCAAGAGGTAGCTATTCTCCGCGAGAATATTCGCCGTGCGTAATCCCCGTCCGAAAGTAGCTTTTATATTCGTGAACTCATCCGGCTTATACATGATATGAGCCCGGGGCGTCCAGATATTACCGAAAATATTGTGATAATCATAACGCAAACCCGCCATCACGACAAACCGCTCGTCCAAAAACTCTCCCGTGTACTGGAAGAAAGCCCCCGGAACACGCTCCTCGCGCTTGAAAGTAGCATCCACCCCCTCGAGTCCGTCCGCCACGACCAATTGATCGCAGAAATCCTCGTCATACTTGTCATAAGTAAAACTAATACCTGCCGAGTACATCTGTCCCGGATTATTCCCGAATATGGACTGATAAATATAATTAGCGAAGAAACTCTTTTGTCCCGCGTTATATATTTTCTTCCCGTAATACGAATCCTGCGTGTGATCCGTGTAATTCAGCAGCAATGCCATACTCGTGTTCTCGTATTGAGGCATCAGATACCCTAACTTCAAGAATCCCTCGTAACGACGCGTATCGATACCTATCTTGTAAAGCCCGTAGGTCGGATTCGGCTCGGCATGTCCCCCGTGCGAGGTTTGTCCCCCCTCACGAGTTTCGTCGATAAACTTTCCACCGAATTGAAGGAACCAAGAATCATCCTTGTACGCCCAACGATTCATCACGTTATACTGTGTCTTTTCGGGCATATCCAGAAAACCGTCCTTATTCCCGTCGTGCGGCTCCTCCATCCAGTCCCCGTGCAAAAGGAACATCGTGCTCCATTTATCATTGAAACGGATACTGAAATTAGAGTTAAACTCGTACATCCCCTCGCTACTGGTAAACACGTTTGCCGAAAACAATTCCGGATCACGGGGTTTCTTGTAATCCACGCTGATCTGGCCTGCCATCGACTCGTAGCCGTTGATAACCGAACCGGTACCTTTAGACACGGAAATAGCCGACATCCAAGGACCGGGAATATAAGTCAACCCGTACAGAGAAGCAAGTCCCCTAAAATTAGGCATATTCTCCGTCATCATCTGCACGTATTTTCCCGTCAGCCCGAGCAACTGAATCTGTTTTGCTCCCGTCACCGCATCCGCGTAAGAAACATCCACGGACGCATTGGTCTCGAAACTTTCGCCCAAGTTACAGCAAGCGGCTTTACACAATTCCTCCCCGGTAATCAATTGCTCGATCAACGGACGATTGGTCGTCATCACCGTACTTTGCTTCCGGGCTTGCACGTTCACTTCATCCAACAACTCCCCGGATTGCAACGTACAGGTAACAAACTTATCCGTCGATTTCACTTGAATAGTATCCGACCGATAACCGATAAAGCTGATTACCAACTTTCCCACCTTCTCCCACTTCAACTTGAACTCTCCGTTACCGTCCGTCACGGCTCCTTTGCTCGTTCCAACCCAATACACGTTTGCCCCGGCAAGCGGTTCCTCGCCATCGGCTGTTTCCTCCATAACCCGGCCTTTAATTGTTTGCGCCTGCAATCCGAAGGACGCGAACAAACACACCATAATAAAAAGATTTCTCATACAATTACTTTCGCTCTTGATTTTAGTTTCAATTCACACATAATACTTCTCGGCCAAGCATACACGCACGACCAGTCTGAAAGGGACCCGCGGGGATTCCTTCTTCACGGAACAGAAATAAATCAACAACGGAATGTACACAGCAACTCCAATGGCGGAGAATTATCCGTGTACGTCAAGGCAGGATTAAATGATTTGACAATAGATGTAGCACGATCGGAAAAGACAGGGGCAGAATCCACCTCCATCACCATATCGCTGAACTGCACCTCGAAATGAGAAGCAGCCCACTCGCCGTAGACCTTATAATATGTATGCTGTTGTTTCGCGTTATCACAATTCTTTTTGTGCATATTATGGCACGAGTGACAACAAACACAACCGTGCGTACAAGGACACGGCGTATCAGCAGGAATGAATATCAAACGCGAATAAGTTTCCTGACAACGATGGCAGTACACCTTACTCACATTTACCCCGATTGTCCCTAAAAGGAAAACAACCAATAACAAAAGGGCGCGTATATTCATTTTTTGCTGTTTCATCGTTTGCAAAAATAAAACTTTATTTCAATCCACATACTCTAAAACAGAGCATTAACAATTTATTAACGGTTTTTTTATTCAAATTCTCTCTCTATTGATGTAAAAAATCGAAAAAAAGTATTACTTTCGAATTTCAATATAGATGTAGATTATTTATCATTCCAACAAACTATGAGAAAAATATTACTATTCGGGCTATTTGTAGTTCTTATCGCTTCTTGCAGCAAGAAAACGAATGTCGAGATCACCGGAGCCATCAAAGACGCGGACAACACGAAAGTATACTTGGAACAAATTGACGTGAGTTCCCGGAAAGTTATAGACTCAACAAAAATTAACAAGAAAGGAGAGTTTACTTTCAAGATTAATGTTGACCTACCGACCTTCTATGCGCTAAAATTCGCTAATAACGAGCAGGTTACAATCATCGCCACTCCGGAAGAAAAAATAGAAATAAGTGGAAAACTCGATGACATCAAGAACAACTATTGGGTAGATGGATCGGAAAATTCATTGTGGATCAAATTATTAAACTTCCAACTCGATCGCACGATCACGCTGACCGACTCCTTGAGAAAATCCTATCAGGCGCTGCCGCAGGAGCCTGCTTACGACAAACAAAGAGAAGAATACGCCAAAGCTTGGGAGGAGGCTATAAACAAACAGATCAACTTCACCCGGGATTTTATCATCAAACACGCGACCTCTCCGGCATCCTACTACGCCCTGTACCAGAAAATCGGAGGAAATCTCGGTATCATGGACGAGATAGAAGACCTTCATTATTTCAAGGTAGTGGCATCGTCATTAACCGCTTTGTACCCGGAATCGCAATACACGAAAGCGATCATGAACCATTTGAAAGAAATATCCCAAGCGATCCGCAACCAGCAATTGGCAGCCGTGATCAACAACTCGGAAAGTTCTCTGCCGGACATCACTCTTCCCAACACAGAGGGGAAACCGGTATCATTGCTCTCCCTGAAAGATAAATATATCGTGCTCGACTTCGGGCTAATCACCGCCAAAGAAAGTCAGGAATACATCAAGGAGATGAAAACGGTGTATGACAAATTCAAGAAACAGGGCGTTGAAATCTACATGGTCTGTCTGGATAAAAACAGATTGCTGTGGGAAGAAATCATAAAACAGAACAAGATCAACTGGATTTGCGTATGGGATGAAGGTGGTTTGCAAAGCAGAGCTGCCGCAAGCTGGAACATCAAAAATATTCCGGCAAACTATATCATCAACCAGAAAAAAGAGATTGTCGGCAAGAACTTGTACGGCAGTCGTCTGGAAGATCGTTTGAACACTTTATTGAAGAAATAATAAAAACAGAACGAACATATCATCATGCAGGGTAAGAACGTTTATTTCCTCTCCGATGCACACTTGGGTGCCAAACTATTGAAAAATAACCGGGAAAGGGAATTGATGCTCGTGGATTTTTTGAAAAAGATAAAACCCGTTTGCTCGGAGCTCTACCTGTTGGGTGATATGTTCGATTTCTGGTTCGAATACAAACACGTGGTTCCCAAAGGACACGTGCGCTTTCTGGCAGAACTCGCCAATTTCACCGACAGCGGGATAAAAGTTCATTTTTTTACCGGAAATCATGACATCTGGGCGTTCGACTACTTGGCAAAGGAATGTGGGGTGATCCTGCACACCTCCATGTTCGAAATCGAAATGAACGGGAAATCCTTCCTTATCGGACACGGCGACGGACTCAACCCGAATGACAAAGGCTATCTTTTCCTCAGCAAAGCCTTCCACAATCGTTTCCTGCAAAAATGCTTCCGGCTGATTCATCCCGACTGGGGTATCGCTTTGGCAAACAGATGGTCGGCACACTCCCGACTAAAAGGAAACGGAAAAATAGACGCGAGAGAATACTTGGGAGATGACAAAGAAGAGATCGTGCTGTATTGCAAGAAAGTATTGCAGGAACGGCACATCGATTACTTCATTTTCGGTCATCGCCACCTTCCCATCTTTATGCAACTGGCGGAATCCAGCTATTATATCAACACGGGAGACTGGATTACTCATTTCACGTATGCCAAATTCGACGGAGAAAAAGTTTCACTGGAAAAACTCGAAGAGAAAAAATAACCCTATCCATTTTGTTTCCGTGTAAAATAATCCTAACTTACCAACCTGTATGTGAAATAAAGATCGACAGTTATGTTAGTCAAAATATTCGGCGGTGCCGTGTACGGCATCAATGCTATTACAATTACAATAGAAGTAAACATCCTCTGGGGAGCTAAATTCATCATCGTGGGATTACCGGACAATGCCGTGAAAGAAAGTCAACAACGCATCGATTCCGCCCTCCGGGAAATAGGACTTAAAATCCCGGGTAAAAGAGTTATTATCAATATGGCTCCCGCCGACGTGAAGAAGGAAGGCTCCGCTTACGATCTCCCGATAGGTATCGGTATTCTGGCTGCCAATGAACAACTTCCTGATGCCGACTTGGAACACTACGTCATCATGGGCGAATTGTCCCTTGACGGAAGCCTGCAAGCCGTAAAAGGCGTACTACCCATTGCCATTCACGCGAAAAAAGAAGGATTCAAAGGAATCATCCTCCCCCATCAGAATGCCAATGAGGCCGCTGTTGTTCAAGATTTCGAGGTATATGGCTTCCGGCATATCAACGAGGTCATTGCTTTCTTGAAAAAAGAAAAATCATTCTCCCCCGCGGTGTTCGACCGGAAAATCATGGAACAGCACTCCGACAACGAATTATTGGATTTCAAAGACGTTAAGGGACAAGAGAACGTGAAAAGAGCCATGGAAATCGCCGCCGCGGGCGGACACAATATGATCATGATTGGCTCACCGGGTTCGGGGAAGACCATGCTCGCCCGAAGATTACCGACAATCCTGCCGCCCATGACCACGGAAGAAGCTCTCGAAACAACCAAGATACACTCCGTCGCGGGAAAAATACAAAACAACAATTCCCTGATCGTCAACCGTCCTTTCCGATCCCCCCACCACACGATCTCGAACGTGGCTCTTGTCGGTGGCGGCTCTTGGCCTCAACCCGGGGAGATTTCACTGGCACATAACGGAATATTATTCCTTGACGAACTACCCGAATTTCAGAGATCTGTACTGGAAGTTTTACGCCAACCGCTGGAAGACCGGATGATTTCCATCAGTCGTTCCAAATTCAGCGTGGAATACCCGGCAAATATCATGCTCATCGCTTCCATGAACCCCTGCCCCTGCGGTTACTACAATCACCCCACCAAAGAGTGCAACTGTCCGCCGGGAGCCGTGCATAAATACCTGTCCAAAATATCGGGTCCCCTGCTTGATCGCATTGACATACATATCGAAGTCGTCCCCGTCGAACTGGATAAAATGACCAGCAACACCGAAAGCGAACCCAGTGCCGCCATTCGCGAGCGGGTGATTGCCGCCAGAGAAATACAGACTGCCCGATTCCGCGAGCATCAAGGCATATATTGCAACGCCCAGATGACGTCACCTCTGTTGAA
Organism: Butyricimonas sp. DFI.6.44; assembly: GCF_022132345.1. Classification (NCBI taxonomy): domain Bacteria; kingdom Pseudomonadati; phylum Bacteroidota; class Bacteroidia; order Bacteroidales; family Odoribacteraceae; genus Butyricimonas; species Butyricimonas sp. DFI.6.44. The sequence continues at coordinate 5,755 of NZ_JAKNJD010000013.1, read as the reverse complement.
AAAATATTGTCTTTTGGATGATAGATGCACCGCCTTGCTGAAAATCGCTATGCAACGTTTCGGCCTATCAGCCAGAGCATACGACCGCATCATAAAACTATCCCGCACAATAGCGGACTTGGAACACAGTGAAAAAATAAAACCCGAATACATCGCCGAAGCCATACAGTATCGCAGCCTCGATCGCGAAGGGTGGGGAGGATAAAAAAATTCAGTGATTTTATGATTGACGATTAGGTGATTATAGAATCACGAAATCAATCAATCGACAATCACAGAATCAATTCACGTTTAAACCCGACTCAAGATATCCTCCAAGCCTTGGAAGTGATTTTTGTAGTCTTCCGCACTTCTACGAATCACCTCGTAGGCTTCTTCCTTATTATACACGTGGGTAATTTCCGTGCGGCGTTCTTCTCCCGGAAGATCCTTGTAGGTCAGGAAATAGTGTTTCAAACGATCGATCACCACGTGTGGCAACTCGGATATATCGTTATAAATACTATACGTGGCATCATGTTTCAACACGGCGATAATCTTATCGTCAGCCTCGTTCTTGTCCAACATACGGAATCCCCCGATCGGGCGAGCCTCTGCAATAATATCCCCGTGGGATATCGTTTTCTCTGTCAACACGCAAATATCCAACGGGTCGCCGTCACCGTGTATATCCGCCCGCTGGGTTTGCTCCATGCAATAGTCAGCAACCAGATCCCCGCAATAAGTCTGCGGCAAAAAACCGTACAACGCAGGAACCACGTTTGAATACTTCTGCGGACGGTCAATCTTGATATAACCGCTCACTTTATCCAACTCGTACTTCACCGTATCGGTAGGCACCATCTCGATAAATGCCGTCACCACTGCCGGAAAATCCGGCCCGATATCCAACCCATGCCACGGATGTGACTTGTACCTCAACCCCATCAATCGGGCGATAGGGTCATTAATTTTATTTCCCATAACTATTTCGTTTAAAAAAAATATGTGTCATACACCTTTATATCTATTCACCGAACAAATGCAACTCGATCTGTTCTATCAAGATGTGAATAATCTTGATATGAATCTCCTGTATCCGGTCGGAATAACCATTCCACGGGACACAAATATTCACATCGCATAAATTCTTCATCTTACCGCCGTCCTTACCTGTCAGCCCGATCACCAGCATTCCCCGCTCATGCGCTGTATTCACGGCATTCACGACATTTGCCGAATTACCGGACGTGCTGATAGCCAGCAGGACATCCCCCGCTTTCCCGTGCGCCTCCACGTACCGGGAAAACACATAATCAAAACCGAAGTCATTCGCCACACACGTCAAGTGCGTCGGGTCGGAAATCGCCACGGCAGGCAATGCCGGGCGGTCACCCCTGAAGCGTCCTGTAAATTCTTCCGCGAAATGCATGGCGTCACTCATGGAACCGCCATTACCGCAGCTAATCACCTTACCGCCGCTTTTCAGAATCCGGGATAATATCTCGGCTGCCAACCCGACCTGTTTCAACTTCTCGTCATCCGCCACAAAATCAGCCAACACCTGCTGTGCCTCTAAAAAACTCTTCTTGATACTATCCATCTTCTTAGGGTATTACATTTATCTTATTTTTTCCATTCGACGATCCTCCCTCTTTCCTTCTTCAACATTCCCGGGGGGACCACCTGTTTGATATCCTCGCAAAGCAGGTCTATCAACTTCTGCTTCGTGTAGTGGCGCGAATAAATGACGCTCACCTCCCGCAAAGGCTTATAGGTCGTGAACGAACGAACTTGCTTTTTTTTCTCCTCCGTCATATACAACAATGCCAGTTCCGGGATTAAAGTAAAACCGCCTTCCCTATCCACGATCTTCATCAATGTTTCCAACGAATTGCTCTCGAAATCAAAGGGCAGGTTCTTGTGCTGCGTGTCGTGCATATCGCACAAGTTCACCACTTGATCGCGAAAACAATGACCGTCACCCAGCATCCATATATCGGGAGTGGCGATATCCTGTATTTCTACGTCTTTCTTCTTCAAAAGTTCATGACCGGCGTGAGCGTAGATCATCATTTCTTCATAAAAGACGGGGCGTTCCACGATCTTCTCGTCATGGAAAGGCGTAACAAAAATACCCGCGTCCAACGTGTCCCGTTTCAATCGCTTGATAATCTCTTCGGATACCAACTCCTCAACCTCGACCTTCACGGCTGGATAACGGCGGATATAATCCCCTATAAAAATAGGTAACAGGTAGGGGGCCAACGTGGGAATAATCCCGATCTTCAAAGAGCCTGCCACCTCCTGTTTTTCCTCGTTGATAATTTCTTTTATTCTTTGTGTCGCCGATAAAACCGTCCGTGCCTGAGCGATCAGTTTTGCCCCGATATCCGTGGGCACCACCGGTTGTCGGCTCCTGTCAAAAATGATTACACCGAGATCGTCTTCCAACTTTTTGATTTGCATACTCAGCGTCGGCTGTGTCACGAAGCAACTATCCGCTGCCGTGGCAAAATGCCGATGCTCGTCAACGGCTACAATATATTCCAGTTGTGTCAGTGTAATCATAAATTTGTTCTATTCAAAAAAATCCTTCATCTTGGAGAATATGCTTTTCTTGTCATTACTTCCGGGCTTGAATCCGGTCGTTTCTTTCATTTTCTCCACTAACTTTTTCTCGTCTTTCGACAAGTTCTTCGGAATCCACACGTTCACCTTCGCCAACAGGTCACCTTTCCCGTACCCGTTCACGTCCGGCAAACCTTTTCCGCGCAAACGCAATATTTTACCCGGTTGAGTTCCTGCCTCTATTTTCACTTTCACCTTGCCCTCTATCGTCGGAATCTCTACCGTTTCTCCCAAAACCGCTTCGGGGTAACCGATAAACACGTTATACAACAAATCATTGCCGTCCCTTACCAGATCAGGATGCTCGTCTTCTTCCACCAGCACAATCAAATCTCCATTCACACCTCCGCGACGGGCAGCATTGCCTTTACCGCCCAATGACAGCTGCATCCCTTCTGCCACCCCTGCCGGAATATTAATCGTGATCACCTCTTCCGACAACAACACGCCCTCTCCGTTACAATAGGTACACTTCTCGTTGATAATCTTTCCTTCACCCTCGCAAGTGGGACAGGTGGAAGTCGTCTGCATGGCACCGAGAATTGTATTCTGCACCCGGGTAACCTGTCCCGAACCGTTACAGGTCGAGCAAGTCGTGAAAGACTTCCCGTCTTTCGCACCCGTGCCGCTACAATGCTGGCAAGCCACGTATTTTTTCACTTTAATTTTCTTTTCAACTCCGGTAGCTACTTCTTGCAGGTTCAATTTCACCTTCACCCGCAGATTCGTACCCCGGTTCACCCTACGGGCTGAACGTCCGCCCCCGCCGAAACCGCTGAAGCCGCCAAAACCGCCCATCCCACTAAAGATATCCCCAAAATGAGAGAAGATATCATCCATGCTCATACCTCCACCTCCGAAACCACCGGCACCACCCATCCCGGCGTGTCCGAACTGATCGTAACGGCGCCTTTTATCGTCATTGCTCAACACATCGTACGCCTCGGCAGCCTCCTTGAACTTCTCCTCCGCCTCCTTGTCACCCGGGTTCTTATCCGGATGATACTTCAATGCTAGTTTGCGATACGCTTTTTTTATTTCGGTAGCATCGGCATTTTTAGACACGCCCAACACTTCATAATAATCTCTCTTTTCCATTACCACGCAATCTTAATTTATTCGCCTACAACCACTTTCGCGAAACGCATCACCTTATCGTTCAAATAATATCCTTTCTCGATACAATCCAGCACTTTCCCCTTCAATTCGGGAGTCGGTGCGGGAATAGTGGTCACAGCCTCGTGAATATCCGTGTTAAAATCCACCCCGTCCGTCTCGATCTCCTTCACCCCGTTTTGCGTTAGGAACGTCTTGAAATTAGCATAGATCAAATCCACCCCTTCTTTCAAGGCTGCCACATCCTTTGACACGCTCATACTCTTCAAGGCTCTCTCGAAGTTATCCACCACAGGCAGAATATTTGTCAATATCTGCTCCCCGGCACTCTTCGTCAATTCCATTTTCTCTTTCAAAGTACGTTTCCGGTAATTATCAAATTCCGCCGACAACCGCAGATATTTGTCATTCATCTCCGCCAGCTTTTGTCCCAACTCTTCCAATTTACTCTCTTCCTTTTTGCAAGATTTATCCTCTTTCTTCTTGTGAGACTTTTCTTCTACCTCATTCTCAACATTCTGTGACTCCTCCAGTTCTTCCTCGTGAGTCGCTCTCTTCTCTTCTGACATATCGTATATATTTTTTTATGAATAAACAAATTAAGCTACTTTTTTCAAGCAAAATCCCTGCCAACAAGTCAACATGCCACATTGACAAACAAAACGAGTGTCAATGTGGCACAATATGCTGCCACAAAGATATAACAATTAAGTGATTTACGCCCTCAATCTAAAATCTAAAATCATCAAATCTAAAATTCACAACATCCCATTATCCGCAAAACTATAATATCGATCGGGGCAAACGATAATATGATCAAGCAGAATGATATCCAACAACCTTCCCGCTTCCTGAATCTTTTTCGTCAGAGCAATATCCTGCGGACTCGGACGATTGTTACCGCTAGGGTGGTTGTGTGCGATAACGATAGAACACGCTTTGGCTTCCAACACTTTCCGGAACACCATCCGGATATCGATAATCGTGTTTTCCATACCTCCGGAGAACAAACGTTCACATGACTTTATCCGACAGGCACTCGAAAGGGTAACCACCCAGAACTCCTCGTGATCCAAATCCCCGATAAGCGGTTGCAGATAGTCATACAGATCCCGGCTTGTCGTCAGCACGGGCTCTTCTCGGGCGGCAGCCAACGCTCTGCGCCGCCCGATCTCCACCGCGGCGATAATCGAGGCTGCTTTTGCCATGCCCACTCCCCTGTAACGGTTCATGAAATCCGTCACGGACAAGCGCGCCAAAGTATTCAAGTCATTATTGCAATCCGCCAGCATACGCCGGGCAAGATCAAGAGCAGACTCCCCGCCGCTTCCCGAGCGCAACAGGATAGCGAGCAACTCATTTGTGGAAAGCGTGGCGACGCCGTTCGCCAACATCTTTTCCCGGGGCTTATCATCCTCCGCCCACGAGGAAATAGGAATATATTCTCCAGCCATAACCTTATCTTTACAGCCGGTAATGTAACCATTTTTTTCAAAATAAAAAAAATCTTAAGAATAAATTCTCAAGATTACCCGACACATAAAAAATAAAGGTAACAAGCTCAAGACCTATTACCCTAATATCTTATGTCTATTGAAATTACAGCTTATTCACGTGCAAAGCCAACTTCGATTTCAAGTTTGCAGCTTTGTTTTTGTGGATAATATTCTTTTTCGCAAGCTTATCTAACATAGATGAAACTTTCGGTAACAAATCTGCTGCAGCCTCTTTCTCAGTCAACGCACGTAGTTTCCTAACGGCATTTCTAGCAGTTTTAGCGTAGTAACGATTATGTAATTTTCTCTTCTCGCTCTGCCGTATTCTTTTTTCTGATGATTGATGATTTGCCATCTCTACAAATTAATTTAATTCAACTTTGTAGTCCGTACGGGAATCGAACCCGTGTTACAAGAATGAAAATCTTGCGTCCTAACCCCTAGACGAACGGACCATTAAATATCCACTACCTTCTCGGTAGTCCGTACGGGAATCGAACCCGTGTTACAAGAATGAAAATCTTGCGTCCTAA